>NZ_JBAKHW010000028.1:0-94549 GCF_036906815.1 Micromonospora sp. CPCC 205539 | reverse complement strand
CCACCGGTGAACGCGAGACCAGCAGCGGTCAGAGCGGTGCGACGGATCAGATCGGTACGCATGATGGCGTGCTCCTCTGCCTCGGGGGATGGGCGCGGCGTGCTGCGACCGCGCGACGTGCGGGGGAAAGTTTCGGGGGGATCTGCCCGGCGGCCGGGGGGCCTGCTCGGGTGTCCGGGGGTGTAACCGTGGCGGCTCGGCGGGTGTTCCCGACGGCCACCGTGCTACCGCGGCCTGGCGGGTGTCTCGACGGCCACCGTGGTCTGGGGATGCAACCGTGGCGGCCGGGCGGGTGTTCCCGGCGGCCACCGTGCAACCGCGGGCCTGGCGGGTCTCTCGACGGCCACCGGATCTGGGGTGTAACCGTGGTGGCTTGGCGGGTGTTCCCGGCGGCCGGTGGTTACGAGGGTGTGCCGTGGCGGCCTGCCATGTGTTCTCGGCGGCTGCCGCACCGGGCTGGGGAAGCCGCGGTGGTATGCCATGTTCAACGACCCGGCCCCGGCCCACGATTCCACCCTCAGAGTGGCCCCGCCCACGGGACACTCGGCCCCAACCGGGCCAACGAGCTCACCCCACCGCAAACGGAACCGGACACTCACCCCACAGGTAACGGCCGCGCGCCGCCACCCCAACCCCGCCCCCGCTCACCGGGCGGCTTGGTGGACGCAACTTCAGGGAAACTGCTGCCTCCCCAGCAGGCGAGGCAGCAGTTTCCCTGAAGTTGCGCACCCGACAGGCCGCCGTGGGGCATATTGCCCGATTCCGGGAGGCGCCTGCGGGCATTGGCAGGCCGATGATCGTGCTCGATCCAGGATGTAGTGCCCTCCAGGCGCGACCGAGGCCACTACATCCTGGATCGAATACGATCTCAGCGGGCTCAGCCGCCAAGATCCGCACAACTTCGGGGAAAGTGCTGCTTGCGGCGCGCCGGAGGCAGCAACTTCCCCGAAGTTGTACGGATCTTGGGCGCGTGCCGTGCGTGCCGTGCGTGCCGTGCGTGCCGCGTGCCGCGCGTGCCGCGTGCCGCGCGTGCAATGGACGTTGGTGGGGCAGCCCGAACCTCCGGACTGCCCCACCAAGCGTCGAGAGAGCGACGCACTCAGAAGCCGAGTACGGCCCGTCCGCCGACCACCGGCAGCCGTAGTTCGCTGTCATTCGGTGCGACGCGCAGTTCGGTGCCACCCAGCGGCAGCAGGGTGTACTCCTGATCGCTGGAGAAGACGACCACGCCGATCCGGTGGCCGGCCTGGAAGATGTAGTCCTTCGGCTCCAGGGTCCAGCGGTAGTCGTACAGCTTGCCCTGCCGTACCGACTCGGTACGGGCCGGGCTCTTGCGGTTCTGTGGGTCCATCCAGCCGCGGGTCACCACGGTCGGCGCGGCGGTCGAGCCGGCCGGACCGTAGTCGACCAGGTACGCGGTGAGGTTCGCGTCCGGCTTGTTGTCGATCGCCAGCCGCAGCCGCATCTCGGGGCGTCCGGAGATGCGGACGTTCTGGGTCAGGGCGGGGGAGCGGTAGACGAGCCGGTTCGCGCTCGCCGTGTCCGGATTGGACACCAGGGTGTCCGGGTGGATCGTCCGACCTTCGTCCACGAAGCTCTGCTCGACCCTGGCCTTCGGCGGCTTACCGGAGGTGAGCGTGCCCGGGGCGGTCGCGTCGGTCGCGGCGAACGTCAGGCCGACCTCGCGGGCGGCCGGGTCGGGCCAGTTGGCGTACGTGGTGTAGGCCCGGTCCTCGCGCTGCAGCACGGCGGTCGGCTCGTCCATGATGCCGTTGCGCACGTTCCACAGCCAGAAGTCGAACCAGCGGTTCTCGGTCTGCTTGTACGTCCAGGTCTGGCCGCTGGGCAGGGTCACCGAGGCGCTGCTGCCCGGCCCGCCGTGCCCGCCCTGGTGCAGCCAGATCTTGCGCGGCACGTCGCGCTTGGCGAGCTCGTCCCACCAGCCGGCGAAGTGCTCGGTCTTGACGTTCCAGTCGTTGAGGCCGTGCACGACGAAGACGCTGGCCTTGACGTCGCGGGCGTCGAGGTAGTCGCGGTCGGCCCAGAACTTCGAGTAGTCGCCGGTGACCCGGTCCTGCTCCTCGGTGATCGCCGCTAGCTCGTCGGCGCAGGGGCCCTGGGCCCGCGCCTGGCCGGCGGTGTACTGGGCCAGGATGTCGAGGTCCTCGCCCTGGAACGTGCCGGGTGCGACGACCAGACCGTTGGCCCGGTAGTAGTCGTACCAGCTGCTGATCGCGGAGACCGGCACGATGGTCTTGAGGCCCTTGACCCCGGTGGTGGCCACCTGGTTGGGCAGCGTGCCGTTGTAGGAGACGCCGGTCATGCCGACCGCGCCGGTGGTCCAGCCGGCGGTGACCGGGGCGCCGTTCGCGTCGTACCCCTTCGCCCGACCGTTCAGCCAGTCGATGACCGCCTTGGTGCCGAGCGTCTCGGCCTGGTCACCGCTGGTCGGGCAGCCGTCCGAGTCGCCGGTGCCGACGCTCTGGCCGAGCACCACCGCGTACCCGCGTGGCACGTAGTAGTCGTCCAGCGAGCCCGGCAGGTTGGCCTTGGCCTTCGCGCGCTGGGCGCCCGCGTCGGGGGCGCGCAGCGCGGAGTTGGTCGAGCCGTTCTGCGGCAGGTCGTCCACCAGCACGCTCGGGTACGGGACGTCGCCCCAGGTGTCCTTGCGGTACGGGCTGTGCTCGAAGATGACCGGGACCTTGAAGCCCTCGGTGGCGGTCTCTCGCGGGCGCGAGATGTCGATCGCCACCCGGTCGCGGCGGCCATCGTGGTCGGTGTCCACCGGGGTCTGGACGAACACCCGTTCCTCGATCGCGTCGGCGAGCGAGAACACGGGTTGGGTCATGCCGTCGCTGACCACGATGCCCGTCGGGGTGGCCGCCGCGGGCGGAGCCGCCGCTGCCGCCGGGGCCGCGCTCAGGAGCAGGGCGCCGGAGACACCGACGCCGAGTAGTGCCAAGGGGGGTCGACGCACGGGCGTCTCCCTTCGGTCGGACTGGTTGCCGGGGGTCGGCCGAGGATGGATCCCGAAGATCCATTCACCCCCATGCTATGTCCGGTCCAGCCTCGCCGTCGATGGCCAGCGGGTCGACGACGCGATAGGGGTTTACGCGACAACCACACTTGCCGATGTGGATGAATAGCTGATGAATATCGCGCCGCGGGTATCGGTGACGCATTGTGGAAACTGGGCTCACGCAGGCGTGACGTCGCGGAACCAGGCCGTGAAATAGTCCGGTCACGGGGGTTAAAAAGCGGTGCCGCCAGCCATAGGATCTTGCACCGAGTCGCCCAGGAGGCGCATTCCCCCACGTAGGACAGGGAGCAAGATGCTCAGGAAAACACGGTGGCTGCTGGCCGTCGCTGTCACGGCAACGGCGCTGAGCGCCGCGCCCGGCGGCCCGGCCACGGCCGGCCCCGGCGGTGCCGCACCGGCGGGCAGTTCCGACGCCCCCGTCGGCGGGAGGACGTACACCGTCACCCTGCTCACCGGGGACGTGGTGACCGTTCGAAGCACCGGATCGGGCTGCCCCCGGGCCACGATCCAGCCGGCCGACCCGACCGCGGTGATTCGACAGACCTGCGGTCCGGACGGCCACCTGCACGTCATTCCCGCCCGCGTCGCGTCTCAGGTCGGCCCGGTCCTCGACCCCGACCTCTTCGACGTCACCGCGCTGATCGCCGACGGCTACGACGACGAGAACACCACGAGCCTGCCGGTCATCGTGCAGCCCGCCACCACGTCGGTGCGGGTGGCCGCACTCAGCGACACGCTGCCGCTGCCGAGCATCGGCGCGGTGGCTGGCCACGTACCCAAGAAGAGCCCGGCCACCGCGAAGCTGGCGACCAACTCGCTGCTCGCGGGCGCGAAGAAGGTCTGGCTCGACCGCAAGGTCCGCGCCACCGCGCTGACCGGCACCGCCCCCCACGGTGACCTCGACCGCAACCTGAGCCAGATCGCCGCGCCGGACGCCTGGAAGGCCGGCTACACCGGCAAGGGCGCCCGGGTCGCGGTGCTCGACACCGGCGCCGACTTCAGCCACCCGGACCTGGTCGGCCGGGTCGCCGAGCGGGCCGACTTCACCGCCGAGGGCGGCGACGCCGTCGACCACAACGGCCACGGTACGCACGTCGCGTCGACCGTCGCCGGCACCGGCGCTGCCTCCCACGGCCAGCGCAGCGGCGTCGCGCCGGGGGCGCAGCTCGTCATCGGCAAGGTCCTCGACGACCACGGCTACGGCGAGGACTCCGGCATCATCGCCGGCATGGAGTGGGCCGCGGCCCGGGCCGACGTCGTCAGCATGAGCCTCGGCGGCTCCGACCCGGACGACGGCAACGATCCGCTGTCGCTCGCCGTCGACGAGCTGAGCAAGCAGACCGGTGCGCTCTTCGTCATCGCCGCCGGCAACAGCGGTGGCCCCATCTCCTCGCCCGGCTCCGCCGCCTCGGCGCTGACCGTCGGCGCCGTCGACCGCAACGACAAGCTCGCCGACTTCTCCAGCCGCGGCCCACTGATCACCAGCAACGTGGCCAAGCCGGAGCTGGTCGCGCCCGGCGTCGACATCGTCGCCGCCCGAGCCGCCGGCACCAACCTGCAGGACCCGATCGACCAGTACTACGAGGGCCTGTCCGGCACCTCGATGGCCACCCCCCACGTGGCCGGCGCCGCCGCCCTGCTCGTGCAGCGGCACCCGGACTGGACGGGCGCCCGGCTCAAGGCCGCACTCGTCGGCGCCGCCGACCCGCTGGCCGACATCGACCCGTACGCCGTCGGCGCCGGCCGGCTCAACGCGGCCCGGGCCCTCGGCGGCCCGACCAGCAACCAGCCGGTGGTCAACCTCGGCACCTTCGCCTACCCGCAGGCCGGGACCAGCGAGACGACGCTGAGCTGGACCGGCGCGCCGGCCGGCCTCGACCTCGACGTGACGGTCGTCAACCACGACGCGAAGCCGGTGCCGCGCGGCGCGGTGTCGCTCTCGACGACCAGGCTGACGTCGAAGGGCGAAGCGACGCTCCGCATCAACCGCGCGGCGCTGGCGGGCCGGCCCGGCTACTACATGGCCACCATCACGGCCCGCACCGCCGGCCACAAGCTGGTCTCGACCACTCCGGTGAGCTTCTACGTCGAGCCGCGCAGCTTCGATCTGACGATCAAGACGAAGCCGTTGACCGGGCTGAAGGAGGGCGCCGAGAGCTGGATCAACGTGCCGGTCACCAATCTCCGCGACCCGCTGCTCTACTTCGACGGGGCGTCCGGGGCGCCGGGCGACACCTTCACCGTCCGGGTGCCGGAAGGTCACTACTCGGTCCTCGGCGCGTCCGTGGCCTACTACGTCGACAACGACGTGCTGGAGACGACGCTCGTCGGCGAAACCGACCTGAACGTCACCGGACCTCGCACCATCACCCTCGACCCGGCGCGGGCCCGGCCGGTGACGGCGACCGTCGAGGGCGTCGCCACCAAGCCCACCAGGATCGACGTCACCACCGTCCAGACCGCTCCGAACGGCCTGTCCCGGTTCCTGCAGATCAGCGGGTACGGGACGGCGACGGCGATCCGCACGTCGGCGCTGCCGAAGCCCAGCGTCGGTGAGCGGCGCGCCTGGGCGGCGTTCGGCCTGGACGCGCCGGCCGGCACGGCCAGCCCGTACCGCTACAGCCTGGTGCACGAATACGCGGGCGGCGTTCCGGCCGACCCCGCCTTCCGGGTGACCCGGGCCGAGCAGGCCACGCTGGCCCGGATCGACGAGCGGTTCCACCACGTGGACCTGGCCGGGATGGACACCCAGCTGGTCCGTACCGGCTTCACCCCGGACGGGGTGCCGGTGGCCCAGACCAACGAGGGGAACCTGCCGCCGTACCGCACCGACTACGTCACGCCCGGCATCCGCTGGATGGACGAGGGTGTCTACGGTGGTCTGGCCGCCCAGGAGGCGCCCCGCAGCTACCAGCCGGGTAGTCGGCAGGCCAAGATCTGGGCACGGCAGCCGCTGCACTCCGGCTGGTACGACGACCCGGCCGGCGACGGCTTCAGCTGCGCCACCGCGCCGTCACGGACCCGGGGCAACCTGCACATCGACCTCGCGTCGCTCGTCGACCAGCACCAGCGGGCCGACTGCCTGCAGGGCAACTCGATCGGCGTGAAGCGCAAGCTGTCGCTGTCCCGTAACGGCAAGCTGGTCGATGAGCGGGATTACCCGCTCGCCGACGTCACCGTTCCGCAGCAGGCGTCGGACTACCGGTTGACCCTCGACGTGGACACGAGCCTGATCCTGCCGTTCTCCACCCGGGTCAGCACCGCGTGGACGTTCCGGTCCGCCGGGCCGGAAGGCACCGGCAGCGTGCCGCTGCCCCTGCTCGCGGTCGACTACGCACTGCCGATGGACGACAACAACCACGCCACCGGGGGAACGGCCGAGTTCGCCGTCCGTCAGGCGCACGGGGTACGGGCGCAGCAGGTGACGTCGTTCCAGGTCTGGACCTCGACGGACGAGGGTGCGACGTGGAAGACGGCTCGGGTCACCCGCATCGGGGACAGCTACCGGGCCGAGCTGCCGGGAGCCGCCGCCGGAAAGTCGGTGTCGCTGCGGGTGAAGGCCGCCGCGAACCGGGGTAGCGGTATCGACCAGACCATCATCCGGGCGTACAACGCCGGCTGATCGTCTCCAGCACGGTACGGCCCGGTCCGCGGACCGGGCCGTACCTTTTTCGCCGGTGGTGTCGATCCCGGGCTGGCCTCGTTCGTCGTGATGGTGGACCGTGACGCCGACCCGAGAGGTACGCCCATGACGTCCTTGACTACCGTTCCCGCAACGGCAGGGTCGGCCCGGCGCCGCCGAACCCGGTCTCTGCTGAGGTGCGGCACGATCGCGGGGCTCCTCTTTCCCGCCCTGTCGTTCGGGCAGGCCTTCACCCGCAGCGGGTTCGACCTGCGCCGGCACGCGATCAGTTCCCTCACCCTCGGTGATCTCGGCTGGCTGCAGGTCATCGCGTTCGTGGGCACCGGGCTGCTGGCCGTCGCCTTCGCGGTGGGCCTGTGGCGGGCGCTGCGGTCCGGTCGGGCCGGCACGGCGGTGCCGGTGCTGGTCGGCGTCTACGGGGTGGCGATGGTCGGTGGCGGGATCTTCACGCCCGACCCGGCGTCGGGCTGGCCGCCCGGCGCCCCTGCAGGGATCCCCGAGCAGGCCAGCACGGGCAGCATCCTGCACATCGTCTGCGGTGCCGCGGCGTTCCTGTCTCTCAGCGCGGCCGGTGTGCTGGCCGCGCGGCGCTTCGCCGGCCAGGGGCGTCGGGGCTGGGCCGCCTACAGTGCGACCAGCGGCGTCGTCGCGTTCGTGCTCACCGCACCGCCGTGGAGCGAGGAGAGTGCGAGCATCCGCTTCGCCGTCGGAGCGGTGCTCATCTCGGGGTGGCTCGTGGCCCTCTCGTGGCGGGCGCGGCAGGAGATCGCCGGGTCAGGTCACTGCCCTTCCCAGACCGCCTTCGCGCCGGAGTCGCCGGTGCGGAACACGTAGTACAGGACGACGCCCGCGGCCACCAGCGACAGCACCTGCAACGACAGGGTCAGCGCCCGACCGGTGCCGGCCGTGGTGCTCTCGCCATCGGTGGTGCTCGTGGCGACCGCTCGCGGCGGAACGAACCGCACCAGGGCCAGCGCCACGATCGCCAGCCCGATCGTGGCCCAGAGCGTGATGTCGCCGAACTCCTGGTGCGCCTCCAGCTTCGGAAGGAACTCCGGGGTGACCCGGTTGGCCGAGCGCAGCCGCTCGAAGAAGGCGTCACCGGAGAGCTTCGCCAGGAGCGCCGAGACCGGTGCGGCCAGGGCGAGCAGCCCCAGCACCCAGCGGGTGTGCGGACGGATCAGTGCGACGAACGCGTAGCCGATCGTGAGGAGCGCCAGCAGCGGAACGAACACGACCGCGGCATGCAGCAGGAGAGGGTGGGCGGGGATGCCCATGAACTCCTCGAACATCGGCGTCTCCTCCAGGGGGTGACAGACGGATCTCGATCGACGCTATCGGTACCCGCAGGGCATGTCAGCCCCCAGATCACGGGAACGAGTCCGGCCGGCCACCGGAGTGGCCGGCCGGACGCACACTACGCGCTGCTCAGCGGTCGCAGCGAAGCGCCGACAGGTCGACCGCGTCGGCCATCGCCTGCATGCCCTTGTCGTTCGGATGGAGGTGATCGCCGCCGTCGAAGAACGGCAGGATCGCCTGCGGGTCGTACGGACTGCGGGTGATCGTGTCGAGGTCGACGACGGCGTCGAACGCGCCGCCGTGCCGGATCCAGTCGTTGACGCCCTGGCGCACGGCCTCACCGGCGGCGTCGTACTCGGACCAGCCCTTGTACGGCAGGATCGTGGCACCCACGACGCACTTGCCCGCCGCGTGCACCCGGTCGGCCAGCTGCTGATAGCCGGCGACCAGGTCGTCGACCGTCACGCCGCTGTGGGCCTTGAGGTCGTTGATGCCCTCCAGCACGAACACCGTGCTCACCCCGGGGTGGGAGAGCACGTCGCGATCGAGGCGGCGCAGCGCGGCCTCTCCGGCGCCGTCGGCGAGCACCTTGTTGCCGGAGATGCCCTCGTTGGCCACGCCCTTCACCGGGCTGCCCGACGCGGCCTGCAGCCGCCGGGACAGGTAGTCGGGCCAGCGGCGGTTCTCGTCCGTGCTGGAGGCCCAGCCGTCGGTGATCGAGTCGCCGAGGGTCACCACCGAGCTGATCGCGGTGGACGTCTGCACGCTGACCGCGTCGAGCCAGTACCAGGAGCCCATCGGATCGGTCCAGTTGCCCGCCGCCTCCTCGGCGGCGTGGTCACCGGCGGTCGCGTACGACGTCTGCATGGCCATGCCGTGACCGGTCGTCGGACCCTGCGCGC
Source organism: Micromonospora sp. CPCC 205539 (assembly GCF_036906815.1). Classification (NCBI taxonomy): domain Bacteria; kingdom Bacillati; phylum Actinomycetota; class Actinomycetes; order Micromonosporales; family Micromonosporaceae; genus Micromonospora; species Micromonospora sp. CPCC 205539. The sequence goes on along the minus strand of NZ_JBAKHW010000028.1, from coordinate 85,665 downwards.
CGGTGACGTACAGGCTGACGACCAGGTTGCTCTGCGCGGCCAGCTTCCCCGGCAGCGGGTCGCTGAGCACCGTCGCACCGGCCGGCACGGTGACCGACGGCTGCCCGCCGAAGGTCAGCCGCCGGTTGCTGCCGCGCACCAGCTCCGCACCCTGCCGCTGCAGACCCGCGTAGGCACTGGCGAAGGTGACCGGATGCTCGCCGAAGGCGTTGGTCAGACGGATGCGCAGGTCGGTGCCGCCCACGCTCGTGCGGACCACCAGCCGGTAGCTGCGCTCGGCAGGTCCGGCACCCTGCCGGTCGGCGCTGGCACCCCAGGTGATCACCGGGTGGCGCACCGCCGAACCGGCCGTGGCCGCCACCGGCGGAACAACCAGGGGTACGCAGACCGCCGTGACCAGCGCGGCGACGAACGTCGACACGCCGCGCCGGTAGCCGTGCCCGATCGACATCAGAGGCTCCGTACCGTGACGGATTCACCGGGCTTGAGGGTGATGCGCCGCGAGGTGCCGCCGGCGACCAGGGTCGTGGTGCGACCGCCGACGCTCGTCAGCGTCACCTGGGTGACCGTGCCGTTACGCCAGCTGAATTCGGCGACGAATCCACCGCGGACGCCCACCCCGGACACCGAGCCGGCGGCCGCCCAGGCGGCGGGCAGCGCGGGCAGCAACTCGACGTGGCCCGGGCGGGAGTAGACCAGCATCTCGACGACCGCGGCGGGTGTGCCCAGGTTGGCGTCGATCTGGAAGATGCCGCGGCCGGGGTTCGTCTCGTAGATGTCGAAGAGGTTCATGGCGCTGCCGTTGCTGCCGTTCGTCGACGGCTTCAGGTTGGTGACGACGAGCTGGTACGCCTTCTCGGCGTCCTTCAACCGGGTCCAGCACAGGCTGCGCCAGGCGTTGGCCCAGCCGAAGTTGTTCATACCGCGCGCGGTGAGCAGGGCGGTCGCGCCGGCCACGATCTCCTTCGGGGTGGACTCGTCCGGGCGGATGCGGTCGCCGGGGAAGAGGCCGATCAGGGGGGAGAGGTGCCGGTGGGTGGTCTCGCCGAGGTTGTCGGGCGACATCCACTCCTGCAACCAGCCGGAGGTGGGGCTGACCTCGGGCAGGTAGAGGCGCTGCCGGAGCCCCTCGATGGTCCCGGCGTAGCCGGTGTCCCGGCGGAGCACCTGGGTCGCGGTGTGGTAGTTCGTGAAGAGGTTCCACACCAACTCCTGCGAGTAGGTGTTGCCCTTGGTGTCCTGCGGGCCGTGCTCGGCCGACCAGTCGCTGTCGGCGACGAGCACCTCGCGCGACGCGCCGGACGCGTCGGTGACGGTCGTGGTGATCAGCCGGCTCTCCCAGAACTCCACGGCGCCCTTGATGACCGGGTAGATCTTCGCGAGGTAGGCGCGGTCCTGGGTGTACTCGTAGTGCTCGAACAGGTTCTGGCAGAGCCACGCGTTGCCGCTCGGGTGCCACCACCAGCCGCTGCCGCCGTACGGGTTGGTGGAGAAGGCGACGGCCCACCCGGCGATCTTGCCGCTGGAGTTGCGGAACCGGTTGGTCGGCGTGTTGAACAGCCGCTGGGTGACCTCGGTCCAGACCGGCAACTGTGCGACGCAGTAGTCCGCGTACGCGTCGAAGGTGTCGGCGAGACCCGCCCGGTCGGCCAGCCAGTAGCACATCTGGATGTTGACGTCGGTGTGGTAGTCGCCCATCCAGTCCGGGTCGTTGCCGTCCAACCACGGGCCCTGCAGACCGATCGGCAGGCTGCCCCGCGATCCGGAGATCATCAGGTAGCGGCCGAACTGGAGGTACGCGGCCTCGAGTTCCGGGTCGGGGACGTTGTCCCGCCAGCGCGCCTGCACCCGCTCCCAGGTGTCCAGCTCGCGCTGCGTGGCGGACGACGTGCCGAGGTCGATGGCGAACTGCTCGAATGCCGGACGGAAGTCTGCGACGTGGGTGTGCAGCAGGTCGCGTGCGGACTCGCGGGCGGCGGCCAGGACCTTGCTGCGGGCCAGCCGTTCGGGCTGCACGGACGGGTTGCGGAACCCGGCGGCGGCGTCGGGGGCGTAGTTGGTGCCACCGCTGACCACGACGGTGAGCTCCCGGCAGCCGGTGAAGGAGATCGACGTGCCGCTGACCGCCACCGTCCCGGTGCTGCTGTACGCGGTGACGGCGGCCCCGTAGCGCAGGCCGTTGGCGAACGAGGCGCCGAACGACGCGTACCGCCCCGCGCTGTCGGCGGTGGTGGACTCGCCGTGGGTGCCGGCCAGCGAGACGCTGCCGGTGTACGTGCCGCGGCCCTGCTGTGTGAAGTGCAGGACGATGACGTCGTCGGGGCGGCTGGCGAAGATCTCCCGTCGGTAGCCGACACCGGCGATGTCGTACGCGGCGCTGACCACGCCCTGCGCGAGGTCGAGGGTGCGGCGGTAGTTGTCGACGGTGCCGAGGTCATGGCCGGGGATGTCGACGGTGAGCGTGGCCAGCATGGTCAGCGAGCCGAAGTCCGCGCGGCCGTAGGGGAACTGGCCGTCGCTCTCCAGGGTGTCGTTGCGGCCGCCGGTCCACAGCGTGGCGTCGGTGATCGTCAACAGTTCCCGGGACGGGTCGTTGCTCGCGAGCGCGCCGAGTCGGCCGTTACCGACCGGCAGACCCTGCTCGATCATGGAGGTGGCCGAGCCGGGCGCCTGCCACCAGAGCTGGTTCCTCGCGGCGACGGCCGTGGCGAGCATCGGCGACGTGGTGGGACGCCGTGGTGCCGCCGAGGCGGCGAAGGCGGGCAGGCCACCGAGGGCGGTGGCCGCGCCGGAGGCGGCGGCGAGCGCGAGGAAACCTCGACGGCTCGGACGGGTGGCGGGCGTTTCGGTGTTCCGGTCTTCCATCGGGGTCTCCAGCCTGGGGGATCGGCGGATGCGCGGACGGGCGCGGCCCGGTTGGGGGTCAACCGGGCCGCGTCGGGTACGTCAGAGGGTCTTCGGTACGTCGATCTTGTCGATGTCGGGGGCGTACCAGGTGCCGCTGTCGAACGTGATGGTGTTCGCGCCGGCCTTCAGGGCGAGCTGCACGCTGACGGTCTCGACCGTGCCCCAGTCGCCGGTGGACGGGAACTTCAGGTAGGTGCCGTTGCCTCCGTTGGAGGCGACGTTCACCGAGCGGGCGTCGCCGCTGACGTACGCGACGGTGACGGTGTAGATCCCGTCCTTCTGCACCGTGACGTCGTTGAACTGCACCTTGCCGCCGACGTAGAGGTTGCCGACCTTCTTGCCACCGGAGCAGGCGTCACATTCGTTGACGGAGGCGTTGCCGCTCACCGTGTTGGCCGGGGACTCCGCCTCGTAGCTGGTGGGGGCCACCGCGGTGCCGCCGGGCCGGACGGTGTACAGCCGTGAGCCGTGCGCGGGCAGGGCTGCGGTGATCTTGTTCTTGGTCGTGCCGAGGTTCCGGCCGTTCCACACGTCGCGGACCGAGGCGTTGCCGGTGAACCCGAACGCCGCCCAGTGGGCGGTGACCGAGGCCGGCGCGTCGCCGAGGTTGAACAGGGCGACGGAGTAGCTGCCGTCCGGGTTCTTCGCACCCCAGACCTGCTGGTCACCGACCGGGGTGACCGGCCGGGCCGGCGCGCCACCGTTCTGGTCGATGGCGATGACCTCGCGGTTGGTCAGCAGGGACAGGCCGTACTCGTCGAGGCGGGTGAGGTCGTCTCCGGTGTACAGCGGTGACTTCGAGATGGCCCAGAGCGTCGCGTACGACTGCCGTTCGGCCTTGGTGAGGCCGTCCATCTCGCCGTTGCCCACGTTGAGCGAGTCGAGGTCGTTCCAGCCGCCGGGGCCGGCCTTGCGGCTCCAGGCCGGTGCGTCGTCGAACCGGTCGTCGACCGAGTTTTCCCAGCTCACCAGGGTGTTGCAGTAGCACTCGACGTCGGTGTCGATCCGCCAGCCGTTGGAGTAGCGCTTCCAGTCGGCGGCGTGGTTGATGTCGAGCGACCAGGACAGCTCGAGGTGGATCGGCCGGCCGGCGGTGGCGATGGCCTTCTGCCAGGCCGCCACGTCGGCAACGTTGTCATAGTTGTCACCGGACTTGAACGAACCCGGGCCGACCCCGTCGAGCTTGAGGAAGTCGTACCCCCAGTCGGCGAAGAGCTGCGCCTGCGAGTCGATGTACTTCTGCGCGCAGGGGTTGTCGAAGTTCAGCTTGTACGCGCTGTCCCAGCCGTTGGTGGTCCGCAGGTCCGGGTAGACGATGCTCGCGGTGGTGCAGCCGGACGCGTTCCAGATCGGCGTCGCGCCGTTGTTGTACGCCTCCTTCTCCAGGCCCACGGGCAGGTAGATGCCGGGCTTCAGGCCCTTGCCGTGGATGTGGTCGGCGACGGCCTTCATACCCCGGGGGAAGCGCGTGAGGTCGGGCGTCTGCCGGGCGTACTCGTCGAACTTCGGCACCCAGGCGTTGTCGCGCCACCAGCCGGCGTCGATGTTGACGTACTCGTAGCCGAACGGCTTCAGCTTGGCGGCGAGGGCGTCGGCCTGCTTGAGGACGTTGACCTCGGTCAGGTAGCTGTAGTCGCCGTCCGGGTTCAGGCCCGGGTACTTGGAGGACTGCATCGTCCAACTGGTCCAGCCCATGAAGGGCCGCTCCGCGACGGCAGCGGTGGACGGCGTCGGGGCATTCGGCGCGGGAGCCGCCGTCGGGGCGGCCTGGGCCGGGGCCGCGCCCACGCCGAGGATCGCGGCCAGCGCGGCGGCCACGAGGGGCGCGCCGGTTCGGCGCCGGCCGGGCTTTCTCTGGGTTGTCGTTGGTGACGGCACAGTCAACCTCCTGGTGGCACGGTGGATCGTGGGGTCAGGGGAGAACGAGCGATTGAATGCTGACCGCGGCTGCTCCGCGGGCCCATGCCTCGAAGGGCAGCGGGCGGATGGAGAGGGGACACCGCGCGGCGGCGCCGAAGGCCTGGCGCTCGAAGCTCGTGCGGATGTGGCTGTCGAACAGGTCGTAGGCGGCCAGCCCCTCGCCGGAGACGACGATCCGGGTTGGACCCACCAGGTTCGCGACGGCCGCGATGCCGCAACCGATCGCGTTACCGGCGCGGGTGAAGACGGCTCGCACCTCGTCGTGGCCGCCGCGCGCGAGGGCCACGGCCTCGTCCATGCCGAGGTCGGGCCGACCGGTGCGGGCACGGACCTGCGCCACGATGGCGTCCGTGCCGGCGATCGACTCGACGCAGCCGCGTCCGCCGCAGTGGCAATCGGGCCCGGTCGCGTCGACGGCGAGGTGGCCGATCTCGCCGGCCACCCCGTACGAGCCGGAGACGAGTCGGCCGTTGACCACCAGCCCGCAGCCGATGCCGGTGCCCACGGTGACCAGGGCGAACGACTCGGCGCCCACCCCCTCGCCGAACCAGTGCTCGGCGGCGGTGAGGGCCTTGACGTCGTTCTCCACCGTCACGGTGAATCCGGTGCTCTGGGCCGCGCGTCGACCCAGGGGCACGTCGCGCCAGTGCAGGAACGGTGAGTAGCGGACGAGCCCGGTGGTGCGGTCGACGTCACCGGAGAGGGTGATCCCGAGCCGGCGGACCCGGCTCCGGTCGCCACCGAAGGCGTCCAGCAGGTCGTCGGTGAGCCGGCCGATCTCGGTGAGGACGGCCTCGACGTCGGGGTCGGTCAGCGGCCGGCGGGCGGTGGCCCGGACCTGCGCGCAGAGGTCACACACCACGCCGATCAGCTCGTCGGCGGTGATCTTCACGCCGAGGAAGAACTCGCGGTCGGGCCGGACGGCCAACGGGCTGGCCGGGCGACCGGCGCCCGGCCCGCTGCGCTCGGTCGCGGCCATCTCGTGCAGATAGCCCAGGTCGATGAGCGGACGGGCGGCCTTGGTGACGGCGGCCGAGGAGAGCCCGAGCCGGCGCGCGAGGTTGACCCTGCTCACCGGCCCCTCGGTCAGCACCGCCGTGAACACCGCCGTCGCCGCCGGTGCTCCGGCGAGCGAGCCCGTGTCGCTCCCAGGAAACATGGACGAAATCCTAGGCGAATAATTAACTTCTTCAAGTATTGATTCTGCTGTGGACCCGGGCCTACAGTCGGCGGCGCGGTGCCCTCGGCGGCGGCGTGCACCGACGAGGCGTCCACTCAGGGCTCAGGTCGCCGCAGCACGCGCCAACGAGGCGTCCACCACGAGGCTCAGGTCGCCGCCGCACGCACACCGAGGCCGAGCAGGAGCGCGCCGGTCAGCCGGTCGAGCGCGCGCCGAACACTGGCCGTCCGCAGCAGCCGGGCGGCGGCGCCGGAGATGGCGGCCCATCCGGCGAGCCAGCAGGTGTGCAGGGCCGCGTGCGCCGTGGCCAGCAGCAGCATCGGCACCAGCACCGGCCGACCCGGTTCGAGGAACTGCGGTGCGAGGGTGAGGTAGATGGCGGCGGCCTTCGGATTCAGGACGTTACCGAGTAGCCCCTGAAGGTAGGGGTGGTGTCCACGCCACGGCAGCCTCCGCGCGGGGCCCGGAGCGGGCCGGCGGCGGATCGTGGACCACAGCAGCCAGAGGCCGAGGCCGACCAGGTAGGCGGCGCCGACCAGCTTGACGACCAGGAACGCCTGGGACGAGCGGAGCACCAGCGCGGCCAGACCGACAGCGGCCAGGATGGCGTGCGTGTAGAGCCCGGTGACCGTACCCAGGATCACCCACCACCCCTGCCGCCGCCCGCCGGCGGCGACCCGCGACACGACCAGGGTCAGGCTTGCTCCCGGCGTGGCGGTGATCGGCGCGACGGCGACCAGGAAGCCGAGTACGGCGACGCCGTGCATGCTCAGACCACCACCCGGTAGTGGGTGGTGAGCAGGCCCGTGTCGTCGTACACGTGGAACGCGACGCCGGGCGGCTGGGTCTGAGTGGCCAACGGCCCGTCGCCCTCCCAGGGCATCCGGAGGGTGGAGACCACACCCGGCGCGATCCGCAGCGGGCGACCGGCGAAGGTGCTCGCGGCGGCCGTGTGGAAGTGCCCGGTCAGCACGGCGACGACCTGCGGGTGGGCGGTCACCAGCTCGGCCAGGGGCTCGGCGGGCAGCAGCCGCATCGGGTCGATGACCGGGTGGTGCAGCACGACCGGCGGGTGGTGGAGCGCGATGAACGTCGGCGTCTCCGCCGGCACCGAGCCCAGCTCGGCGGCGAGCCAGGTCAGGGTCTCCTCGTCCAGGTGGCCGTCGTCCTCGCCCGGCACCGAGGAGTCGGCAAGGAGGAAGACCGCGCCGGCCACGTCGTGGCGGGCGTTGATCGGGCCGGTGCCGCCACGGTCGTCGCCGAGCAGACCCTTGCGGTACGCGGCGCGCACGTCGTGGTTGCCGGGGCAGATCATCACCGGCAGCGGGGAGTCGAACAGCTTCGCGGCGGTCTCGTACTCGGCCACCTCGCCGTGGTCGGCGATGTCCCCGGTGATCAGGATCGCGTCGACCGGTCGGGGCAGATCGTGTAGATAGTCCATGACCCGGGCGGTCCGCTCGGCCGATCGGGGATGACTGTCGAGGTGGGTGTCACTGAGGTGCGCGATAACCAGCAAGGTTGCCCCCTAACGGCTGTTTTCGATCAAGCCGTTGGAGGCTAACCCTGGCGCACCTGGCACGGCTGGGTGCACCCACAGCGCGTTCCATTGCGTGGTCAGCTACGGGAGCGTGGCAGGCAGTCCTTCTTGTATTTGAGGCCCGAGCCGCACCAGCAGGCGTCGTTGCGCTCCGGCGGCCACGGCACCCGCGCACTCGGCCGGGTCGACAGCTCGCGGGCGTACCCGGTCCGGATCTCCGGATCGGTCGGGTCGCCGTTGCGTCGGCCGGCGAACCCCAGCAGCCCGTCCACCGTGGCGCTCAGCACGCCCAGCCCGGTCTGACCGGCATTGGTCAGCCGCACCAGCTCCTTCTCCAGCCGCGCCCGGTGCGCGTCCCAGTCCGGCCCGTACGTCTCGGTCAGCGCGGGCTGCTCGGCGAGCAGGCGGTCGAACTCGGCCCGGGGCCAGAAGATCAGCTCCGACTCGGCGGTCAGCGGCTGCTCCGCCCGGCGGGTGAGCTGATTCTCCAGCCGGTCCGCCAGGTCGTCGTTCCGGTCGTGCGGCAGGTTGAGGTTGCGGCGTACCCGGTGACGCTGTTGCAGGAGGAAGAAGAGGACGCCGGGCGCGTCCGGGGGACCGACCTCCACCGCCGGTCCGGTGGCGGTGATGGCCTGCGCACCGGCGGCGCGCTCGGCGAGCAGCTTGTCGACCGCCTCGGTCAACCACTCGTCCGCCAACGCCGAGCGGCGCCCGGCGTCCAACGCCGCGCTCACGTACGCGGGCGCGTCAGGCTGCCCGAGCAGGAGCGGGCGCAGCGGGGTCAGCTCCGCCATCGCCTCGTCCTCCCGGCCGCCGAGCTGGAACAGGATCCGGGCCCGCAGCGCGCGGGCGAGCCCGGCCCGGTCATCGTCGCGGGACGGGTACGCCGCCACGGCCAGATCCGCGTACCGGAGCGCGGCGTCCAGCTTTCCCCGGACCTCAGCGATCTCGGCGGCCAGGGCCAGCGCGTCCCCGGCATCCTCCGGAGCCGCCAGCCGGCCCTGCTCGACCGCCTCGGCCAGGTCGGCGGCGATACCGAGGGGATTGGCCGCCCCGAGCGCGGAGCGGCGGAGTTCGGCGAGGTCAGCGCTGGTGAGTACGTCTTTCGTCGGCACGATCTCACGGTACGTCGGGCTGCTCCCGGCATGCCGGCAGTTCCCCGGTAACGCACACCACAACCCGACGTCGGTCGTTGAGAGGTTGCCAAAACCAACCGGCGACGGCCACCTGCCGTCAACCCGCCGTCGGTAGCGTCCGGTCGCCAACTTCTCGACACACCGCACAAAGGGTGAGCTATGGGCACGGTGGATCGCCGTACGTTCCTCAAGGCCATGGGAGTTCCCGCGATCGGTGCGGCGCTCCCGTTGGACCTCAGCAAAGCGCTCGCAATCCCGGCCAACAACCGGACGGGCACGATCAACGACGTCGAGCACGTCATCGTCCTGATGCAGGAGAACCGCTCCTTCGACCACTACCTCGGCACGTTGCGCGGCGTCCGTGGCTTCGGCGATCCGCACCCGGCGACGCTCCCGTCCGGCAAGAAGGTGTGGCACCAGCCCGACGGCGCCGAGGAGCTGCTGCCGTTCCGGCCCGAGGTGCAGGACCTCGGCCAGACCTTCCTGCCGGACCCGCCGCACGGCTGGAACGACGGGCACGCCGCCTGGAACGACGGCCGGTTCGACCAGTGGGTGCCCAACAAGGGCGTCACGGCGATGACCTACCACACCCGCCAGGACCTGCCGTACCACTTCGCGCTCGCCGACGCCTTCACGGTCTGCGACAGCTACCACTGCTCGCTGATCGGGCCGACGGACCCCAACCGCTACCACATGTGGAGCGGCTGGGTCGGCAACGACGGCCGGGGCGGCGGCCCGGTCATCACCAACGCCGAGGCCGGCTACGACTGGTCGACGTACCCGGAGCGGCTGGAGCGCAACGGCATCTCCTGGAAGATCTACCAGGACGTCGGCACCGGCCTCAACGCCGCCGGCTCCTGGGGCTGGACGAACGACCCGTACATCGGCAACTACGGCGACAACTCGCTGCTCTACTTCCACCAGTACCAGAACGCGCAGCCCGGCACGCCGCTGGCCGACAAGGCCAAGACGGGCACCGAGATCAGGACCCAGGGCCGCAGCCCGGAGGCGCTGCTCGCCGACTTCCGCGCCGACGTCGAGGCGGGCCGCCTGCCCGAGGTCTCGTGGATCGTCGCGCCCGAGGCGTACACCGAGCACCCGAACTGGGAGCCGGCGTACGGCTCGTGGTACATCTCGCAGGTCATCGACATCCTCGCGGCGCACCCCGAGGTGTGGAGCAAGATGGCGCTCTTCATCACCTACGACGAGGAGGGCGGCTTCTTCGACCACGTGGTCCCACCGACGCCCCCGCAGACGCCCGACCACGGACTGTCGACCGTGCCGACCACCAACGAGATCTTCCCCGGCGACGCCGACCACCCGGCCGGCCCCTACGGCCTCGGCATCCGCGTCCCGATGATCATCGTTTCGCCGTGGACGCGGGGCGGCTTCGTCAACTCGCAGGTGTTCGACCACACCTCGCTGATCCGGTTCCTCGAGGCGCGGTTCGGCCACGGCCGGCCCGACCTGGTCGAATCGAACATCACCCCGTGGCGGCGCGCCGTCACCGGTGACCTCACGTCCGCCTTCGACTTCCGCAACCCGAACCGGTCGCGCCAGGTCAAGCTGCCGGACACCGACGACTTCAAGCCCGAGGACCTGGTCCGGCACCCCGACGAGGTGCCGGTTCCGCCGGCAGACCAGCGCCTCCCCCAGCAGGAGCGCGGGGTACGCCGGGCGCGGGCGCTCCCGTACACCCTGCACGCCGACGGTCGCGTGGACGGCGACGCGTTCCGGATCGACTTCCGCAACACCGGCGGCGTCGCCGCGGTCTTCCAGGTGCGCCAGGCCGGCAGCACGGCCGCCCCGCGCAGCTACACCGTCGAGCCGGGCAAGCACCTCACGGACACCTGGACGATCGAGTCCGGGTACGACCTGTCGGTCCACGGGCCGAACGGGTTCTTCCGCCGGTTCACGGACAGCGGGCACTCCACGAACCTCGCCGTCACCCCCTCGTACGAGGAGCGGTCCTACAAGGTCGTCCTCGAACTACGCAACCGTGGCTCGAAGCGGATCGAGGTGACCATCCGGGACGGCTACCACTCGCGGCCGGTGAAGCAGTCGCTGCGGCCCGGCGAGTCCAAGCGCGCACAGTGGAACCTGACCCGCACCCACGGCTGGTACGACCTGACCGTCAGCGTCGCGGGCGACGACGGCTTCGAGCACCGCTACGCCGGCCACGTGGAAAACGGCAAGGAGAGCATCAGCGACCCCGCGCTCGGCGGGCTCGTCTAGTCGACGGCGCGTCACCCGGGCCGGGAGCGGCCCGGGTGACGCAACGGCGTCAGAACTCCTCGTACACCGCCGGGTCCTGGTCCGCGAGGCGCCCGTCGGGGCGGCCCAACGCCGTGATGGCCTCGACCTCGCCGTCGGTGAGCTTGACGCCGAAGACGTCCAGGTTCTCGGCCTGCCGCTGCGGGGAGGCGGCCTTGGGCAGCGGGATCACCTGGCGAGCCACGTGCCAGGCGAGGATGGTCTGCGCCGCGCTGATCCCGTGGGCGGCCGCGATCTCCCCGATGACCGGGTGTTGTTGCAGGTCGTTGCCACGGCCGAGCGGGCTCCAGCCCTGCACGAGGATCCCGTGCTCCCGGTGGTAGTCGATCGCATCCTGCTGCGGAAAGTACGGGTGCACCTCGATCTGGTTGACCACCGGGGCGACCCCGGTCTCGGCCACCAGCCGGTCGATGTGCTCGGGCAGGAAGTTGGAGAGGCCGATGTGCGTGACCAGACCACGCTCGCGGGCCTCGATCAGCGCCCGCCACGCCTCCACGTACAGGTCGACCTTGGGGTTCGGCCAGTGGATCAGGTACAGGTCGATCCGGTCGAGGCCGGTGCGGAACACGCTCTCCTCGATGGTGGTCAGCGCCTCGTCGTAGCGGTGGTGCCGTCCCGGCAGCTTCGAGGTGACGATCAGCTCGGCCCGGACGTCGCCCGCCGAACGGGCGGCCCGACCCACGGCGCCCTCGTTCTCGTAGTTGACCGCGGAGTCGAGCAACCGATAGCCCGCCCGGATCGCCTGACCGATCGCGTCGACACCCGCCGAGCCGTTCAGCCGGTACGTGCCGAGCCCGATCGCCGGCAACGTCGTGCCGTCGGCTGCCGTCAGGTGGGGGACCGCCATGGTTGATCTGCCTTTCGTCGACCGTGACTGGACCCTACCCGCACAATGTTGGCGGGTGCTGCGCGTCAGCTATGGCCACGACGGCGGGGGTGGGCCGAATGCGCGACGACCGGCCCGGACGGCCATAGTGGCGAGGGCAGCGTTGGCGCCACCACCAATCACAGCGCCGATACCGAACGGTGCTATTCGGCCGAGAACGATGATCCCCTGCTTGGTTCCGTACTTCGTGATGAAGTGTCTTCCCAAGATCTTGTTGATCTGACGCAACGTCTCGGCAGGCACCTTGGCAACGACCTGACGTCCCCAGTGTTGCCCCGTACGCTCAGCGACCTTGGTGATGGTGGCGGAGCCGGAGCCGCCGAGCATGATTCCCATAACGATCGTTCGGCGACGCTCAACCTCGTCGATGCGAACTCCGTGAACTTCGGCGATCGAGAGCGCGAAGAGGGCGCTCAGCTCAAGAGATGAGAGGGCCTCGCCGGCCGACAGTGCCAGTGCGACGCCCGTGCCGACACCGGGTGCCGCTGCGGCTCCTCCAACTGCAGCGCCTGTCCCGGTCAAGGCGCTGACATACATCCGCTCCAGATTGCGGATTACCTGTGCTGGTGTCGCCTCTGGGTTCCGCTGGCGGGCCCGGGCGATGTTCTTCTGCACCAGTGGGCTCTGGAGTGCGATTGCCTTATCCAGGAGGTCGAGGACTCGCTGTCCACGTACGGCTACTTCCGGAGTCGATCCGGCGAGGATATCTCCGTCAATGGGTGTGGGACGCTCGTTCTCGGATTCCTCGGCCTCAGGCGCCATCCCACATCCCTCATGATCGACAACGGGGAATATCACAGTAGGTGTCACTGTGGCCACGCCAAATCAACCGGAGCGGCACCCCAACACGCCTAGTGTCCAAACGCGAGTGGCTGAACAGCTCGAGTACGTGACGTGAGCCGAAAATCAGCTCGTGGTGCTGGCGGTGGGTCGGAGCTGTGTGAGCAGGGTAGCGATGAGTGACAGACCACCCCCGATGGCGTCTGCTGCAGGTGTACCGCGCTGGACCCTAGCGTCCGCTGCGGACACAATCCATCGATCCGCCGCAGCAGTACGCGCCTCGCGAACACGCAGATCCGCCGAGATCGACCAAAGGAGTCGCGTTTCTGACTGAGGTGTTGATCGGATTCAACCATCTGGTTGGCTGGCCGGATTACGCCGGGGACGACGGGAGCGCACATGGTCGCGGCACACGAGACGACGCTGCGGGAGCTACTCGAAGGTGCGAAGCAGTATCGGGTGCCGCTATACCAACGGACATACTCGTGGACGGACTCTCAGCTGAGACGACTCTGGGAGGACATCCGTAAGCTGGCCGAGGAGCGAGTCGAGAGCCCGAACCTCACCCACTTCATCGGCTCGCTGGTACTCGCACCCAGCCCCACCCTTGGGCCCTCGGTCTCTGAGTTCCTGGTGGTGGATGGACAACAGCGGCTTACCACGTTGTCCATACTGCTCTGCGCCATTCGTGACCACCGGGCCGCGCATGAGGACTTGGGCCACCGCGACCGCATCGACCAGGAATACCTGATCAACAAGTACAAGCCGGCGCATCGGTTGAAGCTCGTGCCCACCCAGGCTGATCGCGCCGCCTACGAGGCATGCCTGGAGGCAACGCCACAGGTCGGCGGCAGCGACCAGGTGGGTGCGGCATACCGGTTCTTCGCGGCCCAGCTCGTCGCTGTCGACGACCCGGACGACCCGCTCGACATCGAACGCATTGAGGACGCGGTCATCTCGGGGATGGCGCTGGTTTCGGTCGTGGCGCAGCCTGGCGACAACGTCTACCGGATCTTCGAGTCGCTCAACAACACCGGCTTGAAACTCACCCAGGCCGACCTGCTGCGCAACTACCTGTTCATGCGCCTGCCCAACCGTGGTGATGCGGTCTACGACTCGTTGTGGTTTCCGCTGCAGAAGCAGTTGGATGCCGGCGAACTGGAGCAGTTGTTCTGGCTCGACCTGGTGCACCGCAACCCCGAGGTCAAGCAGACCGATACCTACGTTGGCCAGCAGGCGCAGCTCAACGGCCTGCACACCGAGGAGGAGATTGAGGCGGAGGTGCGCCGCTTCTGCCGCCTGGGCGCGCTCCTGCGGATCATCCTGCACCCGGAGGAGGAGCACGACCCGGAGGTACGGCGGCGGCTGGCCCGGCTCAGCGCCTGGGACACGACCACCGTCCTGCCGCTGTTGCTGCACCTGCTAGACCGCCGCAAGCAGGGAACGGCAACGTCGGAACAGATCGCCTCGGCGATGCTTTACGTCGAGAGCTACTTCATCCGTCGCCTATTGATCGGCCGCGCCACCGCGAGCATCTACCGAGTCCTGCTGCGCATCGTGACCGAGATGCGCAAGGACCTGCCCGTCGACGAGGCGGTGCGGGCATATCTGTCGGTCGGCCGGAAGCACTACGCCACCGACGCCAGGTTGCGTGAGGCGGTGCGGTCATTCCCGTTCTACCTCAACGGACGGGCGACCCAGCGCAAGCTCGTGCTTCAGTGGCTGGAGGAGTCGTACGGCAGCAAGGAACCGGTCACGCCGGCATCGTTGACTATCGAACACGTCCTGCCGCAGAGCCCCACGGCTGAGTGGCGACAAATGCTGAGCGAGGACTTGCAAGGCGAGGAGAGCTTCGCCGAGGTGCACGAAGCCCTGGTCCACACGTTGGGCAACCTCACCCTTACCGGTTACAACGCGGAGTTGAGCAACAGCTCCTTCCTGATCAAGCGGGTTCAGCTCGGCAAGAGCGGGATCGCCCTCAGCCGAGAGATCGCCGACCAGAAGCGTTGGGGACGCCCCGAGATCCACGCGCGCGCCGACGGGCTCGCCGAACGGATCATCGCCACCTGGCCCGGCCCCACCGAGGAGGCGGGTAACAAGTCTGAGGTGCCCTGGGACGTCATGAACACGGCGCTCGCCGCGCTGCCCGCCGGTTCCTGGACCGCGTACGGTGATTTGGCCGCGCTGATCGGCACGCACCCGGTCTCCGTCGGTGCCCGGCTGGCCAACCATTCCGCGCCAAACGCGCACCGGGTGCTTCAGGCGGAGGGCGTCATCGCGCCAAACTTCAGGTGGGTCGACCCGTCCCGCACCGACAACCCGCAGGACCTGCTGCGCGAAGAGGGTGTCGAGTTCGACAAGTACGGCCGGGCCAGCCAGGCGCAGCGCATGGGTGTCGAGGAACTGGCGCAACTTGCCGGCATGCCCCAGCAGGACGGGTCTACTCAACTCCTCCGGGCGCGATCCCGACATAACGGTCCGTTGGATGACCGGTTCCTTGAGCAGCTCAGGGACCTGCAAGATGCGCAGGTCGCGCACGGCACGGTCGCGGTACTCGAAGCCTGGGCCGGTATGGGCGGCACGCTGCTCTACGGCTCCGGCGGTGAGACCTCGTGCTTTCTGATGGCGCGCGGAAAGGACCACGAACTCGGCAATATCTGGCCTGCCACGATCTACCCGAGCGGGAAGTTCGAGATCGTGTTCCAGCACCTGAGCACGCGACCGCCGTTCGACGACATCGCGCTGCGGGGGCAGTTCCGCCAGCGGTTGAACGAGCTGGAGGGCGTGAATCTCGCGGCAGCCAAGCTCGCGCTCCGCCCCGGCTTCGCTCTGGACGTCCTCGTCAACGTCAAGGCGCGCGAGGCGCTCATCGAGCACCTCCGCTGGTTCTACGTGCAGGCTGCACAACCCGAAGTCTGAGCCCCGCCCTATCTATGGCCTCGCCCTATCCGCAGCGCGCTGAACGTTGGAGGCACCTCGTGCCCCGGCTCGCCTTCGCCAACAGCTTTTGGCAGAGCTCCGATGTCCTGGAGAAGCCGGTGAAGGCCGACGTAAGTAAGGCGATGAAGAAGTTCCGGCAGCTCACTATCGCCGAGTTGTAGAAGGACTAGGGCCTGCACCTTGAACCGGCGAACAACGACCATGACCCGAGGACGCGGATCATCCGGATCAACGACTTCTGGCGCGGAGGTGTCCACGGTGAACGCATTCGCCAACCGCGCGGTGCGTGCGCCTCCCGCCGGGTGGCGACACCGATAGGGGACGCCGATGAGTGGCGAGTCTGGCGGGGGTGGGCCCGCGGTTGCAGTTGCTTTGGCCTGAGGAGTTTCTCGCGCGGAGCGGTCAGCCCAATCCTTCCCTGTCCCTTGCATCAGCCTGATCGAAGGAGAAACATGAAGCAGCCCCTTGCCCTCGCCGGGATCTTGGCGGTCGTGGACGATTCTCGAACGGTCCCAGACTTGAGGCGCTACTACCTGTCGGCCAACGAAGAGGCATTTACCGGGGCCCAGTTCGAGCGGCTCGGCGGCGGCGGTGACCGCCCGGAAGCGGCGAACGCGATCACCGCCGACGACCTGATCGCGGTGGAACTGCACAGCGTTCACGTTTCGCCCCATCGGGCGATCGATTTGCTCCAAGGGCAGCTTGGCCGCGACGTTGCCGCCGAGCTGACGAAGATCCCGGCAGACGTTGAGTTGGACTCTGATGCGGCCTCCCCTCTCATCGCGGATGACGGTCCTGCCGAGCGCGCCTGGCGGATGCTCAACCAGGCGACCGGCGTCGGCTGGGTCACGGCAGGAAAGCTGCTGGCCCGTAAGCGTCCGAAGCTCATACCGGTGTACGACGGGGTCGTGTCCTGCGCCCTCGGGACTGGCACGGGATTCTGGAGATGGCTGCACGAACTCCTGCGCGAGGATGACCGCATCCTGGCGCGGCAACTCGATGCCCGCCGCCGAGAGGCCGACCTGCCCGCGGCCATCAGCCGGCTGCGGATCCTCGACGTCGCGGTCTGGATGCGCCACCGCAACGACCATCGCGACGCCGCCTGCCCGGGCCTGCGGCTGCCCTAAGGATCGGAGGATCACAGTGACCAGCGACGACAGTCGAAAGATCACGATTCAGCTATGGGGAGTCAAGGACGCGCAATACGCGGACATCGTGAACGCCATCTGGATGCAGATGAGAGCGGTCGACTGCGACTTCGCCGTCGAGCCGGACAACCGGGCAGATCCGGCCGAGCTCGACCGGCGGTGGGACGACTACAGTCAGGTTTCCTGGGAGGCGGGCGCGAGAAGGGGCACCCGTCAGGCGGTCAAGGCTGGTGGAAACTCGGACGACCAGGCGTAGGCCGGCCGGTTCGCCTTGTCTAGGCGACCGGGCCAGGGCACCCAGCAGAGCCGCCCTTGTGATCGCCGAGAGGGCCGTACTGCCTTTCGTCGACCGTGACTGGACCCTACCCGCCAGCCTGGGCGTGTCCCGTCGGCCCGGACGTTCGCCCGTGGAGCGGTGTGCCTCTGAGTCATATCTATGACACAGGCAGACCGCTCATCGAGGCAAGCGAGGCCGTTCGGGCGGCCGGCTCGGGTGCTCGCCCCGGAAGCCGGGACAAAATTGGATTGATCCCGACGGCCACAATGCAGGTGTGAGCCTCGATATCGATCACATCTACGTGCCCATCAAGTTCGACCTCGGCGGCACCGTGCAGGACGTCGAGCCGGCCATCCCGTTGCTGGCGAAGTTGGGCACGATCACGGTCGACGTGGTCGAGCATGAGGAGACCCGCGCCTACAACATCTCGTACCTCGCCACTCACCCACCGGTGCTGCAACTCTCCCTGGGCACGTCGCCGGTGCGCATCGGCCACATCACCTGGGCCACCAGCACGCAGATCGTGATTTACCCGGCGCTCGGCGTCATCTCGGTGGATCTGCGGTTCGCCGCACCGGAGCCGGCGGTGAGCACCGAGGACATCTGCCGGTTCTACGACGACCTCGTCCGCGAGAACACCCTCGACTACTTCCGGCACCTGCGCGACCTGGGCACCTTTCCGCCGAACCTGGCCGGTCACCTCGACGCTGTCGAGGCTGGAACGCCCGAGCCGGGCGGGTTGACGGTCGCGGCCTACGTCGAGGCGGTTCGCGGGGTCCTTCGGGACTCGGCCGGCTTCGAGCCGCGGGAGCGTCGGTACCCCTTCCAGAACATGCGGCAGTTCTTCGTCCTGCGCGGCCCCGAGCGGGACGAGGACGAGCCCATCGTCGAGTCGCTGCTGCGACTCTCCGCGTTGCCGGTGACTCCCGGCTCGGCGGCGGACGACGGCCCACTGCGACTGCGCGGCCTGGTGGTGCGGACCACCGGCTGGTCCACGGTGGCCGTGCTGCACGACGGGGTCGACGGCGGGCCGGCGAACCTGCGGATGGTGCAGGACATGTACGGGCAGATCCACGCCCAGTGGTTCTTCTGTCAGCTCTGGGTCGGCGTGGACCCCAACGACCGCGACGAACTCGTCGGCCCGGGGCACTCACTGGGTGCGCGCATCACCCAGCTCGCGCGGGTGCAGCTGCAACTCGCCCGGGGCCTGGCCGAGGTCGGCAACGTGGACCTGATGTACCGGGATCCGGTGCGGATCGCGGTGGCCACCTTCCTGATCGACGGCCTGCGGGTGCCCCGCCACCTCCAGGCCGCCCGACGGCGTCTGGAGCTGCTCCGCAACAACCTGAGCCAGCTCTTCGGGTTGCAGACGGCGCTGTTCCAGCAGCGACTCCAGTGGCTGTTCGCGGTCACCGCGGTCGCCGGTGTCGCCGCGCTGCTGCCGGAGATGTTGCAGGTCGAGAGCATGCCCTGGCGGATCGTGACGGTTGCCCTGTTCGGCGCGTTGGCGGTGTTCTGCTGGCTGCTGATCCGGCTGCTCGGCCGCGCCGGCCTCAAGGCGGAGCAGGCGGGTCGAGCGGAACGGGCGCGCCGAGTCGGCCCCAGAGCCCGTCTGAGCGCCGTGCGGCGGTTCCGCCTCCGGATCGGCCGGCCGGCCCTCCTGCGCGCCGGGCGCAGGCCAATCGACTGACCGGACCGGCTCTCCTCCGCGCTGGGCCCAGGCCGACCGACAACCTCAGGGCAGGTCGACGACCAGATCCGCGACGGCGACACCGAGCTCACCGTCGTACTCCGTGCGGGCCGCGGCTCGCGCCGCCGCATGGTCGGTGCCCGGCAGGAGGTGGGTCAGGAGCAGGTGCCCGACGCCGGCCGCGGTGGCTTGCCGGCCGGCGTCGCGGGCGCTCGACTGGTAGCCCGTCGAATCCGCCGGCACCTCGTGGACGTAGCTGGCCTCAGCCAGCAGCAGGTCGGCGTCGCGGGCCAGCTCGACCACGTTGGCGTCCGGGCCGGTGTCGCCGGTGTAGGCGAGCACCCGACCGCCGGCGGTCAGCCGCACGCCGGCGTTCGGCACGTAGTGCGGCAGCGGCCGGGTCTCGGTGCGGAACGGACCGATGCCGAGGGTGCTGCCGGCGGTGAACTCGTGCAGGGTGTAGGCGGAGTCCAGCATCCCGGGCCGGTCGAGCGCCAGCACCGCGTCGAGTGCACCGGGCAGCGTGTACACCGGTAGCGGTGGCGGCGGGTCCTTCCGCAGGGCACGCGCCCGCAGTAGTGGATTCAGGTCGGCGCAGTGGTCGGGGTGGCCGTGGCTGATGAACACCGCGTCGACCTGGTCGACGTCGAGGTGCTCCAGCAGTCGTGGCACGGTCGCGTACCCGAGGTCGACGAGCAGTCGAAAGCCATCGTGCTCGATGAGGTAGCCGCTGCTGGCCTGGCCAGCCTCGGGCCACGCTCCACACGCGCCCAGCACCGTGAGTCGCATCAGGCAGACGCTACCGGTGGATGGTTGGACCGCGTGAGATCACGATTGAATCGAAGCCTTGACTCTCGCGAAACATCCGGCCACCATCTGACAACGTTGTCACTCACGACGCTCTGACAACGTTGTCATGTCTGGAGGCAAGATGCCCGAGCTTTCCCCCGTGTCCCGGCGGACGTTCCTCTCCGCCGGAGCAACGCTCCTCGCGTCGATCGGGGTGACCGCGGTCCTACCGGACGCCGTTGCTGCCGCCGCCCCCGCGACGCCCGCAGCAGCGCCGCCCCCCACCGACCTCGCCCGGTACCGTCCGGTGGCGGTCTCGTCGACGGACTACGCGCCGACGCCCGGCACGTTCGCCGTGGACGGTCTGCCGCAGGTCGGCGTGCGGGGGAGTGGATGGCGGGCCGCCCCCGGCGATCCTCAGTGGATCACGGTGGACCTGCAGGCGCCGTGCAGCGTCGAGGCCGTCACCCTGGTCTTCGAGGCCACCCTCGCCGACGGGCCGTTCGACGGCAACTACACCGACACCGACGGTGACGAGATCCTCTCCAGCGCCGCGACGGCGTACCGGATCGAGGTCTCCGCCGACGGCCGCGACTGGCGGTCGGTGTACGAGACCACCGAGGGGCAGGGCGGCGTTCAGGCCATCAAGCTGCCCACACCGGTCACCGCGCGGTGGATCCGGATGACGTCCACCAAGCGTTCGAACGGCAACCCGGTGGGCCTCAACGGCTTCCAGGTGTACGGCACCCCGCTGGGTGCCCGGCCGGCGGCCGAGGGCTGGACCAGTTGGGACCGCGGCAACACCCGGCCGACGCCGGAGTTGAGCGTGGCCGCCGACGGCACGGTGCCGCTGGAGTCCGGCTGGTCGTTGACGATGGACGACTTCGCGGGCACCACCGACGGCGCGGCGCTCTCCACCGGAGGCGTCGACGTCCGGTCCTGGCTGCCGGCGACCGTACCCGGCACGGTGCTGGGGACCCTGGTCGAGCAGGGGCACCTGCCGGACCCGGTCTCCGGTTTCAACAACATGCGCATCCCGGAGGCGCTGTCGCGGCACTCGTGGTGGTACCGGCGTGCGCTGCGGCTGCCCCGCGATCTGGACACGTCGGCCGGTCGCCGGATCTGGCTCGAGTTCGACGGCATCAACCACGAGGCCACGATCTGGGTCAACGGTGTGCAGGTCGGCAGCGTCAAGCACCCGTTCGCGCGGGCGGCATTCGACATCACCGACGCGCTGGCCAAGCACCACGGCGAGCACGTCGTCGCCGTCCGGGTCACCCCCATGCCGCACCCGGGCACCCCCGGCGACAAGGGCACCGACGGCCGTACCTTCCTCCAGTCCGCCCACCACTACCTGGACGCGCCGACCTACCTGGCGGTGTCGGGCTGGGACTGGATGCCCGCCGTCCGGGACCGCGTCAGCGGCCTCTGGGACCACGTCCGGCTGCGCAGCACCGGCGCCGTGGTCGTCGGCGACCCGCACATCACGACCACGCTGCCGGACCTGCCGAAGACCGACACCGCCGACGTCACCATCGCGGTGCCGGTCCGCAACGCGACGGGCACCGCCGCCACGGTCACCGTACGGGCGGAGTTCGACAAGGTACGGGTCGAGTCGACGGTCACCGTTCCCGCCCACGGGAACACCACGGTCACGTTCACGCCGGAGCGCTTCCGCGCGCTGCGACTGCGCAACCCCCGGCTCTGGTGGCCCAACGGCTATGGCGAGCCCCACCTGTACGACCTCAAGGTCACCGCCACCGTGAACCGCTCGGTCAGCGACCGGCGGCAGCTCCGCTTCGGTGTCCGCGAGTTCGGCTACGACTGGCACCAGCCGATCGTGATCTCCCCGGCCCCCGCGTCGCCGCTGGAGTTCGTCGACGGCGCCGCGACCCAGGTGGTCACCTTCGATCGGCAGCACGCGCGGCACGTCCGCATCCAGGCTGGCCAGCGGGCCACCGGGTGGGGCATCTCGATGTTCGCGCTGTCGGTCGCCGACGGCACCGGCCCGGACCTCGCCCTGCATCGCGACGCCACGGCGTCGTCGGCGGAGGACGACACGAACGTGGCCGGCAGGGTCGTCGACGGCGACGCGAAGACCCGCTGGGCTTCGAAGGCCGAGGACAACCAGTGGATCCAGGTGGACCTCGGCGCGGCCGCCGACTTCGACCGGGTCACCGTCGTCTGGGAGCAGGCGTACGCGCTCGACTACCGCGTCCAGGTCTCCGTGGACGGTGGCGCCTGGACCGACGTGAAGTCGGTCAGCAACGAGACCCCGCTGGGCAGCCGCGCGACCCAGGTCGAGAGCTTCCCGACCCAGACCGCCCGGCACCTGCGCATCCAGACCGGCACCCGGGTCACCTCCTGGGGTGTGTCCATGTGGGCGCTCTCCATCGGCCGTCAGGCCGAGCCGGGTGTCGACCTGGCTCTGCACGCCACCGCCACCGCGTCGTCGGCCGACGGTGACTCGAACGGCCCGGACCGGGCCGTTGACGGCAACCCGCGTACCCGGTGGTCGTCGAAGTACGAGGACAACCAGTGGATCCAGGTCGACCTCGGTGCACCGGTCAGCTTCGACCAGGTCACCATCGTCTGGGAGCAGGCGTACGCCCGTAACTACGTCATCCAGGTCTCGGACGACGGGCAGACGTGGACCGACGTCAAGGCGGTCAGCAACAAGATCAGCGAGTTGAAGATCAGCGTGAACGGTGTGCCGGTCTTCGTTCGGGGCGGCAACTGGGGCTGGGACGAGCTGCTGCGCCGGGTGCTGCCCGACCGGCTCGCCGACACGGTCGAGATGCACCGCGACATGAATTTCACGATGATCCGCAACTGGCTCGGCAGTAGCAACCGTGAGGAGCTGTACCAGGCCTGCGACGAGCAGGGCATCCTGGTGTGGAACGACTTCTGGCAGGCGGGTGGGTTCCTGCCCAACCCGCCCGGCTACGTGGACATCGCCGCCGACACGATCCGGCGATTCCGCCACCACCCGAGCATCGTGGTCTGGTGTGGCGCCAATGAGGGTGACCCGCCGCCGATCGTCGACGCGGGGCTCAAGCAGGCCGTCGCCACCGAGGACCCGGAAATTCTCTACATCCCCAACTCTGCCAGCGGCATCGTGAGCGGGCGCGGGCCGTACCACTGGGTCGACCCGACGACGTACACCAATGAAATGATGTACGAGGCCAAATCGTTCGGCTTCCACACCGAGATCGGCATGCCGGTGATTCCGGTGATCGAGAGCATGCGCAACCTGGTCGGCGACGCGCCCGAGTGGCCGCCCAGCGAGGTGTGGAACTACCACGACTGGTCGAGCGTCGGTAACCAGCGCGTCGGCACGTACAAGGACGCGATCGACGCGCGGCTCGGCGAGTCCGACTCGCTCGACGAGTTCGCCGCCCGGGCGCAGTTCGTCAACTACGAGAGCCACCGGGCCATGTTCGAGGCGTGGAACGCCAACTTGTGGCAGGACGCCACGGGCCTGCTGCTGTGGATGTCGCACCCGGCGTGGCACAGCACGGTCTGGCAGACCTACGACTACGACCTCGACGTGAACGGTGCCTACTACGGCGCCCGCAAGGCCTGCGAGCCGCTGCACGTGCAGGCCGACCCGGGCACCTGGCAGGTCCGGGTGGTCAACCACACCACCGCGGCGCTCAGTGGGGTCACCGTCACCGCCCGACGCTACGACCTCAATGGTCGGGCGCTGGGCACTCCGCAGCGGCAGCGGGTGGACGTCGCCCGCTCGGCGACGGCGGCGGTCTTCCCGCTCGCCGCGCCGGACGGTGGCGGGCTGCACCTGGTCCGGCTGGAGCTGCGCGACAGCCGCGACCGGCTGCTCGCGGAGAACACCTACTGGCGGTACGACAAGGCCGAGCAGATGCGGGCGCTCAACGACCTGCCGGCGGCGCGACTGTCGACGTCGTCCAGCACGGTCCGCGTCGTGGACGGCCGGTCCACTGTCACGACGACCGTACGCAACCAGGGTCGCGCGGTCGCGGCGCTGGTCCGGCTGGCGGTGCGCGACGAGCACGGTGACCGGGTCCTGCCGGCGCGGTACGCGGACAACTACTTCTGGCTCCTGCCCGGAGAGACGCGTCAGGTGCAGATCTCCTGGCCGGCGCGGCAGCACGTCGCGCGCACCGTGAAGGTGACGGCCGAGGCGTACAACTAGTACGGCAGCCGCCGTTCGTGATCATGGCTGGAGTTCGAGGTTGAGGTGTCGGGTGTAGGGGGCTTGTCGGGCTCGGGCTTGATGGCGGCGGCGCCAGTCTGACCAGCGCAGACGGTGGGTGAGGTCGCGGATTGTCCCGCGCGGGTTTGATGGAGACATCGAAACCTGGGAGGAACACCAGCGATGCCGGCACCGAAGAAGTGCAACGATGAGTTGCGTGAGCGTGCGACCCGGTTGGCGGTCGAGGCCCGCCGGGATCCGGCCAGCGCGGTGGGAGCGATCCATGGGATCGCTGGTCAGCTCGGAGTTCATCCGGAGGCGTTGCGCACGTGGGTGAAGAAGGCCGAGACCGACGCTGGGGAGCGTCCGGGTATCACCAGCAGCGACGCGGATCGTCTCGCCGCGTTGGAACGGGAGGTGCGTGAGTTGCGGCGGGCGAACCAGATCCTGAAGTCCGCGGGGAGTTTCTTCGCGGCGGAACTGGACCGTCCGTCGCGATGAAGGTCGACTTCGTCGACTCCCAGAAGGCCGAACACGGCGGAATCTTCACCGACGGCGCATTCCACCTCAGGCACGGCAACGTGCACCACAACGAAGCTGGCTAACGCGGCGGCGGCGGCCAGGTCACCGTGGACCAGAAGTCGGCCATCACCGGCAACCGGCCCACCAACTGCACACCCAGCACGCCCCCTGTTCCCAACTGCTTCGGCTGAGCACCCGATCGCTGGGCAGTCGGGTCGCATTGGGCAACGCAAGAGGTGCGGGCATCCGGTCCCGCGCAGGTTCGATCACCACGATCGGGCCTGTGGCGGGACCGGATGTCTGCCACGCGGCGTTCGATCAGCGGACTTCAGTTGCCATGAGAGAACTGGGCACCCTCGACGTACTCCATTGGTCGACCCGACACAGCTCGTCGTCCTCGCGGCAGCAGCCTCGGCACACGAGCGGGTCCGCTTCGACTACCGCGACGGCAACCGTCAGCCGGCGGCTCGTCGAACCGCACCGGCTCGTCGTGGTGGGCCGCCGGTGTATGTCGTCGCCCACGACAACGAGCGCAGGGACTGGCGCACGTTCCGCGTCGACCGCATGGAACACGCCAAGAGACAACCGGGGTACTCGTGCCACCCCGCGAACTGCCGACCGACGACGCGTCCACGTTCGTGACCACCCAGCTCTACAGCCTGGCACCGGCCTTCCGGGCGGTGGCGACGCTGGCGTTGCCGGCTGAGCAGGTAGCTGCCCGGTTGGGTGATCACGCGGGAGTTGGAGCCGCTCGACGACGCGTCGTGCCGGTGGCACAGGCCGGAGGACACCTGGCTCGTCTTCCGGCTCGCGCTGCTCGGCTGCGACGTCACCATCCACGAACCAACGGAGCTGGTCGAGAACACCTGCGTCGACTCGACAGCCGCAGCACCCGCGCCGTGGCTCCCGGAACCTCGTCGGCAGCCGCACCCTGAACCCACGGTCCAGTGACGCTAAGCCGCTACGGACGCACCGAGAATCGGGCGGAGCGCGGCATCGAGCGCCGTCTTCAGGTACGACACGCGATCGGTGGCGCGCAGCATCACGACCCCGCCCTGAATGGCGGTCAGGATGCACCGCGCGGTGTCGCGCACAGGCACATCGGCAGGCACCAGCCCGGCGACGAGAAGGGACTGGACGCCCGCCATCAACGCGCCTTCCCAGCGGTCGAACAGGTCGCTGACGGCACGCCGGGCCTCCGGCGAAGAGGTCCCCAGTTCAGACGTCAGTGCCCCCATCGGGCAGCGCTGCCCGAGCTCGACGTAATGCCGTACGACCGCGTCGCGCCAGGCCGTCCAACTCTCGATCGTGGAAAGATCGTCGATGTACGGACGCTGAGCTTCCATGGCCTGCTCGGCCTCGAAGTCCGTGACTGCCAGCAGGAGGCCCGTGCGACCGTCCGGGAAGTAGTGGAAGAGCTGGCTCTTGCTCGTCGCGGTGACCTGGAGCACCTGGTCCAGGTTCGTCTCCGCGGCACCCTGCTCGCGCATCAACATCGCCGCGCCCTGCACGATCCGCCGCTTCGTTGCCGCACCCCTCGACGTCAACCGCGCGTTCATCACCTCAGAATAGCCCGACAGCCTGAACTGGACCCTATGGTCCGATTGTCGCAAAGGGGGTCCTACCGCTTCGGGCGGAGCGGTCGGAAGGTGGCGCGAATGTCCTCGATGACCGCTTCCGGGTTCTCCCACGCGGTGAAGTGGCCGCCGTGCTCGTGCGCCTTCAAATAGACCGGGTTGTACCAGCTCTTTTCGCGCGGGTCGTCGAGGAAGTGCTGGGCGCGCTGCTCGGTGGAGACGCCGGGCGGGTTCTCATACCCGAGGAAGGTGATGCCGGCCGGCGCCTCGATGATCGGGGTGCGGTCGTGCGACGGCTTCCACGGGTAGCGGTTGGCGTTCACGTAGGAACGGATCGAGCTGGTGATGGAGTTGGTGACCCACCAGATGGTCGCGTTGGTGATGAGGTGCTCGCGCGGAAAGACGCTCTCGACGTCGCCGTTCGACTCGCTCCACTTGGTCCACCGGCGCAGGATCCAGGAGAGCATCCCGACGGGCGAGTCGGCCAGGCCATAGGCGAGGTTCTGGTTGTCGAGGATGTGGACGGCGACATGGGAGGAGAAGCGCTGCTGCGCCTCGACGATCTCAGCTCGCAGAGAGTCGGGCACACCCTCGGGAACCTTCGCGCCGCCGGTGATGTCCCAGGCGCGGTCACCCTGGAAGATGTCGAGGTGGATGCGGTGGCTGAGCCAGACGCCGTAGAGCTCGTCGGCGTACTTGTGGCCGAGCTGGCCGGTGACGAGGGCGCCGTAGTCGGAGCCGGCTGCGGCGTACTTCTCGTAGCCGAGGTGCTCGGTCATGAGCTTGTGCCACAGCTCGGAGATCTTCCAGAAGTTCATGTCCGGCCGGTTCGTCGGAGTGGAGAAGGCGAAGCCCGACAGTGACGGCACAATGACGTCGAACGCGTCCGCCGGGTCACCGCCGTGGGCCGCCGGGTCGGTGAGCGGGCCGATGACCTTCGTCCACTCGCGGTAGCTCCACGGCCAACCGTGGGTCATGATCAGCGGGATGCGGTTCGGTCCCTTGCCCTCCTTGCGGATGAAGTGGATGGGCGAGCCGTCGATGGTGACCCGGTAGTTGTCCCACTCGTTGAGCGACTTCTCGGCCGCGCGCCAGTCGAACTCGTTCGCCCAGTAGTCGACGAGTTCCTTCATGTAGGCCTGGCTCGTGCCGTAGTAGTCGTCGCTCTCGTCGATGTCCGCAGGCCAGCGGGTGTCTCGCAGCCGGGCTTTCAGGTCGTCGATCGTCGCCTGTGGGATCGAGATGCGGAAGCGGTCCTTCTCGAGGTCGGTCATGGCGCTACTCCTTGGAGGATCAGTAGGTGAACTCGAACCGAGTCCGGGTCTGGGTGCGGGTGGCGATGAACCACCGGCCGTCGACCTTGCGGTAGGTGACGTGGTAATGGCCCCAGCCGCGCATCGTGCGAAATGGCGGGAGGGCGTCGCCGGGCTTCTGCTCGGGAATGGCGCTGTCACCCCGGAAGATGAGGTCCGCCATAGCCCAGACCGCCTTCGCGGTCGAAGCGGACTCGATCTCGATCTCATGCGTGAACAACTGGTGGATGGGCTGCACGTCGCCAGAGTTGCGCGTGTTGAGCTGGGTCGCGATGGCCTCGCGGCTGCCCATGTACGCGACCTCGTTGCCGTCGACGTCGAGAGGGCGGAACCAGCCGTCCTCGGCGAACAGGCCGGCGAGGTCGTCCCAGCGCTTCTCATCGGCGTAGCGGGCGTAGCGAGCCTCGAGGTCGCGAATATCCTCGATGGCGTTCAAGGTCGGCAGGTCTCTCATCGGTGTCGTCCCTTCCTGGGTCACGCGCGGTCAGGCGCTGAGGAGCTCACGAGCGAACTGTGCGTTGGTGTAGTCACGCCAGGCCGCGATCTTGCCGTCGTGGATCTCGTAGACGGCGAGGTTTGTGATCGGGGCAAGCTTCCTGCCGGGAAGTCCGAGCCCGTGGATTTGCTCGGCGATGACGAGGTCGCCGTTGACGGCCTGGTTGAGCGTCTCGAACTTGACCTGCGCGAAGTTGCCGAAGACGTTGGCCCACATGGTCACGAGGTTCGTACGGCCGCGCAGTTCGGGGTCTCCGTAGTTCTCGAAGACGATGTCGTCGGCGAAGTACTTCCCCAGCAGCTCTGCGTCCTTCTTCTCGAAGGTGTCGATGAACTCGCGGATGAGGGCGTCGTTACGCGTCTCGCGCTCACTCGGGTTGTCCGGCATGGTTCGTCCTTTCCTTGGGGTTGGTGTCAGAACGGGTTGTGCTGGTCGAGGAGTTCGGCAGCCTCCTGCTCCGGCGTCTCGTGTTCCGGCGCGACGTCGTCGGAGCTGAGCGCGGTCGGGATGACGAGGCAGGCGATCAGGCTGGCCAGCGCGGCGATCGTGAGTGCGGCGAACGCGATGGTGTATCCGCTCTCGGCGGGTACGCCGAGGACACCGGGGTGGCTTCCGAGGATGGTGGAGACCACGGCCGCGCCGAGTGCACCGCCGATGGTGCGGATGTTCGCGTTCATTCCAGCGGCGGCTCCGGTCTGGGTGACCGGGACCGAGTGCACGACGACAGCGGAGAGCGCGGAGAGCGCGACGCCGAAGCCAAGTCCGCCGATCGAGGTGGCCACGACGACCTCCCAAAGATGGTCGTGTGAGAAGGCTAGCCAGGCGAAACCGACGACGGGCGGGATCGCACCGATCACCAGCACCGTCTTGGGCCGCAGCAGGCGCATGAGAGGGCCGGCCAGAAGTCCCGTGGCGAGCATGGCGATGGTGATGGGGACGAACAGCAGGCCGGAGGCGGTGACGGAGGCGCCGAAGCCGTAGCCCGCCTGCCGAGGGATCTGAAAGAAGGTGGGGATGAAGCCCATCGTCGAGTAGAGGCCGACGCCGAACAGCAGCGAGGCGAGGTTCGCCGTCCAGACCGGCCGCATGCGGAACACGGCCATGTCGATCAGCGGAGTCCGCGAGCGCAGCTCGACGAGGACCCACAGCACGCCGAAGACGACCGCGCCAGCGAACAGGGCAAGCATGCTCGGTGCGAGCCAGCCGTGATCCGCGCCGAGGGACAGCGGCAGCAGCACGCACACCAGGGCGGCCGACAGCAGCGCGGCGGCGAGCCAGTTCACCGCGCCGGTGGCCCGCGCTCCACGGTCCGCAATGATCAGCCAGAGCAGGACGGCGATGACGCCATTGGCGATCGCGGGCAGCCAGAACAGCCAGGCGACGCCGAGCCCTTCGACGATCGGGCCGCAAACGAGCACGCCCAGCCCAGCGCCAACCGAACTCATGGCGGCCACGATGCCGACGGCAGACCCGACCCGCGGGGCAGGCGCAAGATCGCGGATCACACCGAAGGCCAGCGGGAGCACGGCGCCGCCGGCGCCCTGAAGCACCCGGCCGAGCACCATCACCGGCAGGTCCTGTGCGAGGGCGCTGACCACGCTGCCGACGACCAGCAGGCCGAGGGCGAACACGAGGAGCCGGCGCTTGCCGAAGCGGTCGCCGAGCTTGCCCAGGATGGGCGTGAGCAGGGCACTCGCGAGGAGATAGGACGTCAGCACCCAGCTCACCCCGAGCTGATCGGTGTGCAGACTCTGCCGCAGCGTGGCGAGCGCGGGATTCACCATCGACTGCACCAGCGAGTACGAGGCGGAGGTCACCGAGAGCATCACCAGCGCCAGGGTGAGCCCCTTGCCAGCCGGCGTCGGCGGCACAACATCACGGAGTCTTTTGGACTGCATGGTCCAACGGTAGGCCGAGATTATTGGACCGCCAAGTCCAATGCGAGATTTGTCTCGATCGCTTATAAGGAAGCGAGAGTCGCGTTCAGTTCATCTCCAACAGTGCTACCGGTCCAACTTTCACACCATCGTATAAGACTCCTGGTCCAGAACACTGGCCCAGCAATTGGTCCCCTATATGTCTGTCTCAACTGATATATAGCTTGGTGACCGATATCTTGCAGCGGTGGACACACCGTTGCGGAACCCACGTTCCTGATCCTGACCGCGCTGGCCGGCGGGCCGATTCACGGCTACGGCATCATCGGCGAGGTTGGCGTCCTCTCCGCGAACCGAGTGTCGTTGCGCCCCCCGGCACCCTCTACGGCGGGCTCGACCGGCTGGGCGACACCGGCCTGGTCGAGGTCGATCGAGAGGAGATGGTGGACGGTCGACTCCGCCGCTACTACCGCCTCTCCGCTGCTGGCGACGCCACCCTGACCGCCGAGACGGAACGACTGCGTCGCAATGTCGAGGTGGCTACGTCTCGGCTGCGTACCCGCGCCACCGCCAACCGTCCGGTCACGCCTCGCGTGTCAGGAGGGTTGGCATGAGCAAGCTGGAGCGCCGCTACACCGGCCGGGTCACCGCCGCTACCTCGACGACCCCGCGGGCGATCGCCGTTGACGGTAAGACCCTGCGCGGCTCCCGCACCCCCGCCACCGCCGCCCGACACGTGATGACCGCCTGCGACCAGTTGACCGGTGTGGTCCTGGCCAGCACCACCGTGGACGGCAAGACCAACGAGATCACCCGGTTCGCGCCGCTGCTCGACCAGATCAGCGACCTGCGCGGCACCGTGATCACCGCCGACGCCCTGCACTGCCAACGTCAGCACGTCACCTACCTCGCGCAACGCGGCGCCCACTGGATCCTGACCGTCAAAGGCAACCAGCCTCACCTACACACCCAGCTCACCGCACTGCCCTGGCGGGCCGTCCCCGACGCCACCCGCGACACCGACCGCGGACACGGCCGCCGCGAGATCCACAGCCTGAAGATCCTGACGATCTCCACCGGCATCGACTTCCCGAACGCCGCCCAAGCCATCCAGATCCGTCGTCGCAGGCGGCGCCTGGACCAACCGAAACGCTTCACCACCGAGACCGTCTACGCCATCACCGACCTCCGCGTCCACCAGGCGCAACCGGCACAACTGGCGGCGCGGATCCGCAACCACTGGTCGATCGAAAACAAGGTCCACTGGGTTCGCGACGTCACCTACGACGAAGACCGCAGCCAGATCCGCACCGGCACCGGACCCGAGGTCATGGCCGTCCTACGCAACGCCGCCATCGGCGCCCTCCGCCTGACCGGAGTCACCCACATCACCGCCGCCAACCGACATCACGCCCGCGACAGCACCCGCCCGCTGGCACTACTCGGCATCACCTGACAACTTTGCCGGGGCCCTGACCCGGCCCCACCAGCCACATCACGAACGGCGGCTGCCGTACTAGGACGTCGCGGTGCGGGACGGCCCTGGTGGCCGTCCCGCACGGTCCCGGTCGCGAACGATCATGTTCATGGTGTGTTCCGGCGGGTGTCATGTCGGGCGGTTGTGCTCATGGGAGCAACGGCAACACGGCCCGTTCCCCCCGGAAGGCAAACCAACATGCCGAAGTCCCCGTCGACGCTTCCGCGTCGGCACTTCCTTGCCCTGGGCGGTGTCGCGGCAGGAGCGACGCTCCTCGCCGCCGAGCCCGCCTCGGCGAGCGCCGCCGGCGCGAACGAGCACATCACCCTGCCCGGCTACGCGTTCACGCTCGGTGTCGCCTCCGGCGATCCGCTGCCGGACGGGGTCGTGCTGTGGACCCGCCTGGCACCGGACCCGCTCGCCCTCGACGGGCTGGGCGGCATGCCCGACCGTGCCGTCCAGGTGCGGTGGGAGGTGGCGGAGGACGAGCGGTTCCACCGGATCGTCCGACGGGGCGTCGAGCGCGCCACGGCCGACTGGGCGCACTCGGTGCACGCCGAGGTGCACGGCCTGCGGCCGGACCGCGTGTACTGGTACCGGTTCCGGGTGGCGGGCCAGGTCAGCCCGGTGGGCCGCACCCGTACGGCGCCGCGACCGGGGGCCGCGCTCACGTCGATGACCTTCGCGTTCGCGAGCTGCCAGGCGTACACCGACGGCTACTTCACCGCGTACGAGCACATGGCCCGTGAGGACCTGGACCTGGTCGTCCACCTGGGTGACTACATCTACGAGGGCGCTGGCGCCGGCACGATCGGCCGTCCGCACTTCCCGGCGGCCGAGACGTTCGGCCTGACCGACTACCGGGTCCGGTACTCGCAGTACAAGCTCGACCCGGCACTGCAGGCGGCGCACCAAGCCGCGCCCTGGGTGGTGGCCCCGGACGACCACGACGTGGAGAACAACTGGGCCGGCGACCACTCGCAGCCGGACACCGAGCCGGACCAGGACCCGGCCGTGTTCCGGCTCCGCCGCGCGGCCGCCTACCAGGCGTACTACGAGAACCTGCCGCTGCGTCGGTCGTCGATCCCGCGCGGCCCGGAGATGCAGGTCTACCGGCGCCTGGCGTTCGGCGACCTGCTGCAGCTCGACGTGCTCGACACGCGGCGCTTCCGGGACCAGCAGCTCACCGACCAGTCGCTGCGCTGGGACCCGAGCCGGCAGATCCTCGGCGCCCAGCAGGAGGCGTGGCTGTTGGCGGGCCTCGGGGCATCGCGCGCACGGTGGAACGTCCTCGGCAACCAGGTCTTCGCGATGGAGGCCGACCACACCGAGGGTCCGGCCGGGTCGTACAGCATGGACGGCTGGGACGGGTACGCGGCGGCGCGTCAGCGGCTCTTCGACGGCCTGGCGAAGCGCAACGTGGAGAACTTCCTCGTCGTCACCGGCGACGCGCACCGCAGCGTGGCCGCCGACCTCAAGCTCAACTTCGCCGACGCGACGTCGCGCACGATCGGCACCGAGTTCCTCGGCACCTCGATCAGCTCGGGCGGCAACGGGCAGGACATGGACGCGCTCGGCGTGACCTGGCTGGCCGAGAACCCGCACATGAAGTTCCACAACTCCCAGCGCGGCTACCAGGTGGTCCACCTCGGCCGCCGCGAGATGCACACCGACTACCGCGTCGTGCCGTTCGTCAACGTGCCGGGTGCCCCGGTCGCGACGCGGGCGAGCGTGTACGTGCAGCACGGCCGGGCCGGGATCGCGCACGTGTCGTCGTAGCGGACGCGGGGGCACTCCGTGCGGCCAGGCCGTGCGGAGTGCCCCGCGAGCGCGCCACCTGATGAGGGCGTTTAGGGCCGTTACCGCACCTCGGCGGGAGGCCACGGCCCATGCTGCACGGGGGCGGGAGCCGCGACGGGAGAGCGCGGACGGTGACGGCCCGCAGCAGGGTCCGAGCCCGGAGGGTCTGATCATGTCCAACGCCAGGCACGCCGACGGCGCGAAGGCAGGGTCCCCTTCCACCTCGGGAGCGGTGCGGGTCGCGTTCGCGTTCTGGATCACGCTCGTGGGCACCACCGTGCCGACCCCGCTCTACCCCCTCTACGAGCGCGAGTTCGGGTTCTCCTCGCTGACCGTGACCGTGGTCTACGCGTTGTACGCGCTGGGCGTCGTCGTCGGGTTGCTGGTCTTCGGGCGGCTCTCCGACCAGGTCGGCCGGCGCCCGGTCATCCTCGCCGCGCTCATCCTCTCCGTCGCCGCGGACGCGGTGTTCCTGGCCGCGGTGGACCTGGCGATGATCATCGTGGGTCGAGTGCTCGCCGGTCTCTCCGCCGCGCTCGTCATCGGAGCGGCGACCGCGGCGCTGGCAGGGTTGATCAGCCCCCAGCATCCGAGACGGGCCGCCACGGTGTCGATCTTCGCCAACCTGGGCGGTCTCGCCACCGGCACGCTGCTGGCCGGGATCGTGTCGGACGTGGCGCCCGACCCCCTGCGGCTGCCCTGGGCCATCGTGCTGATCCTGGCGGTGATCGCGATCATCGCGCTGCGCGGCGTGCCGGAGACGGTGCGGGAGCGTTCGCCGGCCACCCTGCGAGTGCAGCGGTTGCACGTACCGTCGACCATTCGTGGCGCCTTCATCCGCTCGGCGATCACCGGCGGCGCGGGCTTCGCCGCCCTCGGGGTGTTCACGTCGGTGAGTGGGTTGTTCCTCGGCACGGTCCTGCACGAGACCTCGCACACCCTGGCCGGGCTGGTGGTCTTCGTGGCGTTCACCGGTGCCGCGTTCGGTCAGCTGGTGACCCGTGTCCTGTCGTCGCGGCCCGCGTTGGCCTGCGCCTGCGTCGGCCTGATCGTCGGGGCCTGCCTGCTCGCGTACAGCATGTGGATGGCGGTGCTGGCGACGCTGATACTGAGTGCGGCGATCATCGGTCTCGCGGCCGGAGCGGCGGTCGGCGACGGCATCGCGACGATCACGACGAAGACCGCGCCGCAGCACCAGGCCGAGGCGGTGTCGACCTTCTTCGCCATCCTGTTCGCGATGCTCGGCGTGCCCGCCGTCGGGGTCGGCCTGCTGATCCAGTGGATCGGTCTGCGGCACGCCGGTGAGGTCTTCAGCGCGGTCGTGGCGGTGCTCGCGCTGGTCGTCCTGCTCAGTCTGTTTCACGGCGGTGCCCGTAGCGAGGCGCGAACCGCCGGCTGAGCGGGCCGGGTTTGTCCACGTTGCCCGGTCGTGAGCGGCATTCAGGGAGGTCTTGCGGCCATCATCGTATACAACATACGCTCCCCGAATCGCCCACTCGAGGAGCTCCCCATGACGAACCTCTCCGTCAGCGAAACGAGCCTGCCCCGGCGTCGTCCACTCCGGGCTGCCGTGGCGGCGATCGCAGTTGCCTGCGCGGTCGTTGCCTGCTCACCGGTCTCCGACAGCGGGGGCGACACCCCGTCGGGCGACAACCAGTCGGCAAGCCAGGATTCCTTCGGTACGCCGGCCGACCCGGCCGCCGTGAAGCAGGGCGGCAAGCTGGTCATCGCCCTCTCCGCGGAGCCCGACGCGCTGGACCCGACGCTCTCGCGCAGTCTCTACTCCCGCTACGTCTTCCAGGCGATGTGCCAGAAGCTCTACGACGTGAACGAGCAGGCGCAGGTCGTACCCCAGCTCGCGACCGCGCTGCCCACGACGAGCGGCGACGGCCGGACGGTGACCATCCCGTTGCGCTCGGACGCGCGCTTCGCGGACGGCACGCCGTTCGACTCCGCCGCGGTGAAGGCCACCCTGCAGCGACACCTGACCAACGGCCGGTCGGCGCGCAAGAGCGAACTCGGTCCCATCGACGGCGTCGACACCCCGGACGCGCACACCGTCGTCCTCCGGCTGAAGCAGCCGTTCGCGCCCCTGCTCGGCGCCCTGGCCGACCGGGCCGGCATGATCATGAGCGCCACGGCGCTGCGGACCCGGGGCGACGACTTCGCCTCGGCCCCGGTCTGCGTCGGCCCCTTCAAGTTCGACAAGCGGGTGCCGCAGAACTCCATCGACGTCGTGAAGGACCCCAACTACTACGAGGCCAGCAAGGTCCACCTCGACGCGATCTCGTGGCGCATCCTCAGCGACGCCAGCATCCGCTCGGCCAACCTGCGCTCCGGCGACGCCCAGGTCGCCGACACCATCTCCACGCAGGATGTGGCCTCGCTGCGGCAGGACGCCTCGGTCGCCGTCCTCCAGTCGCAGTCCCTCGGATACCAGGGCCTCACGTTCAACATCGGCAACGTCGACGGGGTCCGCAGCGCGCCCAAGCCGATCAACCGCCCCATCGCGCAGAACGCCAAGGTGCGGCAGGCGTTCGAGCATGCGATCGACCGGAAGGCACTGGTCGGCGCGGTCTTCAACGGCCTGCACGCCGTTGCCTGCTCACCCATCTCGCCCGCGAGCCCGTTCTCGACTCCCGAGGCCCAGACCTGCCCGGCGCACGACCCCGCCAAGGCCAAGCAACTGCTCACCGAGGCGGGCGTGCAGACGCCGTACCCGGTGGCGATGCTCGCGTCGAACACGCCCGACTCGTTGCGACTCGCGCAGGCGCTGCAGTCCATGGTCAAGGACGGCGGCTTCGACCTGAAGATCAACCCAGTCGAGTACTCGTCCCTCCTCGACGAGCAGGACCGGGGCAACTTCGAGATGTTGCAGCTCGGCTGGAGTGGACGGATCGACCCCGACGCCAACCTCACGAACTTCGTCGGCACCGGTGCGAGCCAGAACGTCTCCGGCTACAGCAACCCGCAGCTCGACGCCCTGCTGACCCAGGCCCGGCAGGTCGCTGACACCGAGGAGCGCAAGAAGCTGTACGGGCAGGTCGTCACGCTGCTGCAGCAGGACGACGCGCTGATCTACCTCTACCGGCAGCGCAACCTGACCGGCGTGAGCAAGCAGGTCCAGGGCCTGCAGGTCTTCCCGGACGGCGTGATCCGCGCGGCCTTCGCCGGCTTCACCAAGTAGGTCGCCGTGGCCCGATATCTCCTCACCCGCGCCTGGCAGTCGGCACTGACCCTGCTGCTGTCGACGATCGTGGTGTTCTTCGGCGTACGGGCACTCCCCGGCGATCCGGCTCTCGCGCTGGCCGGGGAGGACCGGTCCCCGGAGGCCCTCGACGCCATCCGTCGGCACTACGGGCTGGACCAGTCGTTGCCGGTGCAGTTCGCGCAGTACGTGGAACGCATGGCGCAGGGCGACTTCGGGGTGTCGATCCGCACCGGAACGCCGGTCTCCTCGATGCTCACGACCGCCCTGCCGGTGACCGCCGAGCTGGCCGTCCTGGCGATCCTCCTCGCCACGGCGCTCGGCGTCGGCGCCGGCGTGCTCGCGGCGGTCCGCCGTGGCCGCCCGGCGGAGTGGCTGGCCAACGGACTGGCCCTGATCGGCCTGTCCGTGCCGCACTTCTGGCTCGGACTGCTCGCGATCCTCTACCTGTCCGTGGCGACCGGGCTGTTCCCCGCCTCCGGCTTCGTGCCGATCCTCGAGGACCCGGTGGACAACCTGCACCACATCGTCCTGCCTGCGGTGATCCTCGGGACCGGCCTCGCCGCCATCATCATGCGACAGACCCGTTCGGCGAT
This sequence comes from Micromonospora sp. CPCC 205539, assembly GCF_036906815.1. NCBI lineage: Bacteria > Bacillati > Actinomycetota > Actinomycetes > Micromonosporales > Micromonosporaceae > Micromonospora > Micromonospora sp. CPCC 205539. The sequence goes on along the minus strand of NZ_JBAKHW010000028.1, from coordinate 49,161 downwards.
GTTGGACTCGCTCTCCTCCGACTACGTCCGGACGGCGAAGGCGAAGGGCCTCCGGCCGCGCGCCGTCATCACCCAGCACGCCCTGCGCAACAGCCTCATCGTGGTGGTGACCGTGGTGGGCCTCCAACTCGGCGGCCTCATCTCGGGCGCGGTCGTCACCGAGCAGATCTTCGGGCTGCCCGGCTTCGGAAAGATGACCATCGACGCGGTGTTCCAGCGGGACTACCCGGTGATCCAGGCTGTCGTGCTGCTCACCGCGACGGCCTACATCGTGATCAACTTCCTCGTGGACCTGCTCTACTCGGTCATCGACCCCCGTATCCGGGTGACGGGAGATCCGGCATGACCGTCCTGACCGTACCCATGGCGGACGCGGGTCCTGCCGACGTCACCCGGCGGACCCGCGTCCTGCGGCGGCTACGCCGCAACCCGCTCGCCGTCGTGAGCTTCGTCGTGCTCGCGCTCGTGGCCGTCCTCGCGCTGCTCTCGCCATGGATCGCCCCCTACTCCGTCGACCAGACCGATTTCGCCCGTACGTTCGCACCCCCCGGCACCCCCGGCCACGTGCTCGGCACGGACGACCTGGGCCGGGACGTCCTGTCCCGGATCATGCTCGGGGCGCGGGCATCGCTCCAGGTGGGGATCCTGGCGGTGGCCACCTCGTTGGTCATCGGTGTGCCGCTCGGGCTCGCCGCCGGCTACTTCCGAGCCTGGGACGCGGTGATCTCGCGGTTCACCGACCTGCTGCTCGCGTTTCCGTTTCTGATCATGGCGGTGGGGCTGGCCGCCATCCGGGGTGCCAGCCTCGGCAACGCCGCGGTGGCCATCGGGATCGCCCAGATCCCCGGGGTGATCCGGGTGGTGCGCTCGGACACGCTCCGACTCAAGTCGTTGGACTTCGTCGCCGCGGCCGTCGTGGACGGTGCGAGTGACCTCTGGGTGCTGGCCAAGCACATCCTGCCCAACGCGACGTCGGTGATCCTGGTGCAGGCCACGGTCGCCATCCCGGCCGCGATCCTCGGCGAGGCGGTGCTCTCGTTCCTCGGCCTCGGCATCCAACCTCCGGCGCCCAGCCTGGGCACCATGCTGGCCACCGCCCAGCAGTTCGCCGCCCGCGCCCCGTGGGCGGCGGTCCTCCCCGGCGTCGTGATCATGGGGCTGGCGTTGGCGTTCAACGTCTTCGGAGACGCCCTCCGCGACGCCCTCGACCCGAAGGGAGACCGGCGATGACCACGGTCGAACGGGCGGGGACCGCCGCCGCGGTCGACACACCCGTCCTGGCGGTCCGCGACCTGTCGGTCTCGTTTCCGACCGAGACCGGGACCGTGTCGGCGGTCGACCGCGCGCACCTGGATCTCGCGGCCGGAGAGATCGTCGGCATGGTGGGCGAGTCCGGCTGCGGGAAGAGCGTCACCGCGATGAGCATCGCGGGCCTGCTGCCCGGCAGCGCCCGGATCTCCGGCTCGGTACGGCTGAACGGCGCCGAGCTGGTCGGCGCCCGGGAGTCGGTGCTCCGTCGGGTACGCGGCAAGGAGATCGCGTACATCTTCCAGGAGCCGATGACGTCCTTGAACCCCGTGCTCACGGTCGGGCGGCAGATCGGCGAGGTGCTCCAGGTCCACGAACGGATGTCCCGGCGGGCCGCCCGGGCACGCGCCGTCGAGTTGCTGACGCTCGTCGGGATCCCGTCCGCCGCGAAACGCGTCGACACGTACCCGCATCAGCTCTCCGGTGGCATGCGCCAGCGGGTGATGATCGCGATGGCGGTGGCCTGCGGGCCGAAGGTGCTGGTGGCCGACGAGCCGACCACCGCGCTGGACGTCACCGTCCAGGCCGGCATCCTCCAGGTGCTCCGGGACCTGCGCGACCGGCTCGGCACGAGCATCCTCGTCATCACGCACGACCTCGGCGTGATCGCCGACATCGCCGACCGGGTCGTCGTCATGTACGCCGGGCGAGTGGTCGAGCGGGCACCGGTCACCGACCTGTTCGCGCACCCGCGTCACCACTACACCGCCGGGCTCCTGGCGGCGTCGCCGACGCCCGGCCGGCACGCCGGCACCGAGCGGCTGCAGGAGATCCCCGGTCTGGTGCCCGTCCTGTCGACCCAGCCCGACGCGTGCACCTTCGCGGACCGCTGCCCGGCCGCCGACACGCGGTGCCGCGACTCCGAACCGCCCCTGGAGGCGGCGAGGGTCGGCGCGACGGAACACCTCGCGGCGTGCTGGCACCCGACGCACATTCAGGAGGCGAACCGATGACGGCGCAGCCGAACGCCCTGGAGATCGAGGACCTGGTGCTGCACTACGGCCCGGTACGCGCGGTGGACGGCGTGTCCCTCACGATCGGGCCAGGCCGGGTCACCGCACTGGTGGGGGAGAGCGGCTCCGGAAAGTCGACCGTGGGCCGGTGCGTGGTGCGGCTGGTGAAACCGACCGCGGGAGTGGTGCGGATCGCCGGAACCGACGTCACGCACCTGTCCCGGCGACAGCTCCGCCCGCACCGAAGCGCGGTGTCGATCGTCTTCCAGGACCCGGCCGCCTCACTGGACCCGCGCATGTTGGTGGGCGAGGTGGTGGCCGAGCCCCTACGGCTGTCCGGCCGGATGCCGCGCCGCGAGCGGGAGGCCCGGGTCGCCTCCGAACTCGAACGGGTCGGCCTGCGCGCCGAGGTGGCGCGCCGGTACCCCCACGAGCTCTCCGGCGGCCAACGCCAGCGGGTCAGCATCGCCCGCGCCCTGATCTCCGAGCCCCGGTTGCTCATCGCGGACGAACCCACGAGCGCCCTCGACGTGTCCGTGCAGGCATCGGTGCTCAACCTCCTCGCGGACCTGCAACGCGACATCGGGTTCGCCTGCCTCTTCATCACCCACGACCTGTCGGCGGTGGAGTACCTGGCCGACGACATCGCCGTCATGTACCTCGGCCAACTCGTCGAGAAGGGCTCCCGCGAGCGGATCTTCGCCCGCCCCGCCCACCCCTACACGCAGGCGCTGCTGGCGGCCGCGCCGGTCGCCGACCCGGTCCGGCAACGGCAACGGCAGCCGGTGCTGCTCGGCGACGACCTGCCGTCCGCGCTGGATCCGCCGTCCGGTTGCCGGTTCCGCACCCGGTGCCCGCTCGCGTTCGACCGGTGCGCGAGCGAGGTGCCGGCGCAGGTGGCGGTCGGCGACGGCATGGCCGCCTGCCACCTGGTCCAGCCGGACGGCACCCGGCCCGATGTCCGGGCCGCTGACACGAGTGAGGTGTTGCCATGACGTTCACGACCCGACCGACCCTCCAGGGCACCTTCGGCATGGTGTCCTCGACACACTGGCTCGCCAGCCAGGCCGCGATGGGGATCCTCGAACGCGGTGGCAACGCCTTCGACGCCGCCGTCACCGCCGGGTTCGTCCTGCACGTCGTCGAACCGCACCTCAACGGGCCCGGCGGCGAGGTGCCGGCCATCGTGGCGACGGCCCAGGACCCGGCCCCGAAGGTGCTCTGCGGGCAGGGTCCGGCGCCGGCCGGCGCGACGATCGCGCACTTCCGGTCCCTCGGGATGGACCTCATCCCCGGCGCCGGCCCGCTCGCGGCGGCGGTGCCCGGCGCCGTGGACGCCTGGCTCCTGCTGCTACGCGACCACGGCACCCTCACCCTCGATGCGGTGCTGGAGCCGGCCATCGGCTACGCCGCCGCCGGCCACCCGCTGATCGGCAGGGTCGGTGACACCGTGGCGGCCGTCCGGTCACTGTTCGAGGAGCACTGGCCGACCTCCGCGGCCCTCTGGCTGCGGAACGGCAAGCCGCCGGCCGCGGGGGAGCTGTTCGCCAACCCGGTGTACGCGCGCACCCTGCGCCGGCTGGTCGAGGCCGGGCAGGCGGCGGGAGCCGACCGGGAGGGACAGATCGAGGCCGCGCGTCGCGCCTGGAGTACGGGCTTCGTCGCCGACGCGATCGACCGGTTCAGCCGCCAGCCGTTCCAGGACTCCAGTGGCCGCCCCCACGCCGGTCTGGTCACCGGTGCCGACCTGGCGGCGTACTCGGCGACCTGGGAGGACCCGGTCACCCTCGACTGGCACGGCTACTCGGTGGCGAAGACCGGCTTCTGGGGCCAGGGCCCGCTGCTGCTGCAGGCACTGTCCACCCTGGACGCACTCGACGACCCCACCGCGTACGACCCGGGCACCCCGGTCGGCGTGCACGCCCAGGTCGAGGCGCTCAAACTCGCCTTCGCCGACCGGGAGGCCTGGTACGGCGACGACGCCGACGTGCCCGCCAAGGCGCTGCTCTCCCGGGAGTACGCGCGGGAGCGGGCCGCCCTGATCGGTGCCCACGCGTCAGCGGAGCTGCGGCCGGGGCGACCCGACGGAGTGGAGCCGCGCCTCCCGGCCCACGTCCGACCGGGCACCGGACGGCGGACCGATCCGACGGATCCCACGACGGGTGAGCCGACCGTGCAGTCGAACGGGGTGACCCGCGGCGACACGTGCCACGTGGACGTGGTCGACCGCTGGGGCAACATGATCTCCGCTACCCCGAGCGGCGGATGGCTGCAGAGTTCGCCCACCATCCCGGAGCTGGGCTTCCCGCTGGGCAGCCGACTCCAGATGTTCTGGTTGGAGGAGGGGCTCGCCTCGTCATTGGCCCCCGGCCGCCGACCGCGCACGACGCTCAGCCCGACGATGGTGCACCGCGACGGGGAGCCGGTCCTGGCGTGCGGCACACCCGGCGGCGACCAGCAGGACCAGTGGCAGTTGCCGTTCCTGCTCCGGCACCTCGTCGCCGGCCAGCCCCTGCAGGAGGCCATCGACGCGCCAGCCTGGCACACCCTCAGCCTGCCGGGGTCCTTCTACCCCCGCGCCATGGAGCCCGGCGTCCTCGTGGTGGAGGACCGGCTCGACGACGACGTGCTGGCGGCGCTGCGGGCGTACGGGCACGACGTGCGGCTCTCCGACGCCTGGAGCCTCGGCCGGCTCTGCGCCGTGACCCGTGACCCGGAGACCGGCGTGCTCGCGGCCGGGGCGAACCCGCGGGGCATGCAGGGCTACGCGTGCGGCCGTTAGCGGGTCGCGTAACCGCCCTCGGCGTTCTCGTACGCCGCCGCCGAGGCCGCGTCGAGATGGTCGAGCGCGGCCCGCTCGGCGCGGTCCCCGTCACCTGACTCGATGGCGTCGACGAGCTGGATGTGCTCGGCCCACGAGTGCGGTGCGCGTTCGGCCGCGCCGAGCCGGAACACCCACTGGACATGGAGGTACAGCGCCTTGGCGATCGACGACAGCCAGGGATTTCCACTGATCTGGAGGATCCGCAGGTGCAGGGCGCTGTTCAACTCGGCGACCCGGCGTAGGTCCTGCCGTTGCGTCGCCTCGCGGCCCTGGTCGAGCAGGGCACGCAGGGCGGCCACGTCCGCCGCCGTCGCCCGCTCGGCCGCCAGCCGGGCGGCCAGCGCCTCCAGACGCTCGCGGACGACGAACATGTCCGAGATGGTGCCGCTGCTGGGCGAGGCGACGACGGCCCCACGCCGGGGCAGGATCACGACGAAGCCCTCGGCCTCCGCCACGCGCAGCGCCTCCCGGACCGGGTTGCGGGAGACACCGAAGTCCTCGGCCAACCGGTCCTCGGTCAGCCGCTCCCCGGGAAGGTAGTCGCCGTCGATGATGGCGGTGCGCAGTGCGGCGAGGACCTGATCGCGTAGCGGTAGGTGTTGAACGCCGAGCTTGTCCCGCAGGTCTTCAGCCAACCCGATCGCCTCTCCGTGAAATCTCCGGGCGAAGCGTATACGAAGAACAATCTCTGGAGGTCAGCCGACAGTGCCGAGAACACTGCTCCGCGTCATCCGTCCCGCGGCCGTTCAGGCAGGCCAGGATCCCCTGCGGCGGCGGCACGCCCTCGTCGTGGTGCTCACCTTCCTGACCGGGAGCGCCGACGCCATCGGCTTCCTCTCCCTCGGCGGCGCCTTTTCGAGCGTCATGACCGGCAACATGGTCCTGCTCGGACTCTCGGCCGGTCGAGGCGAGGCGGAGTTGGCTCTCACCTCGGGCTGCGCCATCGTCAGCTTCATCACCGGTGTCCTGGCGGGAGCCCGCCTCGCCGGCTCGGCGCAGCCGGACGATCCCGTCTGGCCCCGGCGGGTCACCTGGGCGCTGGTCCTGGAACTCGCGGTGTTCGTCGTGTTCCTCGTCGTCTGGGAGGTCAACCTCCCGCACCACGACGACCGCGTCGACCTCGCCCTCCTGATGCTGTCGGCGGCGGCCTTGGGCGTCCAGAGCAGCGCGATCCAACGCTTCGGGGTGCCGGGCCTGTCCTCCACCTACCTGACCGGCACCCTCACGAGCCTGATCGCCGGTGTCGCCGCGCGGAGCCCGTGGCGCAGCCTGCGGCCCAAGGCGCACGTCCTGCTGGCCCTGATGACCGGTGCCGCGGTCGGCGCCCTGGTCGCCCTGCACCTGCCACTGTGGGCGCCGGCGCTGCTGATCGTGCCGCTCGTGCTCGTCATCGCCGTGACCGCGCGTAGGAACTAGAAGCGCTGGACGCGGTCGCCCCGGCCGTCGTACGGCGCCCAGCCCCGCTCGACCAACGCGTCCGCGCCATCGGTGGCGAACGACAGCCAGGCCGCGCGCACCGGGCCGCCGCGCTCGGCGACCTCGGTCCAGGTCTGCCCGGCGAGCATCGGCGCCTGCGCCCACGCGGCCTCGTCCCCGAACAGCAGGGGTAGGTCACTGCAGTGGCAGGCCCGGTACGGCGAGGTCGGTGCCAATCCGTCGATGCGGTACGCGAAGACCCGGGCGCCCGCCCGCGCCAACTGCCGACCGAACCGCAGGGTGGGCCGGGCGAAGACCGCCCGGGTCGCCAGCGCGATGACCCCGTTCTCGAGGGCTCGCCCGACCAGCGGCACGTGTCGGGAGATCGGGCCGTCGGCCAGGAAGTAGGCGATCTCGCGGCGGGTGGTGCCGAGCACCACCTCGAGGTTCTCCGCTCCCGCCTGCCAGGCGGCCCGCCAACCCGGCACGTCGGGCAGTGGGTGCACCCCGGGCACCGGCCCGTACGCCGGAGCGAACCCGAAGCCGGTGCGGGCGGCGACGTCCCGTCCGGCCAGTTGCTGCGCCGCGATCAGCTCCGTGAGCGGCGCCTCGCGGGGATCGCGCCCGAGCCGGGCGAGGAAGCGCTCGGCGACCCGTCCCGACGCGGAGGCGCTGCCCAGCCCCAGACCGAGCGGCGGGCTCTGCAGCACCACCCGGCGAAACAGCGGTCGCGCCTGCGCCACGCCCAGCAGGCAGGCCACCGAGTGGGCGCCCGACGACTGCCCGACGACGGTCACGTTCCCCGGGTCGCCGCCCAGGTCCGCGGCGTTGTCGCGGACCCAGCGCAGCGCCTCGATCTGGTCGAGCAGGCCCAGGTTGCCCGGGGAGATCCCCGGCGCCCGCAGATAGCCGAGCGCGCCGAGCCGCGAGTTGACGCTCACCACGACCACGTCGCCCTCGCGGGCGAGCCGGTCGGTCCGGTAACGGTCCCAGGAACCGGCGCCGGAACGGTACGAGCCGCCGTGCAGCCAGACCAGCACCGGCCGCCGGGCCCCGTCGGCCGCCGGAGTGACGATCGTCAGGTTCAGGCAGTCCTCCGACTGGACGCCCACCTCGGACCAGCCTGCGGTCGCGACGGATCGGGTCGGCGGCTGCGGGCTGACGTCGCCGTGCTCCCGCGCCTCGCGGATCCCGGCCCAGGGTCGCTCCGGTACGGGTGCTCCGAAACGCTCAGCGGTCGCGTACCGGACGCCTCGCAGGATCGTCAACCCGTCCGTCCGCGCGCCCCGCAGCGTGCCGCCGCGGACCGTGACCAGCACGTCCTCCTCGGCTGCCGTCGCCCGTACGTCGTCCCGAACGGCCGGCTCGGATGTCACTGGTAACCCCGCTCTCGTCGACGCCGCCACGGCTGGCCGCGCCACCCTAGCCCGACCGACCTGCGCTTCCAGCGCGGCGTGGTCGCCGAGGAGACGTACGTCATCGGGCCCGCGCTGGCACAATGGCCGGCCTGCCGACGGACCGGGGGAGCGACCATGACGATCAACGAGGACCGTGTCCAACCGAACGAGACCACGGTGCCGCTGCTGCACTGCGTGTCGCCGGAGGAGACCCTGGCGTTCTGGCGGGCCCTCGGGTTCGAGGTGGCCTACGAGCAGACCAAGCCGTACGTGTATCTGGCCTTCTCGTGGAGTGGGTTCGCGCTGCACTACGCGGCCGCGCCGAGCGGCCTGGATCCGTCGGTGGAGAAGACCGGCGGCTGCCTGGTCATGGTCGACGCGGTCGCGCCGTACCACACGGCGTTCACTGAGGCGATGCGCCGCACCTACGGAAAGGTGCTGGTCAAGGGGCTGCCCCGGATGACCCGCTACCGGCCGGGCGCGTCGCGGTTCAGCGTCGTCGACCCGTCGGGCAACACCATCATCTTCATCCAGCGGGATGAGCCGGAGGATGTGGAGTACGGCGGTTCGAAGGCGTTGCAGGGGCTGGCCCGGGCCCTCGACAACGCGCGGGTCCTGCGGGAGTTCAAGAACGACGACCGGGCGGCCTTCCGAGCGCTCAACTCGGGCCTGCGCCGGCACGGCGACTCGGCGCCCGTGGTCGAGCAGGCGTTGGCCTTGGCCGGGCTGATCGAGTTGTCGGTCGCGCTGGAGGAGTCGGAGCGGGTACCGGACTGGGGGAGTCGGCTGCGGCAGCTCACGCTGACCCCGCAGGAGCGTACGCAGGTCACGAAGGCCGTCGCCGATCCGGCCGTGCTGGAGCCGTGGCTGCCCGAGGCGAGCTGACCCGCCGGACCACGCCGAGCCCACCCCACCTGCGGTGCGGGCCCGGCGGGGTCCAATCGGATCAGCGGGCGTTGCTACGCCGGAACAGCACGGCCACGCCGCCGAGAATGACCAGCAGCAGCCCGGTGAACCAGGTCATCGCGGTGACGGCCGTGACGGCGCGGGTGGCCACCCCGATGCCGACCGCCGGTGCGCTCAACCCCAGGTATCCGAGGAAGAACAGGCTGGCCAGTGCCTCGCCGCGCTTGGCCGGCGCGGCCATCGCCGCGACGGTGCCGATGGCGGCCTTCAACAGCAGGCCCGCGCCGATCCCGGCGACCACGCCGCCGACCAGGAACGCGGCCAGGCTCGCGGTGTGCATCCCGAGCAGCAGGATGGGCACCCCGACGGCCTGGGCGAGCAGCCCGAGCCGCACCTTCATCGGGGCGGCGAGCGCGTCCGTGAGGGTCTGCGCGATGGCGGCGCCGCCGAACACGGCGAACACGATGACGCCGGCCAGTGCGCGGGACGTGTGGTGCAGGGTGCCGGCGACGAAGCCCGGCGCGACGGAGGTGAACAGGCCGAACACGGCGAAGGACACGAACGCGCCGGCAGCGGCGGCGACGAAACCGACCCGGTCCCCGTGGTCGGCGCTGATCCTCTGCGGCCGGTAGGTCGGCTTGACGAACCGCTCCTCGACGGTCTCCGGGGTCAGCGCGACCGCGACGATGCTGGCCAGCAGGAGGACGGCGAACACGACGTACGAGGTCCGCAGCGGAGCGTCGACGTACTGGGCGAGGACGCCCGCGACCAGCGCGCCGGTCCCGAGGCCGCCGATGTTGGCGGCGATGGAGACCCTCTCGAACCGCTGGCGGGATCCGCCGGGCCGGTGCGCGGCGTGCAGCTCCTGCAGGTGCGCGGTGGCGGTCGCGGTGACCATGCCGACACCCAGGCCGGTCACGAGGCGGGCCGTCAGGAGCACCGGCAGGCTCGAATCGGCCAGGAACAGCGCGGCGGCGACCAGCTCCAACGCCAGCGCCGTAATGAGGATCTTCTTCCGACCGACCCAGTCGGACACGTGCCCGGCCAGCAGCAGACTGGCGACCACGCCCACGGCGTAGATCGCGAACACGATGGTGACCATGAACGTGGAGAACCCGTCCCGTGCCATGTACAGCGGGTAGAGCGGCGTCGGCACGGTGGAGAACGCCATCGCGGTCAGGAACGCCAGGGCGATCAGCCAGAAGCCGCGGCCGTGCCGGCGGGAGGGAGGCGATCCCTGCGCGGTGGTGGGCGCGGCGGTAGACAGTGTTGACAACGGCATGATCACACTGTCGTCCTCGACAAGCATCACGTACAACGAAAGTTGATGCTGGCCACGATCTCAATCAGTGATACTTGGTCCGTGGAACTCCGTCAGCTCGCGTACTTCGTCGCCGTCGCCGAGGAACAGAACTTCACCCGTGCCGCCGCCCGCCTGCACGTCGTCCAGTCCGCCGTCTCCGCGGCGGTCAAGACGCTGGAGCGCGAGCTGGGGGCACCGCTGTTGGACCGCAACTCGAAACGGGTCCTGCTCACCGAGGCTGGCAGCGCGCTGCTGCCGCGCGCCCGGATCGCCCTCGACGCCGCCCGCGACGCCCGGGACGCGGTCGCCGAGGTGCACGGCGGCCTGCGCGGCACCCTGCGTATCGGCACGATGACCTCGATCCGGCTCCTGCACCTGCCCGCCCTGCTCGGCGAGTTCCACCGCCGGCACCCCGGGGTGCTGCTGCGCACCAGCGCCGCGCCGTCGGGCTCCCAGGGCCTCATCGACGCGCTCACCGAGCGCCGCCTGGACCTCGCCTTCGTCTCACTGCCCGGCGCGCCCCCGGCCAACATCCAACTCATCGAACTGGCCCGATCGGTGATCGACCTCGTCGTCCCGGACGACCACCCGCTCGCCACCCGAGAGGCGGTGTCGCTCGGTGAACTCGCCGGGCTGGACTTCATCGACTCACCGATCGGGTACGGCAACCGCGCGGTGACCGACCGCGCATTCGCCAATGCCGGTCTGACCCGGCGCGTCACGATCGAGATCTCCGACATCGCCAGCGGCACCGAGCACGTGCGTCACGGCCTCGGCATGGCCCTGCTGCCGCGCTTCGTCCTCGCCGATGCCGAAGGGCTGACCACGCTGGCCGTCACCGACGCCGACCTGGACTGGTCGCTGTCACTCGCCATTCCGGCCGACCGCCCGGCCAGCACCGCCGCCCGCGCCCTGATCACGCTGACCAAGGAGTTCCTGCCCTGACCGAAGCATCGCGCCACCGGCACCGACCGTCCGCGATCAGAACGGCCACTGTCGCGGGAACTGGCCTCGATTCCCCTCGACCCGCGGCCAGGGATCCGGGGTGGCCGGTGCAGTCGGCGGTCCTTTGCTCTGCTTCACCCGGCGCAACACGGACAGCCCCATGTTGTTGCGTCCGTTGAAGCAGAGCAAAGGACGCGAAAGCGCCCGCGCCGAGGTAGCACGGGATGGCCGACAGCCCGAGGGTGACCTCCGGAGATCCCGCTCCGACGTGCCGACGAGTCGACTAGTGTCAGGCTGTTCACATTTAGTCGCTTTCGTCGGAAAGGTGCAGAGCGATGGGGATGCGGCGCTGGGTCGAGAGCTGGCCGCTCTACCGCCAGGTCACCGGCACGGACCCGCTCGGCCGGGGTGCCGCGGCGCAGTCCGCCCGCTCCCTGTCCCTCACCGCCCGCACCGAGACGGCCGACTCGGTGGCCAAGTCCGTCTGCCCGTACTGCGCCGTCGGTTGCGGCCAGCGGGTGTTCGTCAAGGACGGGCAGGTCACCCAGATCGAGGGCGATCCGGACAGCCCGATCTCGCGGGGACGGCTCTGCCCGAAGGGCTCGGCCAGTAAGAGCCTGGTGACCAGTCCGCTGCGCCAGACCAAGGTCCGCTACCGCCGGCCGTACGGCACCGAGTGGGAGGACCTCGACCTCGACGTCGCGCTCGAGATGATCGCCGATCGGGTCCTCGCGGCTCGGGAGCAGACGTGGGAGGACGTCGACGCCCAGGGCCGACCGCTCAACCGGACGCTGGGTATCTCCAGCCTCGGCGGGGCGACGTTGGACAACGAGGAGAACTACCTCATCAAGAAGTTGTTCACCGCGATGGGCGCGATCCAGATCGAGAACCAGGCCCGCATTTGACACTCCGCCACCGTCCCCGGTCTGGGGACCAGCTTCGGCCGGGGCGGCGCCACCCAGTTCCAGCAGGATCTCGCCAACTCCGACGTCATCGTCATCCAGGGGTCGAACATGGCCGAGGCGCACCCGGTGGGGTTCCAGTGGGTGATGGAGGCCAAGCGCCGTGGGGCGAAGGTATTCCACGTCGACCCGCGGTTCACCCGGACCAGCGCGTTGGCGGATTCCTACCTGCCGATCCGCGCGGGCACCGACATCGCCCTGCTCGGCGGCGTGGTGCGCTACATCCTGGAGAACGAGCTCGACTTCCGTGAGTACGTGGTCTCGTACACCAACGCCGCGACGATCGTGACCGAGGAGTACCGCGACACCGAGGATCTGCACGGAATCTTCTCCGGGTTCACCGAGGACAACGCCAGCTACGACCAGACCAGTTGGCGGTACGAAGGGCAGAGCCAGAACGCCTCGACCCGCGACACCGAGATTCAGCGGGAGACCGCGGCCGGGCTGGAGCACGAGTCGCACGGCGCGCCGGTCGACAGCCAGACCGAGCGGGACGAGACATTGCAGCACCCGCGCTGCGTCTACCAGATCCTCAAGCGGCACTTCGCCCGCTACACGCCCGAGATGGTGGAGCGGGTCTGCGGTATCCCGCAGGAGAAGTTCCTCGAACTCGCCGAGGCCTGGACGCAGAATTCGGGCCGCGACCGCACCGGCATGCTCGTCTACTCGGTGGGCTGGACCCAACACAGCGTCGGGGTGCAGTACATCCGCACCGGCGCGATCATCCAGCTGCTGCTGGGCAACATGGGCCGGCCCGGTGGCGGAGTGATGGCGCTGCGTGGACACGCCAGCATCCAGGGCTCGACGGACATCCCGACGCTGTTCAACCTGCTGCCCGGCTACCTGCCGATGCCGCACCACGTCAACCACGCGACCTTCGACGAGTGGGTGGACAGCATTCGCCACCCCGGCCAGAAGGGATTCTGGGGCAACGCCCGCACCTACGGGGTGAACCTGCTCAAGGCGTACTGGGGTGACGCGGCCACCGCGGAGAACGACTACTGCTACGGCTACATGCCCCGGATGACCGGCGACCACGGCACGTACCAGCAGGTGCTGAACATGATCGACGGGAAGATCAAGGGCTACTTCCTGCTCGGGCAGAACCCGGCGGTCGGCTCGGCGCACGGCCGAGCCCAGCGGCTCGGAATGGCCAACCTCGACTGGCTGGTCGTCCGTGACCTTTTCATGATCGAGAGTGCCACGTTCTGGCAGAACGGCCCCGAGGTCGAGACCGGCGAGATCGTACCGAAGGAGTGCCGTACCGAAGTGTTCTTCCTGCCCGCCGCCTCGCACGTGGAGAAGGAGGGCACCTTCACCCAGACCCAACGACTGTTGCAGTGGCGGGAGAAGGCCGTCGAGCCACCAGGCGACGCCCGCTCCGAGCTGTGGTTCTTCTACCACCTCGGCCGCGTCATCCGGGAACGGCTGGCGACGTCGACCCTGCCCCGCGATCGGGCGTTGCTCGACCTCAACTGGACCTACCCGACGCACGGCCCGGACGCCGAGCCGAGCGCCGAGGCGGTGCTGTACGAGATCAACGGCTTCGAGGTGGCCAACGGCCGGCCGCTGGCGAGCTTCACCGAGATGAAGGACGACGGCTCCACGCTCGGCGGGTGCTGGATCTACTCCGGTGTGTACGCGGACGGCGTCAACCAGGCCGCCCGCCGCAAGCCCGGCGCGGAGCAGTCCTTCGTGGCCCCCGAGTGGGGCTGGGCCTGGCCGGCGAACCGCCGGATCCTCTACAACCGCGCCTCCGCCGACCCGGACGGCAACCCGTGGAGCGAACGGAAGAAGTACGTCTGGTGGGACCCGCAGAAGGCCGAGTGGACCGGCTACGACGTGCCGGACTTCGAGAAGAAGAAGGCGCCGACCTATCGGCCGGAACCGGACTCGTCGGGCGTGGCGGGGATCGCGGGTGACGACCCGTTCATCCTCCAGGGCGACGGCAAGGGCTGGCTGTACGCGCCCACCGGGGTGCTCGACGGGCCGCTGCCCACCCACTACGAGCCGGTCGAGTCACCGGTCCGCAACCCGCTCTACCGGCAGCAGGCCAACCCGACCCGCAAGGTCTACACCCACTGGATCAACACGCTCAACCCGAGCCCGCCGGAGCCGCACAGCGAGGTGTTCCCGTACGTCTTCACGGTCAGCCGGCTGACCGAGCACCACACGGCGGGCGGGATGAGCCGCACCGTGCCGCACCTCGCCGAGCTGCAACCGGAGATGTTCGTCGAGGTGTCGCCGGAGCTGGCGGTGGAACGAGGGCTGCAGCACCTGGGGTGGGCCCACCTGGTCAGCGCGCGGGCGGCCATCGAGGCGCGCGTGCTGGTGACCGATCGACTCACCCCGCTACGGGTCGACGACCGGATCATCCACCAGGTCTGGCTGCCGTACCACTGGGGCTTCGAGGGCCTGGTGACCGGCGACTCGGCCAACGACCTGTTCGGGATCAGCCTCGACCCGAACGTCCTGATCCAGGAGAGCAAGGTCGGCACCTGCGACGTCCAGCCCGGTCGCCGCCCCAGAGGACAGGCGTTGCTCGACCTCGTCGTGGACTACCGCCGGCGGTCGGGAGACCTCAACCCGCACTATCCGCCGCAGATCACCACCGACGCCGCCGACAGCGCCAGCGACCAGGAGCACTGACCGATGCCCCACGCCAACAGCCTGTACGGGCCGCTCGACCCGGCGCCCGACGCCGGCTACCAGGATCCCCCGCCCCGGATGGGCTTCTTCACCGACACCAGCGTCTGCATCGGTTGCAAGGCGTGCGAGGTGGCCTGCAAGGAGTGGAACCTCGTCCCGGAGAGCGGGTTCGACCTGCTCGGCATGTCGTACGACAACACCGGCGCGCTGACGGCGAACTCGTGGCGGCACGTCGCGTTCGTCGAGCAGGCGCGTCCGATCGGCTGGGCCGAACCGCCGTTCGAGGGGACCCCGGACGGGCCGACGGTCAGCCCGCGCACCGCCGCGATCGACGCCCGCACCACCAGCGACACCGGGACCGATCCGGGCGTGCTGCCCGGCACACCGGCGGTGGCCGCCCGGATGGCGAGCGGGCCGGATTTCCTGGGCATGCCGGGGTCGCAGCCCCCGGGTCGGGGTACCGGCTTGGCGGAGCGGACGGATTTCCGGTGGTTGATGATGTCGGACGTCTGCAAGCACTGCACCCACGCGGCGTGCCTGGACGTCTGTCCGACGGGCTCGTTGTTCCGCACCGAGTTCGGGACGGTGGTGGTGCAGGAGGACATCTGCAACGGCTGTGGTTACTGCATCTCCGCCTGCCCCTACGGCGTGATCGATCAGCGCAAGGATGATGGTCGGGCGTGGAAGTGCACGCTCTGTTACGACCGGATGGGTGCGGGCATGACGCCGGCGTGCGCGCAGGCGTGTCCGACGGAGTCGATCCAGTACGGCCAGTTGGACGAGTTGCGGGAGCGGGCCGCGAACCGGGTCGCGACGCTGCACGAGCAGGGCGTGCCGGAGGCGCGGTTGTACGGGCACGACCCGAACGACGGTGTGGGCGGCGACGGCGCGTTCTTCCTGCTGCTCGACGAACCCGAGGTGTACGGGCTTCCGCCGGATCCGATCGTGACCACCCGGGACCTGCCCGCGATGTGGAAACGCGCCGGCCAGGCGGCCCTGGTCATGGCGGCGGCCGCCGTCGTCGCGTTCGTCGGAGCGCGGCCATGACCAACGTGGTCCCGGACGGGAAGCGCCACCGCCGGTCCGGCCGCGGTGGCGGCGAACAGGTCACCGTGCCGCCCGCCGACTTCACCTCCTACTACGGGCGACCGATCCTCAAACCGCCGGTGTGGAAGCACGACATCGCCGGTTACCTGTTCACCGGCGGCCTCGCCGCAGGGGGCGCGCTGATCGGCGCGGGCGCACAACTGACCGGGCGGACCGGGCTGCGCCAGGTGGGGCGCTGGACGGCCCTCGGTGGTGTCACCGCCAGCGCGTACCTGCTGGTCCACGACCTCGGGAAGCCGAGCCGGTTCCACCACATGCTCCGGGTCGCCAAGGTGACCTCACCGATGTCGGTCGGCACCTGGATCCTCACCGCGTTCGGCCCGCTCGCCGGAGTGGCCGCGGTCGCCGAACTCGGGACACTGCTTCCGCAGGACGGTGTGCTCGGCCTCGCCCGCCGGGTCGCGCCGAACATCGGCAACGTCGCCGGCCTGGCCGCCGCGGCCACCGCGCCGGCGCTGGCCACGTACACCGGGGTGCTCTTCTCCGATACGGCCGTGCCGTCCTGGCACGACGCGTACCCGTCGTTGCCGTTCGTCTTCGCCGGTAGCGCGCTCGCCGCCGCGTCCGGGGTCGGGCTGATCGCGGCACCCGCGGCGGAGACCGCCCCGCTGCGGCGTCTCGTCCTGGCCGCCGCGACCATCGAGCTGGTTGGTGGCCGTCAGTTGGAGCGCATGGGCGTGACCAGCGAGCCCTACAAGCACGGTCGCAGCGGCCGACTGATCCGGACGGGACGGGCGCTGCTCGCCGTGGGTGCCGTCGCGGCCCTGGTCAGTCGACGCAGCCGGGTTCTGTCGGCGGTCGCCGGCGCGGCCCTGGTGGCATCGTCCGTCGCCACCCGCTTCGGCGTCTTCGAGGCGGGCATGGCGTCGGCGCGTGATCCGAAATACACGGTCGTGCCGCAACGAGAGCGGCTCGACAAGAAAGGGGTCCGGCCGCCGGCCGAGAGACAGACGTAACTCAGGCGCAGGCGTCCAGCCCATGAGCCGGCAGACGGGGGACTCAGCTCATGGCCCACACCACAACTGATTCGGGGAGATCCGTGCCGACGCGGGGCCGCTGGGGCCTCGTCGTCGCCGCGGTGCTCGTCCAACTCGCGCTCGGCGCGGTGTACGCGTGGAGCGTGTTCAACAAGCCGTTGCAGGAGGAGTTCGGCTGGGCCAAGTGGGAGGCGGTGCTGCCGTTCGAGGTGGCGATCGGCACGATCTTCATCGGCAGCATCATCGGTGGCCGGATCCAGGACCGGCGCGGCCCGCGACCCGTCGCGCTGGCCGGCGGTGTGCTCTACGCGGTCGGCAACATGCTGGCCGCGCTCACGTCGTCGAGCGATCAGCTCTGGCTGCTGGTGCTCACCTACGGTGTCCTGGGCGGGATCGGCCTGGGCGCGGCCTACATCACGCCGATCGCGATGCTCGCCAAGTGGTTCCCGGACCGGCGCGGCCTGATCACCGGCATCGCGGTCGCCGGCTTCGGTTTCGGCGCCGTGATCGTCGCACCGGTCGCGAAGGCCCTGCTCAACGGGACCGACAACCCCACCCACGTGTTCTTTCCGCTGGGCGTCGCCTACCTGATCGCGATCCTGCTCGGGGCGTCCTTCTTCCGGAACCCGCCAGCGGGCTACCAGGTGCCCGGATTCACTCCGAAGACCAGCGGCCGGGCCGTCGCGGGCTCCCGCGCGTACACCCTGCGTGAGGCGCTGCGCACCCGGCAGTGGTACCTGCTCACCGGGATCCTCGCGCTCAACGTCGCCTGCGGCATCGCGCTGATCTCGCAGGCGTCCGACGCGGCCCAGGTGATCACCGGGGCGAGCGCGGCGTCCGCCGCCACCCTGGTCGGCGTCCTCGGGCTGTTCAACGGCGCCGGGCGGGTGGTCTGGGCCTGGCTCTCCGATCGGACCGGCCGGATGCCGGCGTTCATCGGGATGCTGCTGTTGCAGGCGATCTGCTTCTTCATCCTGCCGCACGCCGCGTCGCTGGCGCTCTTCGCCGTCCTCGCCGCGTTGGTCTACCTCGCCTACGGCGGCGGCTTCGGCACGATGCCCGCCACCGCGGCCGACTACTTCGGTACGCCCAACGCCGGTGCCGTCTACGGCGCGATGATCGTGGCGTGGAGTCTCGGCGGTGTCGTCGGCCCGTTGGTCACGTCGCTGCTCTACGAGGCGAGCGGCAAGAGCTACACGCTGCCGTTCACGGTCATCGCGATCGTCGCCCTCATCGCCCTCGTCCTGCCGCCGATCACCCGGATGCCGTCCGAGTCGGCCCGGGGGTGACCGTGTTGCGGGGCCATCAGCCCCGACGATGAGGCGGCGGTGACTGCCCACATCAGGCAGCCATCAGGCCCGCTCGATCCGCGGCTGCTGACGATCGGTCAGCCGCAGCCCGACTCCTCGCACCGCCTCGATGCCGGCGCCGGTGCCGAGGTCCTGCAGCTTGCGCCGAAGTCTCTTCACCAGGGACTGCACGTCCGCCTTGCGCTCCCGCCCCTCGTCCCGCCAGACCGACCGGTGCAGGTCGGCGTAGCTCCAGACCCGGACCGGTTCGGTGGTCAGGCAGATCAGCAGGTCGTGCTCCAACCGGGTCAGGTCGACCTCGCGATCCCGACAGCGGGCGACCAGCCGGGCTGAGTCGATCACCAGAGCCGCGCTGGTCACCGCCGTGATCGCGGGCACCGGGCCGGGCGGCGTCGCGGCCGGCTGCGGCGGAGCTCCGATCAGCCGGCGCAGCTCGTCGAGGTCGGCCACCAGCAGCAGCGGTGCGATGCCGTCGAGTCGTTCCGCGAGCCGGATCCGTTCGGTCGGCGACGGGGTCACCGCGATCAACAGCGGAAACGGCTGGTCAACTGGATCGGACCCGTCCAGCGCCGGTACGTCGTCCTCGGCCACAGCACCCACCCGGGATCGATGGACAGCATCCTGCCCAACTCTCGTCATCGTCCTGACAAAGATTGGCAAGCATGCCGTCAGCCTGGCAACCGTTAGCGACAAGTTGCTCACGGCAAGTTCTTGATCGTCCTTTCTTCTCGATCATAGTGTCCACTCGGGCAACCGGCGTGACCCGCGCGGTGCATGGGGGGGCGAGGAGAGGCTCATCCGTTCGGTTCCACCGAGACGGATGGACCTCGGCACCTTCACCATGGCTCATTTTCACTCTGGGTCGTTCTGGAGGAGGCAGTACCGATGTTCAGACGTCCACAATGGCGGCGCACAACCAGATCCCTGGTGAGCGCCGGTGCGGCGGTGATCCTGGCCGCGACAGGTCTGGCCAGTATCGGCTCGGGCGCGCAGGCCGCGCCCGGCGGAACGGGGGCGGGCGCCTCGACGGGGGACAAGATCCGTCCCGAGTTGGCGAAGCAGCTCCAGGCCAAGAGCGAAGGGGACTTCTGGATCCGGTTCAAGGACCGGGCCGACCTGAGCAAGGCCAGTGCCATCAAGGACTGGAACAAGCGCGGCACGGCGGTGGCGGACGCTCTGCGCCAGACCGCGGCGGCGAGCCAGGGCAAGGTGCGGGCCGAGCTGGACGGCTCGGGCCTGAAGTACCAGACCTTCTGGGCGAGCAACGCCATCAAGGTGAGCGGCGGATCGCTGGCGGTCGCGCAGAAGTTCGCCGGCCACGCCGAGGTCGAGGGCCTCTACGCCCCGGTCGCCTACAAGGTGCCCGAGATCTCCAAGGGCACCGACGAGAAGGTGGCCAACGCCCTCGAGTGGGGCGTCGCCAACATCAACGCCGATGACGTCTGGTCCCAGTACGGCGCCACGGGTGAGGGCATCACCATCGCGAACATCGACACCGGGGTCCAGTTCGACCACCCGGCGCTGGTGAACTCCTACCGCGGCAACAACGGCGACGGCACGTTCGACCACAACTACAACTGGTTCAACGCCGCCGGGACCTGCGCGGCCGCACCCTGTGACGGCAACGGCCACGGTACGCACACCATGGGCACCATGGCCGGCTCCGACGGCGGCGCGAACCAGATCGGTGTCGCGCCCGGCGTCAAGTGGATCGCCGCAAACGGTTGCTGCCCGAGCGACGAGGCTCTGGTCACCTCCGGTCAGTGGATGCTCGAGCCGACGGACCTCAACGGTCAGAACCCGGACGCCAGCAAGCGGCCGAACGTCATCAACAACTCCTGGGGCAGCCAGAACCCCTCGAACGACCCGTTCATGGAGGACGTGACGCTGGCCTGGACGGCATCGGGCATCTTCGGCGTCTTCTCCAACGGCAACAGCGGGCCGTCCTGCCAGAGCAGTGGCTCGCCCGGCAGCCTGGTGAGCAACTACTCGGCCGGCGCGTACGACATCAACAACAACATCGCCGGCTTCTCGGGCCGCGGCGTCGGGCAGAACGGTGAGATCAAGCCGAACATCTCGGCACCCGGCGTGAACGTCCGGTCGAGCATTCCGGGCAACGCGTACGCCAGCTTCAACGGCACGTCGATGGCGGCACCGCACCTCGCGGGCGCGATCGCGCTGCTGTACTCGGCGGCTCCGTCGCTGGTCGGTGACGTCGCGGCGACCCGTGCGCTGCTCAACGGCTCCGCCATCGACAAGGCCGACGACCAGTGCGGTGGCACGGCGGCGGACAACAACGTCTACGGCGAAGGCCGGTTGGACGCCCTCTCGCTGCTCAACGCCGCCCCGACCGGCGGCACCGGCACCCTCGCCGGCACCGTCACCGACGCGGCCACCGGCGCACCGATCGCCGGTGCGACCGTGACGCTCACCGGCCCGGCCGCTCGCGAGCTGAGCACGGGTGCCGACGGCAAGTACTCGGTCATCCTCCCGATCGGTGACTACCAGGTCGTCATCGGGGCGTTCGGGTACGCCAGCCAGACGAAGACGGCGACGGTCGCCGAGAGCGCGACCACGACGGTCAACGCGGCGCTCGCCGCGGTGCCGAGCGTCAACGTCACCGGTGCGGTCACCGACGGCTCCGGCCACGGCTGGCCGTTGTACACCAAGGTGACCGTGCAGGGTGTGTCCGGTGTGTACGACTACACCACGCCGTCGAACGGCCGATACAGCATCAAGCTGCCGAGCGGCCAGACGTACACCCTGAAGTACGAGACCCAGTACCCGGGCTACCAGACCATCACCAAGGAGGTCGTGGTCGGCTCGGGCAACGTCGTCGCCAACGTCGCCGTGCCGGTGGACACGACCGCCTGCACGACGGCCCCCGGCTACACGAACGGCTCCGACGGTGAGTACGAGACCTTCGATGGCCCGACCACGCCGGCGGGTTGGTCCGTTGTGGACAACAAGGGCAACGGCCAGGTCTGGAAGTTCACCGACGACGGCGACCGCGGCAACCTGACCGGTGGCAACGGGAACTTCGCGATGATCGACAGCGACAACTACGGCTCGGGTGGGACCCAGGACAGCTCACTGGTCAGCCCGGTGGTCAACCTGACCGCCGTCACGGCCCCGGTGATCCGTTTCAACCAGGACTACTACCACCTCGGCTCGGATGTCGCCGATGTCGATCTCAGCGTCGACGGCGGTGCCACCTGGGCCACCGTGCTGCACCAGGAGGCGAGCGTCCGGGGACCGAAGGTCAGCGAGATCGCGATCCCGCAGGCCGCCGGTAAGGCGCAGGTCCAGGTCCGGTTCCACTTCTACCAGGGCTCGTACGGCTGGTGGTGGGAGGTCGACAACGTACTGATCGGCAGCCAGGTCACCTGCGTTCCGGTCGACGGCGGTCTGGTCGTCGGCAACGTCCGCGACAAGAACGACAACAGCTACATCAACGGTGCCACCGTCACCAGCGACGACCGTCCCGCCGAGAAGGCCACCACCGTGGCGACCCCGGACGACCCGGGGCTGCCGGACGGCTTCTACTGGCTGTACTCGTCGCTGACCGACACGCACAAGTTCACCGCCAAGGCCAGTAACTACGTCACCCAGAGCAAGCAGGTCGACGTCCAGGCCGACTGGGCGACCACCGCGAACTTCGTCCTCGCGGCCGGTCGACTCTCGGTGGTGCCGACGGCGTTGAGCGCGACGGTCAAGATGCCCACCGGCAAGGCCAACAAGACGTTCACGGTGACCAACACCGGCGGGGCGCCGGTCGACGTCGAGTTCAGTGAGCGTGACGGTGGGTTCGAGATCCTCCGGGCCGACGGGTCCAAGGTGACCAAGCAGCAGATCCTCGGCGCCAGTGGCGCTCCGGAGCAGCGGCTCAACGTCCCGACGTCGGTCGCCGCGAAGGCGTCCGGCAAGGCACCGTCGGCGGCCTCCGCCGCGGCCGGCCCGCAGGCCGCTCCGTGGACGGACATCACCGACTACCCGACCAACATCATGGACAACCGGGTGGTGAACCTGGACGGCAAGGTGTACTCGATCGGCGGTGGCGACGGTTCGGCCTCCACGGCGAAGAACTACGTCTACGACCCGGTCGCGCTGACGTGGACGCCGATCGCCGACCTTCCCGGTGCCCGTAACGCCCTGACGGTGGGCGTCCTGGAGGGGAAGATCATCGCGACCGGCGGCTGGGCCGCCGCTGGCCCGGACGGTGCCACCTGGTCGTACGACCCGGGGGCCAACGCCTGGACGACCCTGGCTGCCAACCCCGCGCCGCGAGCTGCGGCCGGTCAGGCGGTCGTCGACGGCAAGCTGTACGCCATCGGTGGCTGCACCACCTCGGCCTGTACCCCGATGTCGAACACCGTCGTCTCGTACGACCCGGGCACCAACACCTGGGAGACGCTGGCCAACTACCCGAAGTCGGTGGCCTTCGCCTCCTGCGGCGGGATCGATGGCGCGATCTACTGCACGGGCGGCAACGACGGGTCGGCCTCGCAGAAGGCGAGCTACTCCTTCGACCCGGGCGCCAACGCCTGGACCGCCATCGCCGATGCACCGGCTGACAACTGGGCCAGCTCGTTCGCTGTCGCGAGCGGCAAGCTCCTGGTCGTCGGTGGTTCGCAGGGTGGGGCCATCAGCAACGTCGGCTTCGCCTACGACCCGGGCACCAGCTCGTGGTCCAACCTGCCGAACGCCAACACCGCCCGCTACCGGGGCGGCGCGGCGTGCGGCTTCTACAAGGTCGGCGGCTCGTCCGGCAGCTTCAACGCGGCACCGGACAGCGAGGCGCTGCCGGGCTTCGAGGACTGCGCCGAGGCGTCGGCCGACGTCAGCTGGCTGACGATCGACAAGACGGCGGTCACGCTGGCGCCGGGCGCGAAGGTCACGGTCACCGTCGGTATGACGGCGAACGTCGACCAGCCGGGCACCTACTCCGGCGCGATCGGCATCAAGGAGAACACGCCGTACACGGTCGCGCCGGTGGCGGTCACCATGACGGCGACGCCTCCGAGCACCTGGGGCAAGCTGCTGGGCACCGTGAACGGGACCAACTGCCAGGGTGCGACCTCGCCGATCGCCGGCGCGTTGGTCCAGGTCGACTCGTGGGCGATGTCGTGGACCTTCACGACCGATGCCCAGGGCAAGTACGCCCAGTGGGTGGACCGTCGCAACAACCCGCTCACCCTGATCGTCGCCAAGGACGGCTGGAAGCCCCAGACCCGTCAGACGAAGGTCGTCGCCACCACGCCCACCGTGGAGGACTTCACGTTGGCACCCGTCAAGTGCTGACCTCTGAGCGGTAGTACACAGATCCGGCCCGTCTGGTCCCTGACCAGGCGGGCCGGATCGCGTCCGGCGATCAGACCGAGGCGAGCCGGAAGCCGACCCCGCGGACCGCGTGGATGGTCGCCGAGGCGTTCAGCCGGGCCAGCTTGCGGCGGACGCGTCGCACCACGGAGTGCATGTCCGAACCTCGGCCGAGGTGCCGGTTGCCCCAGACCTCAAGGTGCAGCCGCTCGTAGGTCCAGACCTGGCCGGGTGCGTCGACCAGGCAGAGCAGGACGTCGTGTTCCAACCGGGTCAGGTCGATCTCCTGGTCGCGCCACCGCAGTACGCGGCGGTCGGAGTCCACGGCCAGGTCCGGTGGTGGTTGCGGCGTCTGTGTGCTCTGCACCGCCTCCGCGAGCACCGTCTGGGCGGCGGGCGGGACCGTTGTGACGGGCGGCATCTCGACCACGCCGAGAAACTCCCGCGCCTGCTCGACGCTCGAGACGATCAGGAAGGCATCGCTCCCTCCGAGCAGCTGTGCCAGCTGTCGGCGTTCGGCCGGCGAGGACGCGATGCCGATGACCAGGGACGCAACCGGTATTTCGTGCATTCCCCCAACCCCTTCCGGTTCCCCACTTCACTCCGGATGGTTTTCGCACTGCCGACCGAAACATCGATCGATCGGCGTCCTGACCCTAATGGATGATCATCTCGGTCAGGTAAAACATAGTTGCATGTAAGCATGTGAATGACCGTTCAGGCCGGTGGGTCGGACGTCTGCCCCGGTGTCCGGTTTTCCGGAAGAGACCGGAAAGCTGTGACAGAACGATGACATTCAGCGCACGGCATCGGGACCTGACGGGTCGACCATGGCAGCCATGTCCATCGGATCGTCGTACCCCCTCAGCCGACCGGCGCCCGACCCGCGACCGGCGCGACCGCTGCCCCGGGTGCGCGCGGAGGCGGCGCACCTCGGTTGGCGGCTGCTCGCAGCGGCCCTGTGCCACCTGCTCGCACTGGGCCTCACCGGCGTGGTGTTCCTGAGCACACCAGCCGGCCAGTGGCTGGACGGACTGCTCCTGCCCCGTGCCGAGCGGGGCGGCGGCTACCAGCAGGAGACCGTCCTGGTGGACCCGGCCAAGACGGTCCTCGCCACCTTCGGTAGCCCGACGCTGCTGGCCGCCCTGCTCGGCGCGGTGCTGCTGGTGGGGCTGCTCCGCCGACGACTGGTGGCGGGGGTCGTGGGCGTCGGCATGGTTCTCGGCGCGGTGCTGGTGGCCGGCGCGGTGAAGTCGGTGCTGCCCCGCCCCGACCTCCAGATCGCGAGTTCGACCACCCACAACAGCTTTCCCAGCGGCCACGTCGCGGTCGCGACGGCCCTGCTGCTGGCGTTCATGCTGGTCCTGCCCGGGTGGGCTCGACGGTTGCTGGCGGTGCCGGGGGCGGTGGGTGTCTCGGTGATCGCCGCGGGCACGATGATCGCGGGGTGGCATCGGTTCAGCGACGCGCTCGGCGGCGTACTGCTGGGGGTGTCGTTGTTCTACCTGGCCACGGCCGCGCTGACGGCCTTGGGCGGTGCCACCGACCCGGCCGGCACCGAACCGCGTGGCGGGCCGGAGCGTGGCGCCACCTGGCTCCGGCTGGTCGAGGGCGCGGTCGGGTCGATCGTGCTGCTCTGGGTGCTCCTGGTGGTCGTGCCCGGTCTGAGCGCATCGGTCGAGCGGGGACCACTCGTCGCCATCGTGGCGGTGACCGGGCTGACGATGCTGGCTGTGGGCCTCGCGGCGTCTCTGGTGCGATCGACCGATTTCGCCACCCCGTTCTCCCTGCTGTCCAAGCGCTGAACCTCGACAAAAGGCCGAATCAATTCATGATGCGATACTTGGCGACATGTCCCAGGTCCTGCTGATCGAAGATCACCAGACGGTGCGCGACGGCCTGCAACTGGCGCTGACCCGGCAGGGGCACACGGTGGACGCCGTGGCCACCGGAGAGCAGGGGTTGGAACGGTTGCGCGCGGCCTCGTCCGACGTCGTGATCCTCGATCTCATGCTGCCCGGGATGGACGGGTTCGAGGTCTGTCGGCGCATCCGGCAGCTCGGCGACCTGCCGATCATCATGCTCACCGCCCGCAACGACGACATGGACGTGGTGGCGGGCCTCGAGGCCGGTGCCGACGACTACGTGGTCAAGCCGGTGCAGGCCCGGGTGCTCGAGGCGCGCATCCGCGCGGTGCTGCGGCGGACCGGTGGCGAGTCGCGGCGCACGGGAGGCGACCGGTCCGGGCCGGAACAGCACGGAGCCCTGACCATCGACCGGGCCGCGCTGGTGATCAGCAAGGGCGGGCTGCCGGTCAGCCTCGCCCCGACAGAGCTGCGTCTGCTGCTCGAACTCTCGCACACACCGGGACAGGTGCTGAGCCGCCAACAGTTGTTGGAGGCGGTGTGGGAGCACGGTTACCTCGGCGACTCGCGGCTCGTGGACGCCTGCGTCCAGCGGCTGCGCGCCAAGATCGAGGATGACTCCTCGGTGCCGGTCTTCATCCAGACGGTA
Organism: Micromonospora sp. CPCC 205539; assembly: GCF_036906815.1. NCBI lineage: Bacteria > Bacillati > Actinomycetota > Actinomycetes > Micromonosporales > Micromonosporaceae > Micromonospora > Micromonospora sp. CPCC 205539. Next base: position 23,271 of record NZ_JBAKHW010000028.1, on the reverse strand, counting down.
CGCGGTTTCGGGTACCGGTTCGGGCCGCTGTGACGGTGCGCTGGGCCGGCGGCAGAGCCCTGGGCCTGCGGGTCCGGCTGGTGCTGGTCTTCGCTCTGCTGGGCGTGACCACCACGGCCGTCGTCGCCAGCGTGAGCTACATCCAGGCCCGGACCGTCATCCTGCAGCAGGCACAGGACGCCGCCGCGGTGTCGTTGACCGACCAACTCGCGAAGGTCTACCCGATACGCGAGCTTCCGCCGACCCAGGAGGAGCTCGAAACGTTGGCCCAGCAACTCTCCAACCGGGAGAGCTACGCTGTGATCGTCTACCGGGACATGTCGACCGGGAATGCCGCGGCGCCCGAGCCGCTCACCCCGCAGTTGCGGCAGGCGGTCGGGAGCGGCGTCGTCGCCTGGCAACGCGTCTCGCGCGACGGGGAACCCGTACTGGTCATCGGGACGCAGCTCCGACTCGACCGTACGGACGGTGCGTCGGTGCCGTCCGGACTGGAGGTCTACTCGGTGCGCAGCCTCGCTCCCGAACAGCAGAGCATCGATCGGCTCGCCACCTTCGCGTGGCTGACCGGTGGGCTCTCCCTGGTCCTCGCGGTCCTGCTGGCCCTGCTCGCCGCCCGAGGCGTCCTGCGGCCGGTCCGCGAACTGGGCCAGGCCGCCCGCCGGCTCGGGGAGGGTGATCTGACCACCCGCCTGACGGTCCGGGGCGCCGATGAGCTGGCCGACGTGGCGCGGACCTTCAACGACACCGCCGGGACGCTCGAGCGGCAGGTCGGCGAGCTGCGACGGATGGAGGCCGACGCGCGCCGGTTCGTGGCCGACGTGTCGCACGAACTCCGCACCCCGCTGGCCGCGATGACGGCCGTCACCGACGTCCTGGACGAGGAGGCGGACCGGCTCCCCGGCGATGCCGGCCGAGCTGCCCGGCTCGTCAGCCAGGAGACGCAGAACCTCACCCAGCTGGTCAACGACCTCATCGAGGTCAGCAGGTTCGACTCCGGCACCGCGCGCCTCGCCCTCGACAACGTCGACGTGGCCGCGGCGGTGACCGCGACCCTGCGGCTGCGCGGCTGGGCCGATCGGGTCCGGACGGAGCTGCCACCGGGAGTCGTCGCCCGGCTCGACCCCCGTCGGCTGGACGTCATCGTCGCCAACCTGGTCGGCAACGCCCTCCGGCACGGCGCCGAGCCGGTGTCCGTACGTCTGCGGGCCGAGGAGGACTGGATGACCATCGAGGTCGACGACCACGGGCCGGGGCTGGACGCGCAGGTGTTGCCGCACGTCTTCGACCGCTTCTACAAGGCGGACACCGCCCGGACCCGCTCCGAGGGCAGCGGCCTGGGCCTCGCCATCGCGTGGGAGAACGCGCGCCTGCACCGGCACGCCGGGCAGCCGGGCAGCCTCGTCGCGGGCAACGGCCCGACCGGCGGCGCGGTGTTCACACTTCGCCTGCCCCGGGTGGCGGCGGACCCCGCCGGCTCCGGAGGCGTACGGTGACCGGCCGCCGGGCGACTCGGCTGCTGCTCGCGGCCGGGGTCCTGCTCACCCTGCTCACGGCGGGCTGCGGTGTCCGGCCCAGCGCGGTCATCACCGGCAGCGCCGCCCAGGCCGGGCAGTCCGAGGGCATCCACCTCTACCTGGTCTGGCGCGGGCAACTCGCGCTGGTCATCCGCCCGACCAATGTCGTCGCCGCGCCCGCGGTCTCGCACGGCGCGCTGGCGGACGGCCCGTTCCTGATGTTGGCGGAAGGTCCGGACGAGTCCGAGCGCGGCCGAGGGCTCACCAGCGAGGTGCCGGCGGGCCTGGTCCCGACCGCCCCGGTGGTGGCGAAGGCCGACGGCCTCACGGTGACGGTGAACGGTGCGGTGACCTCGTTGTCGGCGATCGCGGCCGCACAGATCGTCTGCACGGTGGCGGACAACGCGGCGCTCACCGGTCAGGGGACCAGGTACGCCCCGGTCACCCTCGTCGGGTCCGACGGCGTCCGACCGCCCCGGTCCTGTCCGATCAAGTGACCGGGGCGCCGCCGGCGCTCACCCCAGGGCGAGCGGCCGTGCCGGCTCCCCTACGGCCGCGTGCTCAGCCTGCCGGGGCAACCCGACAGCCCGGACCCGGCCCTCGTCGGCCAGCGCGCCGGCGATCAGGATGTCGAGCAGGGTGCCGAACTCCAGACCGGCCTGCCGCCAGATCTGGGGATACTGCGACGCCGCGGTGAATCCGGGGAACGTGTTGACCTCGTTGACGATGGGCTCGGCTGACCCCTCCGCGGGCAGGAAGAAGTCGACCCGGAGCAACCCCCGGCAGTCGAGGGCGTTGAAGGCGCGGATCGCCCGGTCCTGGAACACCTCGGTGGTGGCGTCGTCGAGCAGGGCGGGGATCTGGAAGACCGCGCCGCCGTCGTACTTCGCGTCGTAGTCGAAGAACCCGGCGCCGGTCACGTTGATCTCCAGCGGCGGACCGGCCTGCACCCGCCCGTCGGGGTGCTGAAGGACGGCCACGTCGATCTCCCGACCGCGGGCCCCCTGCTCCACCAGCACCTTCGGGTCGGCCTCCCGGGCCAGGGCCAACGCGGCCGGCAACTGCGCCCAGTCGGTCACCTTGGTGACGCCCAGGCTCGAGCCGGCCCGCGCGGGCTTGACGAAGACCGGCAGCCCGAGCCGCTGCCGGTCGTCGGCTGACAGGTCCTCGCCGGGGCGCAGCGTCACACCGGGGCTGACCCGCAGGCCCTCCGCGGCGAGGAGACGCTTGGTGACGCCCTTGTCCATGCCGGCCGCGCTCGCGAAGACGCCATTGCCCACGTACGGCACGCCGAGCCATTCCAGCAGCGACTGGACGGTGCCGTCCTCGCCGTACGGGCCGTGCAGGGCCGGGAACACCACGTCCTGGGTACGCAGCACGCGCAGCGCCGACGGGAGGGACAGCGGGCGGCCGTCGACGTGCCACCCGCCGTCGGAGCCGATGAGCACCTCGGTGACCTGGTACCGCTCGCGGTCCAGCCCGGTGAGAATGCTCGCCGCCGAGCGGCGGGACACCTCGTGCTCGCCGCTCTGCCCGCCGTACAGCACTGCCAGTCGGGTTGTCATGAGGTCGTCGCCCTTTCGTCGAGGTGATCGCGGGCCACCCGGGCCCCGATGCCGGTCAGAATCTCGTGCGGGTTGGTGCCCGCCCACCGCGCCCACTCGACGACGGTCGGCTGGGCGTGGTCGCCCCGGTCGGGGCCGAACACCACGACCGGATCCCCGATCGACACGGGGAGGTCGCCGACGTCGACCACGCACTGGTCCATGGCGATGCGCCCGACGATCGGGCAGCGCCGGCCGGCGACCCACACGGCGCCACGGCCCTCGGTGGCGCGGGGGAGGCCGTCGGCGTAGCCGACCGGCAGCAGGGCCAGCCTGGTCGGCGCACCGGTCACGTACTCGGGCCCGTAGGAGACGCCCGTTCCGGCCGGCACGCGCTTCAGGTTGACCACGGTCGTGCGCAGCGTCATGGCGGCGTGGAGCCCGAACTCGCCGGGCCCGGCCGCGCCGAACGGGTCCACGCCGTACAGGGCGATCCCGATCCGGCAGAGGTCGAAGCGGGTCCGGGGTGCGGACAGCGCGGCCGCCGAGTTGGCCAGGTGCACCAGGTCCGGGTCGAGACCCGCGCCACGGGCGACCCGCAGCGCCTCCTCGAAGGCCGCCACCTGCCGCGCCAGGCCGGGAGTTCCCGGTACGTCCGCGTCGGTCAGGTGGGACCAGATCCCGCGTACCCGGATCGCGTCCTCCAGCTCGAACTTGCGGGCCCAGCTGACCAGTTCGGGCCAGTCGTCCCAGCCGGCCCCGTTGCGGGACAGGCCGGTGTCGGCCTTGAGCTGCACCGTCGCGGGCGCTCCGAGGCGGTGCGCCGCGTCGGCCACCGCGCGCAGGTGGGTTGGCGTGGACACACCGACGTCGACACCGGCGACGATCAACGCGCCGAAGTCGTCGTCCGGGCGGTGCAACCAGCTCAGCGTGGGTGCGGTGATGCCCGCCGCGCGCAGGGTCAGCGCCTCGGTGGCCGAGGTCACCCCCAGCCAGGTGGCGCCGGCGCGCAGCGCCGCCTGGGCGACCGGCACCGCGCCGTGGCCGAACGCGTCCGCCTTCACGACGGCCATCAGCTCGGTGTCCGCTACCGACCCGATCGTCCGTACGTTGCCGGCGATCGCGCCGAGGTCGACCACCGCCTCCGCCAACCCGCTCATCCGGCGGTCCCCACCCGACGAGGTGCCGGCCGGCGGGGGCCGGGGAGGGCGAACAGCCAGGATGCCCGGACCGCCAGCAGGCCGCGATGGATTGCGAGACTCACTCCGATCACGAGCCCAGTCAACATGATCGGGTAACCGAGGATCACGATGCCCTGGCCGGCCTGGCCCATTCCGGAGATCCGCGCGGCCAGGAGACGGTGCAGCAGGGCCAAAACCGGCATGTGGATGACGTAAATCGGCAGGGTGGTACGGCCGAGTGTGGCGAAGCTATCACTCAGCGTGGACCATCGACTCAGTCGCGCCGCGGCGGTGATGCCGAAGGCGACCGCCACGACGGACACCAGTGGCCACACACCGAACCAGCGCTGGGCGCCGGCCGCCGCCATCGCCGCGAGCACGACCGCGTAGGCGACCGAGGTCAGCACGAGCCTCTGTCGGCTGGCGGTGGCCGCCCACCGTTCGATCTGCGGCCGCAGGTAGAGCCCGGCCAGGAAGAAGACCAGGTTCTGGTAGAGGCCGCCGCGGTTGCCCGGAGTGTCGAGCAGGCCGGCGGCGGCGACAGCGGACAGCGCCGCAGCCGGTACGAGGAGCAGCGCCCGGGGTGCCCGGCGCAGCGCCTTGGCGAGGGTGAAGTAGAGCGCCAGGGCGTACAGGTACCAGAGGTTGGACGGCGTGATGGTGAGCTGTTCCAGCAGGCCGAGCAGGGACGTGGCGCGGTCGGTCTCCAGGCCCGGGGCCATGGCGAGGAGCGCGGTGTGGATCAGCAGCCAGACGGCGTACAGGTAGAGGAAACCGGCGATCCGGCTGCGGACCACGACCCGCCACGGTCGCTGGACGGCGTTCGCCGCGAAGACGCCGGAAATGGTGAAGAACAGCGGCATCCGCAGCGGCAGAAGTTGCTCACCCAGCGTCCCCCACAGGCCCGGGACGGGTACGCCGACGTGCCAGTCGATGTGCAGGTAGTCCTTGACGACAACGTGCCACAGAACGACGAGGATGATGCAGACGCCCTTCGCGGCGTCGGCCCACTGTGCGCGCTGTGTCCGCCCCCGCGTCAGCACCTGCGGGTGCTCGCCGGGCCGGGGAATGGTGGAAGTCGGCTGTCGTCTCACTCGTTCGAAGGTGTCAGCCGGATATCCCCGAGCGATCCACGAATTGTCATGAACAGGTAATGATGTCGCCCGACCGGCGTCGACCCTCAGTGGCCACTAGGCTTGATCCGGAGGTGTCGAGAATGAAGCTCGGGCTGCACTACTGGAACTACTCGACCCCGGCCGAGCCGGCGGCGATCGCACCGACCCTGGCCGAGGCGGCGACGATCGCCGACCAGGCCGGCGTCGCGTCCTTCACGGTGATGGACCACTTCTTCCAGATGGACGCGGTGTTCGCGGCCGAGGAGCCGATGTTGGAGGCGTACACCACGCTCGGCTACGTCGCGGCGAAGACCCAGCGCATGACACTGGGCGTGCTGGTGACCGGCGTGATGTACCGCTACCCGGGGCTGCTCGCCAAGACCGTGTCGACGCTCGACGTGCTCTCCGGCGGTCGGGCGCGGCTCGGCATCGGCGCATCCTGGTACGAGCGGGAGCAGCGCGGCCTGGGCGTGCCCGTGGTGCCGGTGGCCGAGCGCTTCGAGCGGCTGGAGGAGACGCTGCAGATCTGCCGGCAGATGTGGAGCGATGACGACGGCCCCTTCGACGGCCGGCACTACCAGCTCGCCGAGACGATCAACTCGCCGCAGCCGTTGAGCCGCCCGCACCCGCCCATCATGATCGGTGGCAGTGGCGAGAAGAAGACGCTGCTCCTGGTCGCCCGGTACGCCGACGCCTGCAACCTGTTCGGCAGCGACCAGGGCGCCGACGAGGTGGCGCGCAAGCTGGACGTGCTGCGTACGCACTGCGCCGCCGAGCACCGTGACTACGACACCATCGAGAAGACGGTGGTCGCTCGCCGATCGCCGCTCGTCGACCTCGACGCGTTCCTCGGTGAGGTCGCCGGGTACGCCGCGCTCGGGGTCAGCGAGGTGCAGGTCACGCCGGACCGGCATCCGGTGGAGTTCGCCCAGCGCCTCGGCGACGAGGTGCTGCCGCGGTTGGCCGACATCGGCTGATCCAAGCGGCCGTCCGGGGCCACTGTGAACACAAGGCGAATTCCCGATGGATTCGGTCTGTGGCGATGATCCGAATCACAAATGGGTTGGCGTCGTCCCTGGTAAACGGGCTGACACGGGCCGGGTACCCTCTCCCGCGTGCCGCAGAATCCACCACTACCTGTTACCGATCGGTATGAAGTCCTGGATCTTCTCGGCCAGGGCGGAATGGGTCGGGTGTGGAGAGCCCGCGACCGGATGCTCCAGCGGGATGTGGCAATCAAGGAAATCGTTCCGCCGCCCGGCCTGACCGATGAGGCGCGACAGGAACTGCGAATCCGGTCACTGCGCGAGGCACGCGCTATCGCGCAACTCGACCACACCAACGCCGTGCGGGTCTTCGACGTGCTGGTCGGTGTGGACGGTGACCCGCAGATCGTGATGGAGTACGTGCCGTCCCGCTCGCTGCACGATGCGATCGCCGACGACGGCCCCATCGCGCCGGTGCGGGCGGCCGAGATCGGGCTGGCCGTGCTGGGTGCGCTCCGCGCCGCCCACCGCGCCGGCATCATGCATCGCGACGTCAAACCGGCCAACATCCTCGTCGGCACCGACGGTCGGGTCGTGCTCACCGACTTCGGTCTGGCCACCGCCGTCGAGGACGTCAACCTCACCCTCAGCGGTGTCGTGCTCGGCTCACCGGCGTACGTCTCTCCCGAACGGGCCATGCGCGGCACCGTCGGTCCGGAGGGGGACCTCTGGTCGCTGGGCGCCACTCTCTACGCCGCGGTCGAGGGCCAGTCGCCGTACGCCCGGCCGTCCAGCCTGATGAGCCTCACCGCGCTGGTCACCGAGCCGCCCCCCGTGGCACAGCACGCCGGACCGCTCGCGCCGGTGCTCGAAGGGTTGCTGCGCAAGGACCCGGCGGAACGGATGGACGCCGACACCGCCGAGCGGTTGCTCCGGGAGGTGCTCGTCGGGGTGCCGCGGTCCGGGGGAGTCGTTCCACCGGATTCGGCGCCGACCGTGCCACAGCGGCTGCTCGTACCCCCGCCGACCGGCGAGGCGGCTCTGGCCGTACCCCTGATCCCGACGCCCGCGCCGGAGGCCGACGGCCCGGCGCCGACGGCTGCCAACGGGCGTCGACGCGCCTGGCTGATCGGCGGCGTCGCGGCCATGCTGGCGCTCGGCCTGGGGATCGGCATCCCGCTGGCCACCCACCAGGCGCCCGCCGGTGCCGGCAGCGGAGCCGAGATGGTGGACGCGGCCGGGCCGGACGCGTCGTCGGGGCCCGGCTCGGCGCCGAGGGCGGCCGGCGGGACGATCGCCTGGACGGTCTACCGGGACGGCAGCGGCTTCTCCGTACCAGCGCCCCGGGACTGGCGGATCGTCCGGCGTGGGCACGAGGTCGAGTTCGAGGAGCCGGACGGCGAACGGCGGCTCGTGGTCGGCCGGACCGACGAGCCCCCCAGCGACCCCGTGGCCGAGCTGACCGGTCGCGCGAAGGACCCGGCCGTCGTCGGGCGGTACCGCGACTACCGTCGGATCGAGATCCTGGCCGTGAACTACCAGCTCAGGGCCGCCGACTGGGAGTGGGTGCACACCAGCGACACCGGCACCGCGATGCACACCCGGCAGCGCAGCTTCACGACGGCGACGAAGACGGGCTACGGCATCACCTGGTCGACCCCCGAGGCGGCCTGGGCGGCCAACCTGGACGCCTTTCGGGTCATCACCGCGGGCTTCCGGCCGGTGGCGTCGTCGACGCCGACACCGACGCCGAACGGTGCCACCGCGAGCCCCGACCCCGACACCACCACGGGTACGGTGACGCCGAGCGCTCGGCCCAGAACGGCGGGCTACCACCTCGTCGGCTCGGGCAGCGGCCGCTGCCTGGACGTCAGCGCACCGGAGTCACCGGACCCGGTCCGGCTGCGACTCTGGGACTGCCGCGACGACCGCGCCGCCAGCCAGGTCTGGACGCTGCGCCCGGACCGGAGTGTGCAGTTGGGCGGCCGGTGCCTGGACGTCCTGGGCGCGTCGACCGACAGTGGGGCGCCGATCCAGCTCACCACCTGCAACACGACGCCGGCGCAGCAGTTCACGCTGAACGCGGAGGGTCAGCTGGTCAACGCGCACAGCGGCCTGTGCGTGGGTGCGGTCGACGGGAGCGCCGCGAACGGGGCGTTGCGCGAGCGGCGGACCTGCCCCGCCGGGGCCAAGAACCAGGAGTGGTCGCGCCGGTGACCGCCCAGCGGTCGAGGGCCGCCCTCCCCACGCGGGGAGGGCGCCCCTCATCAGTCACTGACCTGCTCAGGCGACCGTGGCCGGGAAACGGTCCCACACCCGGTGCGCGGCCATCAGCCCCTGCACGGCGGTCAGAGCTTCCGCGCCGGAGCCCGCCGTGACGACGCCCGGGGTGTCGGTCACCCTGGCCTGTCGCAGGACGGCGACGCCGTCGTCCCACGCGCCGATCGCCTTGGCGTGCCGCCAGCACTCCTCGACGAGGAGCAGCACACGGGGATCCACGGTCTTCGTGTCCGTCGTACCCGCCTTGTCGTCGCGGGCACCGATCGCGTCCGGCGCGGGCGCCGGCGCGCCGGCCAGCAGCAGCGCGTCGAACTCGACCGATCGACCGGTCGCGAAGGTCCGCTGGACGGGCAGGTCGCCCACCATCCCACCGTGCGGGGCGATCAGGAGCGGCACCATGCCGGCCTCGAACACGGCCGCGCGCACCTGGTGGACGCCGTCGAGGTCACTGTCGGGGTCGACGACGATCCCGATCGTACGACCGTCCGTCGGCCACTCCCTGCCGACCTGGGACAGCGCGGGGCTGGGCGTGACGTCGGCGAGCGGCACGGTCGGCTCCGGGGCGGGCAGACCGAGGCCGGTGGCGACCTGGGCGCACAGCTCCGGGTCGATGTTGGCGAGGCTCTGCAGCTGCCGCTCCTTGATCGCCTGGTGGTAGCACTTGCCGAGCTCGAACGTGTAGGAGCGGATGATGTGCTCCCGCTCGACCGGCGACATGCTCAGCCAGAACAGCCGCGCCTGGCTGAAGTGGTCGTCGAACGAGGCCGGGTTGGCCCGTACCTTGGGCGCCTCCGCCACCGTCACCGGTACGTCGAGGAACGCGTGCTCGTCGTCGCCTGCCGGGAAGGGGTTACCGCCGTCGAGCGAGTTCGGCCGGTACGGCGCGACCCCTGCGTGCACGGCCTGCTGGTGGAAGCCGTCGCGCAGCATGTCGTTCACCGGGGCGTGCGGGCGGTTGATCGGGATCTGCGCGAAGTTCGGCCCGCCGAGCCGGGTGAGCTGCGTGTCGACGTACGAGAACAGTCGGCCCTGCAGCAGCGGATCGTTCGTGACGTCGATGCCCGGTGGGAGGTGGCCGACGTGGAAGGCGACCTGCTCGGTCTCGGCGAAGAAGTTCGTCGGCGTGCGGTTGAGGGTCAGCTTGCCCACCGGCTGCACGGGTGCCAGCTCCTCCGGCACGATCTTCGTCGGGTCGAGCAGGTCGATCCCGTCGAAGGTCTCCTCGGGGGTGTCGGGGAGGACCTGGATGCCCAACTCCCACTCGGGGAACGCGCCGGCCTCGATCGCGTCGTACAGGTCCCGGCGGTGGAAGTCCGGATCCATGCCGCCGAGCATCTGCGCCTCCTCCCAGGTCAGGGAGTGCACGCCCAGCGTGGGCTTCCAGTGGAACTTCGCCAGCGCGGTGTCACCGGCCTCGTTGACGAGGCGGAAGGTGTGCACACCGAAGCCCTCCATCGTCCGGTAGGAGCGCGGGATGCCGCGGTCGGACATGTTCCACAGCGTGTGGTGCTGCGCCTCGGTGTGCAGCGAGACGAAGTCCCAGAAGGTGTCGTGGGCGCTCTGCGCCTGCGGGATCTCGCGGTCCGGGTGCGGCTTTCCAGCATGGATGATGTCGGGGAACTTGATGGCGTCCTGGATGAAGAAGACCGGCATGTTGTTGCCGACGAGGTCGAACGTGCCCTCGTCGGTGTAGAACTTCGTCGCGAAGCCCCGGGTGTCGCGGACCGTGTCGGCCGAACCGCGTGAACCAAGGACGGTGGAGAACCGGACGAAGACCTCGGTCTCCCGCCCCTTCTTCAGGAAGCCGGCTCTCGTGACCCCCTCGGCGGTGCCGTAGGCGGTGAAGACGCCGTGTGCGCCGGCGCCACGGGCGTGCACCACGCGCTCCGGGATGCGCTCGTGGTCGAAATGCGTGATCTTCTCGCGGAGGTGGTGGTCCTGGAGCAGGGTCGGACCGCGCGAGCCGGCCTTGAGCGAATGGTCGGTGTCGCGCAGCCGCGCGCCCTGCGCGGTGGTGAGGTAGGCGCCCTGCTGACCGTTCGCGGTCGTCGGTGTGTCGGTCTCCGCGCCGGTCGGTGTGCGGGTCTGCGGAGCGCCCTGTTCGCTCTTCGGCGGCAGTGGGTCGTGCGGTGCGGTCGGCTCCTCGACGGTCGGGGGCGCGCTTCCCGGTGCGCCGGGAACCGTGGGCGTCAGGACGTCGGCGATCTTCTCTGAGGCTGTCTTCACGGCGTTCTTGACCGCCTTGGCGGGCTTGCTGGAATCCACTGGACGAGACCCTCCATGGAGCATTGATGGGCAGGCATCTGCCCCCTACCCCAGGTCAGACGGGCAAAACGCAGCCAATGCCAGCGTCTGGGTCACAGCGGTGCGAATGCTGCCGAGGCCGGGACTGGTGATTTCACCGATGCGTGGGCCGGTGTAGAGGCCAAAACTGACGCATGTCGATATTTCTCGACTCTAGGGAGTGCCCGACGTGTCGTCACCAACCACCACCCGTCCCCGTTCCGTGGCAGCCAGAGCCGTCCGGCTCGTGCTGGCCGCCACCCTGGCCGCCGGCGGCGCCCTGGCCGGTTCCACCGGCGCCGCGCAGGCGGCGGGCCCGTACGAGCGGGGTCCGAACCCGACCACCGCGATCCTGGAGGCGAGTCGCGGCCCGTTCGCGACCGCTTCGCAGAGCGTGTCCGCGCTGAGCGTCTCCGGCTTCGGCGGCGGCGTCATCTACTACCCGACCAGCACCAGCGAGGGCACCTTCGGCGCCATCGCCATCTCGCCGGGCTTCACCGCGTACTGGTCCAGCATCAGCTGGCTCGGGCCGCGGCTCGCCTCGCACGGTTTCGTGGTGATCGGCATCGAGACCAACAGCACGTTGGACCAGCCGGACAGCCGTGGCCGGCAGCTCCTCGCCGCACTCGACTACCTGACCCAGCGCAGTTCGGTCCGTACCCGGATCGACAGCAGCCGGCTCGCGGTGGCCGGTCACTCGATGGGCGGCGGCGGCACCCTGGAGGCGGCCTCGGATCGGCCCTCGTTGCAGGCCGCGGTGCCGCTGGCACCGTGGAACACCGACAAGAGCTGGTCCGAGCTTCGGGTGCCCACGCTGATCATCGGTGGCGAGAGCGACACCGTCGCGCCGGTCTCGTCGCACTCGGTGCCGTTCTACAACAGCATCCCGTCGTCCGCCGAGAAGGCGTACCTGGAGCTCAACAACGCAAGCCACTTCTTCCCGCAGTCGGTGAACACGCCGACCGCGCGGCAGATGGTGGCCTGGTTGAAGCGGTTCGTCGACGACGACACCCGCTACGAGCAGTTCCTCTGCCCCGGCCCGAGCGGCTTGCAGATCGAGGAGTACCGCAACACCTGCCCGAGTTCCTGAGCGTGATCCCGGGGCGGCCGCCGATGGCGGCCGCCCCGTCCGCGTGCAGGCGGGGAGGCATCGAAGGTATTGACGCGGAACCCGAGAAATGTACACTGCGAGTGTAAATAACACCCGCCACGACAGAGGGATGGGTGATGGAGCGCGGGCTCGCATTGCACCACATCGGAGTGCGTTTCGGTGGCCTCACCGCCCTCGACGACGTCTCGCTGCGGGTGCCACCCAACCGGGTGGTGGGCGTCATCGGGCCGAACGGCGCCGGCAAGACCACGTTGTTCAACGTGATCTGTGGCTTCGTCGCGCCGGACGAGGGTTCGATCACTCTCGACGACCAGCCGCTGCGACCACGGCCGCATCGGCTGACCCGGCTCGGCATCGCCCGGACCCTGCAGGGCACCGGGCTCTTCGCCGGGCTCACCGTCCTGGAGAACGTGATGACCGGCGCCTCGCACACCGCCCGGGCCGGCTTCGCGTCGGCCCTGTTCGGGCTGCCCCACAGCGACCGTGACGAGGTCCGACTGCGTCGGCACGCCCTGGACATCCTCGACGACCTGGGGATCGCCGAGCACGCCGAGGCCGCGCCGACCACGCTGCCCTTCGCCGTACGCCAGCGGGTCGCCCTGGCCCGCGCGCTCGCCGCCCGACCTCGGCTGCTGCTGCTCGACGAGCCCGCCGGGGGCCTGGGGGCAGAGGACATCGCCGAGCTGGGCGAGTTGATCCGGCAACTGCCCCGGCGAGAGTCCGATCCCTGCGCGGTGCTGCTGGTCGAGCACCACATGGATCTGGTGATGGCCGTCTGCGACGAGCTGGTGGTCCTCGACTTCGGCCGAGTGATCGCCGCCGGCACGCCGGACGAGATCCGAGACGACCAGGCCGTCACCGACGCCTACCTCGGCGCCGCTGTCGACGAGGCCGCCGCATGAGCGCAAGGAGTGAGCCGGGTTTGCGAGCCCCGCATTCGCGATTGAAAGCTGACGCCGCATGAGCGCGCCCGACCTGCTCGAGGTGCGTGGGCTGGTGGCCGGCTACGGTGCCGCGCCTGTGCTGCATGCCATCGACCTCGCCGTCCCGTCCGGCACCATCGCCGCGGTCGTCGGCGCCAACGGCGCCGGCAAGACGACCCTGCTGCGCGCCCTGTCCGGCATGATCCGCCCGGCCTCCGGTCAGGTCCTCCTCGGTGGCGAAGAGCTGCGCGGCACGCCCGTGGAGCAACTCGTCCGGCGCGGCATGGCACACGTGCCGGAGGGGCGGGGCGTGATCAACGAGCTCACCGTCGACGAGAACCTGCGGCTCGGCGGGCTGTGGCGGCGCGACCGGGCCGACGCCGCCCGCGCCCTCGACGAGGTCTACCAGCTCTTCGAGCCGTTGGCGCGCCGGCGGCGCAACCTCGGCCACCAGCTCTCCGGCGGCGAGCGGCAGATGCTCGCGCTCGGCCGGGCGCTGGTGGGCCGGCCCCGCCTGCTGCTGCTCGACGAGCCGTCGCTCGGTCTGGCGCCAAAGGTGGTCGCCCGGACGATGGCCCTGCTCCGGCAACTCCGGGACAGCACCGGCCTGACCGTGCTGCTGGTCGAGCAGAACGTGCGCAGCGCGCTCGCCGTCGCCGATCAGGGCGTGGTGATGTCCCTCGGCCGGGTCGTCATCGCCGCCCCAGCGGCCACACTGCGCGACGACGTCGACCTTCGGCACGCCTACCTCGGTTTCTGACCACTTCGTCCCCCAGGAGGGAGGACTGTTGGACCGCTTCGTCTTCCTCACGATCGACGGCCTGTCCCGGGGCGCGGTGTACGCCGCGTTCGCGTTGGCCCTGGTGCTCATCTGGCGGGCGGCCCGGGTCGTCAACTTCGCCCAGGGGGCGATGGCCGTCGCCGCCGCGTACGTCGCCTACACCGTGTCCGCGGCGACCGGCTCGTACTGGCTGGGCTTCGCGGTCGCGATCATCGCCGGGTTGCTCCTCGGTGCGCTGGTGGACCGCGCGGTGATGCGCTTCGTCGACCACGCGTCGCCCCTCAACCCGGTGATCGTCGCGCTCGGTTTGGTGCTGCTGATCCAGGCGGTCCTGGGCATGGCGTACGGCAGCGAGTTCCGGCCCGCCGAGGCGCCGTTCAGCCGTTCCGCCCTCACCGTGGGTGGGGTCGCCGTCCTCTCGCCGTACGACCTGTTCGTTCTCGCGGCGGTCGGCGTGGTGGTCAGCGGCCTCGCGTGGACCTTCGCCCGCACGGCGATCGGTCTGCGGATGCGCGCGGCCGCCTTCGCCCCCGAGGTGTCCCGGCTGCTCGGGGTCAACGTGGGCGGCATGCTGACCCTCGGGTGGGCACTCGCCTCCGGGGTCGGCGCCTTGGCCGCCATGCTGGTCATCCCCACCGAGCTCGGCCTGCACCCGCACGCCATGGACCTGGTCTTCGTCTCGGCGTTCACCGCGGCGGTGGTCGGCGGGTTGGACAGTCCACCAGGGGCGGTGGTCGGCGGTCTGGTGGTGGGGCTCCTGCTCTCGTACGTCAGTGGCTACGCCGGCAGCGACCTCACCCCGCTCGCGGTGCTGGTCCTGCTGCTGGCGGTGCTGCTGGTCCGTCCCGGTGGGCTGTTCGCCCCGGTCGCGGCGAGGCGGGTGTGAGCGCCACCCGGGCGGCAGTGCCGCCGAAGCAGCGCCTGGCCGACGGCGGCGACCGTCCGGCCGATCGGCGACGCGGCTCCACCCTGCTGCGTCACCTCGCCGTCGTGCTCGCCGCGGGGCTGCTGCTGTTGGCGCTCAGCTACGCCGTCGAGCCGTTCCGCAACTTCCAGCTCGCTACCGTGGCGGCCTACCTCTGCGCCACCGCTGGGCTGACCGTCCTCACCGGGCTCAACGGCCAGCTCTCGCTCGGGCATGGCGCGTTGATGGCCACCGGGGCGTACACGGTGGCGCTGTGTCAGACCGAGTTCGCCGACCGGGGGATGACCGGTGGCTGGCTGCTGGCGGTCTCGCTCGGCGCGGCGATCGTCAGCACGACGGTCGTCGGTGCGGTGGTCGGCGCCGCCGCGGCCCGGCTTCGCGGGCCCTACCTGGCCGGCGTCACCCTCGCGGTGGCCGTCGTGGTGCCGGCGCTGACCGTCACCTTCGACGGCGTCTTCAACGGTGAGCAGGGGCTGTCGGTGCCCGTGGAGCCACCGCCGGCGTCGCTCGGCGTGTACTTCCCCTACGAGCGGTGGCAGCTCTGGCTCACCGGCGCGGCCACCCTGCTCGCGCTGCTTCTCCTGGCCAACCTGATCCGCAGTCGGTACGGGCGGACGTTCCGGGCGGTCCGCGACGACGAGGTGGCTGCCCGCCTCGCCGGCATCCACGTGGCCCGCACCCAGGTCCTCGCGTTCGTGGTCAGCGCCGCGACCGCCGGGCTCGGCGGCGCCCTGTTGGCGGTGCTCGCGCAGAGCGTCTCGCCGGGCGCGTTCTCGCTGACCCTGTCGCTCTTCCTGCTGATGGCCGTGGTGATCGGCGGTCTCGGTCGTCTCGCCGGTGCGTTGTGGGGGGCCGTCCTGCTGGTCGCGTTGCCCGACCTGACCCACTCCGCGACCGAGCTGCTCACCCTCTCGCCCGCGGTGGCGCAGCGTCTGGAGGGCAACCTCCCGCTGGCGATCTTCGGAGTCACCCTGATCGTCGTCATGATCGTCGCCCCCGGCGGCGTCCAGGGTGTGTTGTCCCGCCTCGGCCGGGCACTGCTGGCGCGGTTGCCGGCCCGGCGTTCCTGAGCTGTCCCTGCCCGGCCTCGGTCGGGCGCACCACCATCACCACACCGTTCACCTGAGAACCGGACCGAGAAAGGTCGGTGTCACCCATGCACCGCACGGCACAACGCGGTCTCGCGATCGCCAGCACCATAGCCATCTTGATAGCCGCCGCCGGTTGCAGCGACGACGGCCCCAGTTCCGGCGGCGGGTCGGTGCCGGGCGTCACCGCGACCGAGATCGTCGTCGGCACCCACATGCCGCTCACCGGGCCGGCGTCGGCCGGCTACTCGAAGATCGCCCCGGCGACGAAGGCGTACTTCGACTACGTCAACGCCAACGGCGGCGTGCACGGCCGGAAGATCACCTACAAGATCATGGACGACGGCTACAACCCGGCGAACACCCAGCAGGTGGTGCGTCAGCTCGTCCTCCAGGACAAGGTCTTCGCCGTCCTCAACGGCCTGGGCACGCCGACGCACACCGGGGTGCTCGACTTCCTCAAGAGCAACCGGGTGCCCGACCTCTTCGTCGCCTCCGGCAGCCGCAGCTGGGACCAACCGGACAAGTACCCGGGCACGTTCGGGTTCAACCCGGACTACACGGTCGAAGGCAAGATCCTCGCCAACTACGCGAAGGCCAACCTGGCTGGCAAGAAGCTCTGCTTCCTCGGTCAGGACGACGACTTCGGCCGGGACAGCCTGGCGGGCGTGGAGAAGGTGCTCGGCGCGTCGGCCGTGGCGGTGAAGCAGACGTACGTCACCAGCAACACCAACGTGGCGCCGCAGATCGGCGCGTTCAAGGCGGCCGGTTGCCAGGTCGTCGTGCTCGCCACGGTGCCGGGCTTCACGGCGCTCTCCGTCGGCACCGCCGCACGGCTGGGCTTCAAGCCGAACTGGTTGGTCTCGAACGTCGGCGCCGACCACCCGACCCTGGCGAAGCAACTCGGCGCGGCCGCTCCGCTGCTGGAGGGCATGGTCGGCACCAACTATCTGCCCATGCAGAACGAGGTGACGAACCCCTGGATCCAGCTCTACACGAAGATCAATAAGGAGCACAACGGGGACGCCCCGTTCGACGGGAACACCGTCTACGGCATGTCGGTCGGCTACCTGTTCGTGCAGACCCTGCTCGCCGCCGGCAAGGATCTCACTCGGGAGAAGCTGCTCGAGGCCGTGCAGAAGGGTGGCTTCAAGGGCCCCGGCCTGGTGCCGCTGCGCTTCTCCGACAAGGACCACTCCGGCTACGGCGGCCAGCGGCTGAGCCGGGTCACCGGGGGAGTGCAGAGCTACTTCGGGCCGGCGTACGAGACCGACGAGGCCGACGGGCCGGTCAACGAGTACACCGCCGCACCCGCGCCGCCGCCGGCCAACGGGATTCCGACCGTCTCCTGAGGTCCCGTACACCCGGCAGTCGACCGGGCGTGGTCACGCGACACGTCGTCGTGACCGCGTCCGGTCGGAGCCGTGCGTACATCCGCCACCGTGAGCGCGGGTTCCGCCTGCCTCGAGGCGTTGACCGATACCGATCGCCGCTCCTACTATCTGCACTGTGAATGCAGATTCAGGCCGGCTCGTGGATCGGGTCGCCATCGTCACCGGTGCCAGTCGGGGAATCGGCCTCGCCATCGCCCAGCGGTTGGTGGCCGAAGGCGCCCGGGTGGGTCTGACCGCCCGACGGCCCGAGGCGCTGGCCGACGCGGTCGCCGCCCTGGGTGGGCCGGCGTACGCCGTGGCCGTGCCCGGCCGCGCCGACGACGCCGAGCACCGCGCCACTGCGGTGCGCCAGGTCAGTGAGGCGTTCGGGCCGGTGGACATCCTGGTCAACAACACCGGCATCAACCCGGTGCACGGCCCGCTGGTCGGGCTGGACCTGGCGGCGGCGCGCAAGATCCTCGACGTCAATCTCGTCGCCGCGCTCGGCTGGGTGCAGGAGGTCTGCGCCGCCGGCATGGCCGACCGGGGCGGCTGCGTGGTCAACGTCTCGTCGGTCGCCGGCCTCGGCCCGTCGCCCGGCATCGCGTTCTACGGAGTGAGCAAGGCCGCGCTCAACCACCTCACCGCCTGCCTCGCCGCGGAGCTGGGCCCCACGGTCCGGGTCAACGCCGTCGCCCCCGGTGTGGTGAAGACCCGCTTCGCCGCCGCGCTCTTCGAGGGTCGTGAGGACGAGGTCGCCGCGGCGTACCCTCTCGGGCGGCTCGGCCTGCCGCAGGACGTGGCGGGCGCGGTCGCCTTCCTGGCGTCCGCCGACGCCTCCTGGATCACCGGGCAGACCATCGTCTGCGACGGCGGCATCACGCTGACCGGCCGAGCTGGATGAAAACGCTGGCGGTGGCCGGGGGGCCGCTGATCATCGCCTGTCTAGACTCGTCGGTGCGCCGGGGGGCGTCGTGGCGGTGAAGAGGCGGGGGCGGATGGACAGGGTCGAGGTCGCGGGGCGGGTGGACGGGCGGACCGCCCGCGCCGAACGCACCCGCGCGGCCATCGTCGAGGCGCATCTCGCGCTCATCTACGAGGGTGACCTCCGGCCGACCGGGGAGCGCATCGCCGAACGCGCCGGCATCTCGCTGCGGACGCTCTGGACCAACTTCAAGGACATGGAGACGCTCTTCGAGGCGAGCGGTGCGGAGGTGCTGCGCCAACAGGACGCCGCCTACCGGCCGATCTCGCCCGCGCTGCCGCTGGCCAAGCGGATCGACGCGTACTGCCGGCAACGGGCCCGGCTGCTCCAGCTCATCGCGCCATCGGCGCGGGCCGCTCAGATGCGGGAGCTGGTCTCCGACCAGTTGCACCGCAACCGTCTCAAGCACATCGACCGGGTCCGGGACGAGGTCGAGCTGCTCTTCGCCGCCGAGCTGACGCGCGCCGGGCAGGGTCGGGAGCAACTGCTCAACGCTCTGGTGGCGGCGACCATGTGGCCGGCCTGGTCCATGCTGCGCGACGGCCTCGGGTTGGGCGTGGACCAGGCCCGCGCGGTGATGACCCGTACGGTCGGCGCCCTGCTGGCCGAGGTGTCGGCCGGCTGACATCAGCCTCTTTCCAATCCGTTACCAATAGGTAACACTGGATGCATGGTTACTGCATCAAGAGTGCAAATAACCGTGCTGCGCGGCCGGGATGACGAGTGCCGAGCTGTCCGGAGTCTGCTCGTCGGCGCGACCGACGGCGGTGGGGCCCTGCTGCTGCACGGAGAGCCCGGATCGGGCCGGACCGCGCTGGTCGGCTACGCCCACCGGTACGCCGAGGCTCGCACCCTGCTCGCCGGGACCGGGCTGGCCGAGGAGGCCGCGCTGCCGTACGCCGGCCTGCAACGCCTGCTCGACCCGGTGCTCGACTGGGCCACCGCCCTGCCGGAGCAGCAGCGCGACCTGCTGCGGCGCGCGCTGGCGGGGGAGGGTTGCCCGCCCGACCGCCGGCTGGCGCTGTCCATGGCGGTGCTGGGGCTGCTCACCGCCGCCGGCGAGGACCGCCCGCTGCTCGCCACGATGGACGATGTCGACCGGGGCGACCGGCCGACCGCCGAGGTGCTGGCCTTCGTGGCCCGCCGACTCCGGCACCTGCCGGTCGCCGTCCTGCTCACCGCGGATGTCACCGCTACGGTTGACGGGATACCGGCGCACCGGCTCCGGGCGTTGAACGAGCGGGAGAGCGCCGCCGTCCTCGCCGACCGGCTGTCCGAACGGCCCAGCGCGCCGGTCGCGGCCACGCTCGCCGCGGTCGGCGGCGGCAACCCGCAGGCGCTGGTGGACCTCGCCGAGGTGCTCACGCCCGGTCAGTGTCGGGGGGAGGAGCCGCTGCCGACCGCACCGCCCGCCGATGGCGCGTTGGGTCGCGCGTACCGTGCCCGGCTGGACGGGTTGGCGCCGGACACCCGGCGGGTGCTGCTGCTCGCCGCGCTCGACGAGAATGGGGAGCCCGCCACCCTGACCCGGGCGGCGGAGGCCGACGGCGCCGCCATCGAGGCCCTCGCCCCCGCCGAGGTCGCCGGCCTGGTCCGTGTCGAGCCGAACGGTGTCACGTTCCCCCAGCCGTTGGCCCGCGCCATGGTCGCGGCCACTGCTCCACTCGCCGAGCGTCGTGCGGCGCACCGGCTGCTCGCCGAGGTGCTCGACGGCGACGGGCAGCGACTGCGCCGGGCCATGCACCGTGCCGCTGCTGCGGTCGGTGCCGATCCGGGCCTGGCCACCGAGTTGGAACAGGCGGCGGCCGGCGGCGAGGGCGGCTGGGCCACCGCCTCGGCGGCGCTGCGCCAGGCTGCCGACCTCAGCGACGAGCCGACCGCTGCCGCCTACCGCCTGCTGATCGCCGCCCGGTACGCCTGGGCCGCCGGCCAACCCGATCAGGTCCGGCTCCTGCTGGACCGGATCCGCGCCACCACCGGGGATCCGGCCGTCACCGGGCGCGCCGACCTGCTGCGCGGCGAGTTGGAGCTGCGCTGCGACGCCGCGTCGGGCGCGTCGGCCACGCTGCTGGCCGCCGCCGGGGCGGTGGCCGACACCGACCGCGCCCTGGCCATGTCCGCACTGGTGCGCGCCGGCGAGGCCGTCTGCTTCGCCGGTGACCAGTACCGGTACGCGGAGGTGGGTCGCCGGGCGCGGATGCTGCGGCGCCCCACCGACCCGCCGGCGATCGAGCTGATGACCTCCCTGGTCGGTGGGGTGGCGGCGACCCTGCGGGGTGATCACGAGCGAGCCGGCCCCGCACTACGTCGAGCCGTCGTGCTGGGCGGTCGGTTGACCGGCCCGGCGTTGACCCCGACCGCGCTCACCTGCGCGGCGGCGGCCGGCCTGGTGGTGGCCGTGGACGGTGCCGCGCACCGGCACGCCGAACGCGCCGTCGCGCTCGCGCGGGAGCGGGGCGAGTTGTCCATGGTGTCCCGAGCGCTGGAGCTGCGAGCGATCGCCGAATACTGGCTGGGTCGACACGAGGCGGCGGCCGAGACCTCCCGCGACGGGCTACGGGTCGCCCGGGACACCGGCCAGGTCAACTGCGCCAACGTCCACCTCGGCATGCTCGCCGTGCTGGCCGCCGTCCGCGCCGACCGCGACACCAGCCTGCGGCGGATCCGGGAGATCGGTGAGGCCCCCACGCCGGGCAGTCGCCCGCACGCGCTCGCCGGATGGGCGCTCGCGGTGCTCGACCTGGTCGACGGTCGGCACGCCGAGGCCGCGACCCGGCTGGCGTCCCTGGCCCGCCTCGGCACCGGCCGGGGGCAGGTGCTCGTCCAGGTGATGGCGACCCCGTACCTGGTGGAGGCCGCGGCTCACCTGTCCCACCGGCCGGCGGCGGCCGCCGCGCTGGCCGTCTTCGACCGCTGGGCCAGCAGCACCGCCAGCCCGCTGCGC
Organism: Micromonospora sp. CPCC 205539; assembly: GCF_036906815.1. Taxonomy (NCBI): domain Bacteria; kingdom Bacillati; phylum Actinomycetota; class Actinomycetes; order Micromonosporales; family Micromonosporaceae; genus Micromonospora; species Micromonospora sp. CPCC 205539. Next base: position 2,238 of record NZ_JBAKHW010000028.1, on the reverse strand, counting down.
CGGGCCCTGTCGGCCCGCTGTCACGCGCTGCTCGCACCCCGGGGTAGCGCCGAGGCCGAACGGGAGTTCCAGGCCGCGTTGCGGCTGCATCCGACGGAGGCCGGCACGTTCGAGCGTGCTCGGACCCAGCTGCTCTTCGGTCAGGAGTTGCGCCGCAGTCGGCGTCCCCGTGATGCCCGTGGGCACCTGCACCAGGCCCGCGAGTCGTTCATCCTGCTCGGCGCGGCGAGCTGGGCCGAGCAGGCCACCGCCGAGCTGCGCGCGGCGGGGGAGTCGGTCGGGCCACCGGATCTGCCCGCGGCGCGGCTCTTGACCGGCCAGCAACTGCGGATCGCCGAGCTGGTCGCGGAGGGCGCCACCAACCGGGAGATCGCCGCCCGGATGTTCCTCTCCACCCGCACGATCGACCACCACCTGCGCAACGTCTTCCATCGGCTCGGCATCCGCTCGCGTACCGAGTTGGCCCGGGCGTTCGCCGCCGAACGGCAGGTCGGGCTGGCCGCTGACCGGTGACTCTGGACGCCATAAACTATCACCGCTAGTTTATTCGCCATGGACCTTGATCTCACCGCCGAGCAGGCGGCGGTCCGCCGGCTCGCCGCCGAGTTCGTCGACCGGGAACTGGTGCCGCACGCGGCGACCTGGGACCGTCGCGAGTCGGTCGACCCGGCCATCGTCGGCATGTTGGGCGACCTGGGCTTCCTGGGGCTGACCATCGCCGAGTCCGACGGCGGCTCCGGGGGCGACCACCTCGCGTACTGCCTGATCCTGGAGGAGCTGGGCCGGGGAGACTCGGCCGTACGCGGCATCGTCTCGGTCTCACTCGGGCTGGTCGCGAAGTCGATCGCCGCGCACGGATCGGCCGCGCAGCGGGCCGAATGGCTGCCCCGCCTCTGCACCGGGGCCGCACTCGGCTGCTTCGCGCTCACCGAGCCGGACAGCGGTTCGGACGCGGCAGCGTTGACCACCCGCGCGGTCCGCGACGGCACCGACTGGCTGCTCACCGGCACGAAGATGTTCATCACCAACGGCACCACCGCCGACGTCGCGCTGGTCTTCGTCCGCACCGGCGGCCCGGGACACCGTGGCATCACCGCCTTCCTTGTTCCCACCGACAGCCCGGGACTGACCCGGCGAGAGATCCACGGCAAGCTTGGCCTGCGTGGGCAGGCCACCGGGGAGTTGCGCTTCGACGAGGTCCGCGTGCCCGACGACGCCCGCCTCGGCGCCGAGGGCGGCGGCTTCCGCCTGGCGCTGGCCACCCTGGCCAAGGGCCGCATGTCGGTCGCCGCCGGCTGCGTCGGCATCGCCCAGGGCTGCCTGAACGCCGCCGTCGAGTACGCCGGGCAGCGAACGCAGTTCGGCAAGCCGATCGCCGGCCACCAGCTCGTCCAACAGCTGCTGTCGAACATCGCGGTGGACACCGCCGCGGCCCGGCTGCTGGTCTGGCAGGTGGCCGACCTGATCGACCGCGACCAGCCGTTCGCCACCGAGGCGTCGATGGCCAAGCTCTTCGCCAGCGAGGCCGCCGTCCGGGCCGCCAACAACGCGGTGCAGGTGTTCGGCGGGTACGGCTACATCGACGAGTACCCGGTCGGCAAATACCTCCGCGACGCCCGGGTCGCCACCCTCTACGAGGGCACCAGCCAGATCCAGCAACTCCTCATCGGACGCGCGCTCACCGGCGTCAACGCCTTCTAGCTCGAAGGGCACCTGACATGCGAGTCTTCACCTCCATCGACGAGCTGGCGGCCTCGGTCGGCGAGACCCTCGGCCCCGGTCCCTGGCAGCGGATCGAGCAGGATCGGGTCAACCTCTTCGCCGACGCCACCGACGACCACCAGTGGATCCATCTCGACCCCGTACGGGCCGCGGCGGGGCCGTTCGGCGGCACGATCGCGCACGGCTACCTGACCCTGTCGCTGCTTCCGGCGCTGGCCAGCGCGCTCTACCGCGTCGAGGGAGTGGCGATGGGGGTCAACTACGGGCTGAACAAGGTCCGATTCCCCGCCCCGGTCCGGGTCGGCGCCTCCGTACGGGCCACCGCCACCATCGCCGAGGTGTCGCCGGTGCAGGGTGGGGTGCAGATGGTCGCCTCGATCACCGTGGAGAGCGACAGCGGCGGCAAGCCCGTCTGCGTCGCGGAGACGGTGAGCCGCCTCTACCGCGGCTAAAGCCCCCCGGTGCGGGGCGCGCGCCCCGCGCCCCGCGCCCCGCGCGCCCCGCGCCGCGCGGCCC
>NZ_JBAKHW010000027.1:0-99142 GCF_036906815.1 Micromonospora sp. CPCC 205539 | reverse complement strand
GGTCACATTCCGAACCCGGAAGCTAAGCCCTCCAGCGCCGATGGTACTGCACTCGTGAGGGTGTGGGAGAGTAGGACACCGCCGGACAATCATTCCAAGTAGGGCCACCCGTGAGGGTGGCCCTACTTGCGTTTCCCGGAAAGAAGCCACCCGAAGATCCGCCCAGTTTCACCGGTGTTGCTGCCTCCCGTTGCGTCGAGGCAGCAACACCGGGGTGACGCCGTCGGCTGACGGCACCGCGCGGATCAGTCGCGGGTCTGCATACCGGTGCGGAGCTCGCGGAGCAGACCGCCGGCGTCGGCGACCGACCGCCCGGGGAACATCGCCATCACCACGCTGCCGTGGTCCGCCCAGCCGCACACCGCGAAGTCGCCGCCCTCGCCGCTGGTGCTGCCGCACTTCAACACGCCGCCCAGCTTGCCTGCGGGCAACTCACGCAGGCCCGTCACCTTGCCGGTCTCGTCGGACATCAGGCCGAAGAGGCTGTCCAGGTCGCGCTCCGGCTGCCAGAGGAGGGTGGTGCCGCCGAAGATGAGCACCGACCGCATGTCGTCGGCGGGGTCGCGGTAGACGGTGCCGAAGCTCTCGTCCAGCTCGATGTCGGCGCCGAGGCCGCTGCGCAGGTAGTCCGCTGTGCTCTTCGCCCGCTCGCTGTCGTCCCGGGTCAGGCCGGCGACCTGGTCGGGCGTACCCAGTCGGGTGTCCTTCTGCTGCGCCACCTGCCAGCCGAAGGTTCCCAGCACGCCCGCGCCGGCCAGGCCGACGACCAGCGCGACCGACCAGGCGATCCGCCGCCGCCGCGACCACCCACCCTCCGGCGCGTCGGGATCACCCCCGGTGTCGCGGGTGCTCAGCTGGATCGGCTCGTCGGTCAGCTCGACCGGTTCGCGACCGTCGTCGAGCGGGCGCTCGGTGAGATGTGCGTCGGACATAGCCGACACCGTACGCGAATGGCAGGTGGCGCACGTCGGGTCTGCGGAAGCCCTCCGTAGACTTTCTCGGGTGACCGACAGACTCGATGCCCGACGCCCCGACGTTCCCACCCTGGCCGGCCAGTATCAGCCCGGCGAGGTAGAGCAGCGACGGTACGAGCAGTGGGTAGCTGCCGGGCACTTCCGGGCCTCCGCCGACAGCGACAAGCCCCCCTTCACGATCGTCATCCCGCCGCCGAACGTCACCGGCTCGCTGCACATGGGCCACGCGTTCGAGCACACGCTCATGGACGCGCTGACCCGGCGCAAGCGGATGCAGGGCTTCGAGGCGCTGTGGCTGCCCGGCATGGACCACGCCGGCATCGCCACCCAGAACCTGGTCGAGCGTCAACTCGCCAGCCAGGGCCTGTCCCGGCACGACCTCGGCCGGGAGAAGTTCGTCGAGCGGGTCTGGCAGTGGAAGGCCGAATCCGGCGGGGCGATCCTCGGTCAGATGCGGCGCCTCGGTGACTCGGTCGACTGGGACCGTGAGCGCTTCACCATGGACGAGGGTCTGACCCGCGCCGTCCAGACGATCTTCAAGAAGCTCTTCGACGAGGGCCTCATCTACCGGGCCAACCGGATCATCAACTGGTGCCCGCGCTGCCTGACGGCGCTCTCCGACATCGAGGTGGAGCACACCGACGACGACGGTGAGCTCATCTCCATCCGGTACAGCGACGAGGTCGTGGTCGCCACCACCCGGGCCGAGACGATGCTGGGCGACACCGCGGTGGCCGTGCACCCGGACGACGAGCGCTACCAGCACCTGATCGGCACCGAGGTCGAGCTGCCGCTGACCGGCCGCCGCATCCCGATCGTCGCCGACGCGCACGTCGACCCGTCGTTCGGCACCGGCATGGTCAAGGTGACCCCGGCGCACGACCCCAACGACTTCGAGATCGGGCAGCGCCACGACCTGCCGGCGCTGACCGTGATGGACGAGCGGGGCGTGATCACCGTGCCCGGCCCGTTCGAAGGGCTGGACCGGTTCGAGGCGCGGCCGGCGATCGTGGCGGCGCTGCGTGAGCAGGGCCGGATCGTGGCCGAGAAGCGGCCGTACGTGCACGCGGTCGGGCACTGCTCGCGGTGCAAGACGACCGTCGAGCCGCGGCTGTCGCTGCAGTGGTTCGTCAACACCGCGCCTCTGGCCCAGGCCGCCGGCGACGCGGTCCGCGACGGCCGAGTGCGCATCGAGCCGGCCGAGCTGGCCAAGCGCTACTTCGCCTGGGTCGACAACATGCACGACTGGTGCATCTCCCGCCAACTGTGGTGGGGGCACCGGATCCCGGTCTGGTACGGCCCGCAGGGCGAGATCGTCTGCGTCGGCCCGGACGAGCAGCCGCCGACCGGGGAGGGGTGGCACCAGGACGAGGACGTGCTGGACACCTGGTTCTCCAGCGCGCTGTGGCCGTTCTCCACCCTGGGGTGGCCGGAGCGGACCCCGGACCTGGCCAAGTTCTACCCGACCAGCGTCCTGGTCACCGGCTACGACATCCTCTTCTTCTGGGTCGCCCGGATGATGATGTTCGGCCTGTACGCGATGGACGGCCAGCAGCCGTTCGACGTGGTGGCCCTGCACGGCATGGTTCGCGACGAGCACGGCAAGAAGATGTCCAAGTCGTTCGGCAACGTGGTCGACCCGCTGGACTGGATCGAGCGGTTCGGTGCCGACGCCACCCGGTTCACCCTGGCCCGCGGCGCGAACCCGGGCCAGGACGTCCCGGTCAGCGAGGACTGGTGTCAGGGCTCGCGCAACTTCTGCAACAAGCTCTGGAACGTCACCCGGTTCGCGCTGATGAACGGGGCGCACACCGGGGGCGAGCTGCCCGCCGCCGAGCAGCTCTCCACCGTCGACCGGTGGATCCTGTCCCGGCTGGCGCACGTCACCGCCGAGGTCGACGAGCAGTTCGAGTCGTACGAGTTCGCCAAGGTGTGCGACCTGCTCTACCACTTCGCCTGGGACGACGTCTGCGACTGGTACGTCGAGCTCAGCAAGTCGGTGCTCGCCGAGGGCGGTGAGCAGGCCGAGACCACCCGCCGGGTGCTCGGGCACGTGCTGGACCAGCTGCTGCGGCTGCTGCACCCGGTCATCCCGTTCGTCACCGAGGAGCTGTGGGTCGCGCTGACCGGCGGCGCGACGGTGCAGACGGCCGCCTGGCCGGTGGCGGACCGCGCGCTGATCGACGACACCGCCGAGGTGGAGCTGATCAGCGTGCAGCGGGTGATCACCGAAATCCGTCGGTTCCGTTCCGACCAGGGGCTCCGCCCGACGCAGCGCGTGTCCGCCCGCCTGGACGGACTGTCCGGCGCGGGCATCGCTGCCCACGAGCCGCTGATCCGCTCGCTGGCCCGGCTGGACCCGGTCGGCGACGACTTCCAGGCCAGCGCGACGCTGGCCATGCCCGGAGCGGTCGGTGTCGCGTTGGACACCCGGGGCTCGATCGACGTGGCCGCCGAGCGGGCCCGGCTGACCAAGGACCGCGCGGCTGCCGAGAAGGAGGTCGCGCAGGCCCGGGCGAAGCTCGACAACCCGGCCTTCATCGGCAAGGCCCCCGAGCCGGTGGTCGCGAAGATCCGCGACCGGCTGGCGACCGCCGAGGCCGACCTGGTCCGGATCGACACTGCCCTGGAGACGCTGTCCTCGTGACCGACCGTACCGAATTCGCCGCCGTCGAGGCCGAGCTGAACGCACGCGGTTTCACCCGCATGGTCTTCGAGCTCGACAAGATCGAGTCGCTGCTCGACCTGCTCGGTAGCCCGCAGCGGGCGTACCCGTCGATCCACCTGACCGGCACCAACGGCAAGACCTCCACCGCGCGGATGATCGATTCGCTGCTGCGGGCGTTCGGGCTGCACACCGGCCGGTACACGAGCCCGCACCTGGAGACCATCCGGGAGCGGATCAGCCTGGACGGTGAGCCGGTCAGCGAGGAGCGGTTCACCGCGGTGTACCGGGAGGTCAAGCCGCTGGCCGAGCTGGTGGACGCGCGGTCGGACGAACCGTTGACGTACTTCGACCTGACCACCGCGCTGGCGTTCGCCACGTTCGCCGACGCGCCGGTCGACATCGCGGTCGTCGAGGTGGGCCTCGGCGGTGCCGAGGACGCCACCAACGTGATCCAGGCCGGGGTCTGCGTGATCACCCCGATCGGCCTGGACCACACCGAGTTCCTCGGCGACACGCTGCAGGACATCGCGCTGGCGAAGGCCGGCATCATCCATCCCGGCGCCACGGTGATCTCGGCGGCGCAGGAGGAGGAGGCGGCCCGTCCCCTCCTGGAGCGCTGCGCCGAGGTGGGTGCCACGATCGCCCGGGAGGGCACCGAGTTCGGCGTGCTGACTCGGGCCATCGCGGTCGGCGGCCAGGTGCTCAGTCTGCAGGGGCTCGGCGGCGTCTACGACGACGTGTTCATCCCGCTGCACGGCGCACACCAGGCGCAGAACGCCGCCGTGGCGCTCGCCGCGGTGGAAGCGTTCCTGGGTGCCGGCGCCAAGCGGCAGCTCGACATCGAGGCGGTCCGGGAGGGCTTCTCGTCGACCAGTTCCCCGGGCCGGCTGGAGCGGGTCCGCAACGCGCCGACCGTGCTGCTCGACGGCGCGCACAACCCGCACGGCATGGCCGCGACCGTCACCGCGCTCCAGGAGGAGTTCGCGTTCAGCAAGCTGGTGGCGGTGCTGGGCGTGCTCGCCGACAAGGATGCGACCGGCCTGCTGGAGCTGCTGGAGCCGGTCGTCGACCAGTTGGTGCTGACCACCAACTCGTCGCCGCGGGCATTGCCGGCGACGGACCTCGAGGCGCTGGCCGTCGAGGTCTTCGGCGAGGACCGCGTTGCGATCGCCGAGGACATGCCGGACGCCATCGAGCTGGCGGTGGCGATGGCCGAGGAGGACGTCCCCGGGGAACTCAGCGGGGTCGGGGTGCTGATCACGGGGTCGGTGGTGACGGTGGCCGACGCCCGTCGGCTGCTGAAGCGATGACCAGCCCGGAGCGGGACCCGCAGGCCGAGGAGCCCGCGGCCGAGTCGCCGGCGGGGCAGCCGCGGCGGTCCGGGTTGCGCAACCCCGAGCGGGCGGTACGCGGCCTCGGCGCCGGGACGCTCAGCCTGGAGGCGCTGGTGCTGCTGCTGGCGATCCAGCCGATCCGGGTGGTCGGCGGCGACCTGAGCGGCACCGCGATCGGTGTCGTGGTGGCCCTGGCGGTGGCCGCCATCCTGCTGGCCGGCATGATGCGTCGCCCCTGGGCCTGGAACGCCGGCACGGTCCTCCAGGGTCTGCTGCTGCTGGCCGGTCTGCTGCACTGGTCGCTGCTCGCGCTGGGTGTCATCTTCGCCCTCGTGTGGGCGTACGCGCTGCACGTCCGCCGGGTGATCCTCGGCTGACTCCTATCGGCCGTCCGAGGCGCTGGCGTGCGGTCAGGCGTCGGCGCGTTCCCGCCACTGGGTGAGGGCGATGCCATGGCCGTCCGGGTCGCGGAACGCGGCGGCCCACACCTCCAGCCTGGTGCCCCGGTTGACCACCCGGGGTGCGTACGTGAAGCGGACGCCCGAATCGCGTAGCCGCCCGTACGCCGCCTCGATGTCGTTCACCTCGAGGTTGACGTGCACCAGCCGACGGCTGATCGGCGCAGCTCCGGTCACCTCGCGCAGCACCAGCCGGGTCGTGCCGGAGGCGAGCACCGCGTTGCCGGCGCCCTGGTCGACTTCGGTGAAGCCGAGCATGCCGCGATAGAAGTCGAGCGACCGGGACAGGTCGGTGACCAGCAGGGTGAGGCCCACCCCGTTGATCGGGCCGGTCGGGTCGGCGGCGGCCTCCGGCTCGTACCCGAAGATCGCCTCGTCGAGCTCCTCGGCGGTGACCGTCGCTCGGGCGTCGCGGGCGGGAGTGGGATCGTCCAGCGGCAGGTCGAGCGGGTCCAGTGGGTCCGTCACACCGGGCGGGGCGGACCGGGCCGCCCGTGGTGGGTCGACCTGATCGTCGGTGGGTTGGTCGAAGCGTTCCTCGGCCGGCGAGCGCGGTGCGGGAGTCGCCCGCCGGGGCAGGCCGCCGCTCTGCTGCTCGACCAGCACGCCTTCGAGCACCACCGGCCCCCCGGCCGGGCTGTGGTGCACCACGACGGGCTCGCGCTCCTCCGCCGCACCGCCCGAGTCGCCCCGCACAGGGTCGCCGCGCAGGGGATCGCCACGCATCGGGTCGGGGCGCAGCGGATCGGGGCCGAGGGGATCGCGGAACGGGCCAGGGCCGTCCGGGTCACGGAAGTCGTCGTCCGGCGCGCGGTCCGCCCACGGCGGGGCGTCCTGCTGGATCAGCACCTCGTCCATCGGGTCGACGTCGGCGAACTCCGGCGGCAGGTCAGCGACGGCGGCAGCGGTTTCGGCATGGGTCCGCACCTCGTTCCAGAGGACCTTCACGTGCCGCTGGTCGTCGATCGCGACCCGGATCGGCAGGGTCTGGCCCAGCGACGGCCACTTGGAGACCGGCACCCGTGGCTCGATGATCTTCTTGGAGCGCGGCGGCAACCCGGGCGCGTCGATCACCAGTTGCAGCTCGCAGCGGCCGAAAGCGTACTGGGTTGGTGGCTCGGAGGCGCTGTGCACGTGCCCGACGCCGACCACCCAGGTGCGGCCACCGCCGCGCACGGTGGCCAGCGCGATCGCCAGCACCAGGAGGGCGACCCCGAGCGCCACGATGGCCCAGCTGGTCATGCCCAGCCCGAAGAGGACCACGAAGGTGGCCACGGTGCCCAGCACCGCGCCGATCAGCTTGCGTACCGGCGCGATGGTCCGGTTCCCGCCATTCGCCACAGTGGACCTCCCGAGGGTCAAGGCCAGGCTAGGCCGGATCGGCCACCGGGGGAAAGACCGGCCGCCGCGCCGGCGCCGGGACCGGGTCGCTAGGCTGACCGTACCGAGCCCGAGCGTTCAGCGCGTACAGGAGGAACCCAGCGTGTCCAGCAACAGCCCGGATGAGCGCAGCCTCGTTCTGATCAAGCCCGACGCGGTCCGCCGCGGCCTGGTCGGCGAGGTCCTCTCCCGCTTCGAGCGCAAGGGGCTGCGGATCGACGCGCTGGTGTGCCGGACGATGGATGCCGCGCTCGCCGACGAGCACTACGCGGAGCACGTCGACAAGGCGTTCTACCCGCCGCTGAAGGACTTCATGACCAACGGTCCGCTGGTCGCCCTGGTGCTCTCCGGCGATCAGGTCATCGACGTGGTGCGCGGCCTGGTCGGTGCGACGGACGGGCGCAAGGCCGCCGCCGGCACCATCCGGGGCGACCTGTCGCTGTCCAACCGGGAGAATCTGGTGCACGCCTCCGACTCACCGGACAGCGCCAAGCGCGAGATCGCGCTCTGGTTCCCCGAGCTGGGCTGACCCGCGCTTCGACGAAGCTGCCGCCACCGGGGTCAGCCGGTCGGCGGCAGCTTCGTCGGATTGCCGACTACGTAGATCTCGGTGATCCGGTCGCCGGCCGCGGCGACGGTCAGTGTGTACCGGCTGCCGTCCCCGCGGGTGATCAGCACGGCGGGCTCCCCATTGAGCTCCATCCGGCGCCCCGTCCACCGGTGGCGTGGGCCGTAGATCCCGACGAAGAACCGGGCGACGCGTTCTGCGCCGGTGATCGGGTTGCGGGCGGCCCGTGCCCGACCGCCACCGTCGTTCCAGGCCGTGGCGTCCGCGGCGATCAGGCTGGTCAGGGTCGCCAGGTTACCGTCGCGAGCGGCGGACAGAAACGCGTCGAGCAGTCGTTCCCGTTCGAGCCGGGTCGCCGTGAACCGGCGCTGCTCGACGCGTACCCGGGCGGCCGCCCGGTGGTGCAGTTGCCGGCAGTCGGCGGGAGTGCGGTCGAGGATCTCGGCGATCTCGGCGTACGGCAGGTCGAAGGCGGTGCGCAGCACGTACACCGCGCGCTCCGGCGGGGTGAGCCGTTCCAGCACGTGCAGCAGTGCGGTGGACAGCGTGTCGCGTAGCTCCGCGCGATCCAGTGGTCCGAACGGCGACGGCTCGGTCGGCACCGCCTCCGGCAGCCACGTCCCGACGTACGTCTCGCGTGCCGCCTGTCGGGCGCGCAGTCGGTCCAGGGCCAGCCGGGTGACCACCCGGGACAGGAAACGGCGCGGCTCGTCCACCGTCGACCGGTCCACGCCCAGCCAGCGCAGGTACGCCTCCTGGAGCACGTCCTCCGCGTCGTCCCGGCTGCCGAGCAGGCGGAAGGCGAGCCCGAGCAGCATCGGCCGGTGCGCCTGGAGCGCACCGGCCGCCTCTGCCGCCTCGGCTGTCACACCTCTGCCGGGGTCTCCGCCCGCATCGTCACCGCGAGCCGGTTCCATACGTTGATTGTGGCGATCGCAACGACCAGGTCGGCCAGTTCCTTCTCCGACCAGACCTTCGCGGCGGCTTCCCACACGTCGTCCGGCACCCCGTGCTCGCCCAGCCGGGTGACCGCGTCGGTGAGCGCCAGCGTGGCCCGCTCCCGCTCGTCGAACAACGACGACTCCCGCCAGGCGGACACCGCGAACAGACGCCGGCTCGACTCGCCGTTCGCGAGCGCGTCCCGGCTGTGCATGTCGACGCAGTACGCGCACCCGTTCAGCACCGACGCCCGGAGCTTGACCAGCTCGAGGACGGTGTGGTCGACGTTCGCCTGGACGTACTTCTCCAGCCCCAGCACCGCCTGGTACGCCTTCGGTGCCACCTCGGCCGCGTTCATCCGCTGCACAACTACCTCCCTGATGAGTCCGACACCGTCACGACGAGTCAGCCGGGGTGTGCCGTGACAGTCGACGGCTGTGACCCTGCTCATGCCGCCGGGACCATCGGGGTGGGGTCAGCCGCGCGCCGCCGGGGCGCTGTCCACCAGCACCTCGTGCGGGGGAGGGGTCCGCTCCGCCGCGGCAGCCAGAGCGGCCGCGTCCACGCCGGCGTCGCCGCCGCGCGGAGTGGGTCGGGTCACCCGGGCGGCCAGCCGTCGGCCCACCTCGATCAGGGGCAGTTCGACCCACCGGTACATCAGGTCCGCGGCGAGCAGTGCCACCACCGTCGTGGCCACGAAGAAGGCCGTGCTCTTGTGCGCGATCGCGGGCATCAGCCCGGCCGCCGCCCGCGCCGCGACGGCCTGGATCAGGTACAGCGAGTACGAGCGTTCGCCGACGAAGACCAGTGGCCGCAACCCCAGCCCACGGGCGAGCACGCTGCGGGAGAGCAGAGCGGGCAGAAGCACCGCCGTCGCGGCCGCGTAGGTGCCGATCAACGCCTCCTGACCCAGGCGGGTGGGCCAGAACTGCACGCACACCTGGACCACGACGAACGCCAGGATGACGACGGTGGCGGTCGCTGGGTGGGTCAGTGGCCGGACCAGGGCGAAGCCCCGGGGGTTGTGCATGATGATCGCGGTCAGACAGCCGAGCAGGATCGCCACGTAGTGGATGGGCCAGCTCAGCCAGGCGATGTCCGGCGGGATCAGCGCGATGAAGAGGACGAGCAGGCAGAGAGTCACCAGCAGGCGGCGGCGGAAGACGGCGGCGACCGCCACGAAGGCGATGGCGGGCCAGAACAGGTAGAACTTCTGCTCGATGCCGATCGTCCAGGAGTGCAGGAACGGTGCGTTCGGTTCCAGGAGCTCATTGAGGAACAGCAGGTAGTACTTCATCCCCCGCTCGACCGAATCGGCCGTGCCGTTGACCCGGGCCAGCCCCCAGTACAGGAAGAGCACCAACAGGTAGACCGGCATGATCCGGAAGAACCGCCGCAGGTAGAAGGCGCGCAGCGAGACCTTCCCGTAGCGGTGCTCCTCGCGCAGCAGCAGTGTCGTGATCAGGAAGCCGGAGAGCACGAAGAACAGGTGTACGCCGATCCAGCCGGTCAGCCACGCCCAGGACTGGCCGCCGTAGTGGAAGGCGATGACCATGACCGCGGCCAGCGCCCGCAGCCCGTCCAGCGCGGGGAATCGACGCATGGCCTGGAATTCGTCGTACCGAAGCGAACGCACCGGCGAAGTTTGCGTGAACCTTTCACCTTGGTCAAGCCGCGTGAGTCATGCCCCGTGCCGTCCGGCTAACCGGCGTTCCGACCGGCGTCACCCGGACACGCGGTCGCGGCCATCTCCGGCCGGTAGACCGACGGGGTCAACCGATGATCGGGAGGAAGCATGACCGAGCTTGATCGACGTACTCTGCTGCGCGCTGGCCTGGTGGCCGGAGCTGGAGTCGCCGGCGGTGCTCTGCTGGGCGGGGTCGGCGCGGGCGCCGCACCGGCGTGGCGCCCGGCGGGACGCCCGGTGCTCACCCACGGCGTGCAGAGCGGTGACGCGACCGCGGACTCGGCGCTGGTCTGGACCCGGGCCGACCGGCCGGGCCGGATGCTGGTCGAGGTGAGCCGTCGGCCGGACTTCCGTGGTGCGCGGCAGTTGCGCGGGCCGGTGCTCGCGCCGACCGGCGACTTCACCGGCAAGGTCCGGCTGCGCGGGCTGCCGGACGCCGAGCGGCTGCACTACCGGGTCCGGGTGGAGAGCCTGGAGCGGCACGGGCTGGTCAGCGAGCCGTTGACCGGGACACTGACCACCGCGCCCGGCCGGCACCGGCGGCGCGACGTCACGTTCGTCTGGACCGGCGACATCGCCGGGCAGGGCTGGGGGATCGACCCGAACTTCGGTGGGATGTCGATCTTCCGGGCGATGCGGGAGACCCGGCCGGACTTCTATCTGTGCAGCGGCGACACGGTGTACGCGGACGGCCCGCTGGTCGAGTCGGTGACCCTGCCCGACGGGCGGATCTGGCGCAACCTGGTGACCCCGGAGAAGAGCAAGGTCGCCGAGACGTTGACCGAGTACCGGGGACAGTTCGCGTACAACATGCTCGACGAGCACCTGCGGGCGTTCAACGCGGCGGTGCCGCAGATCAACCAGTGGGACGACCACGAGGTCCTCAACAACTGGTACCCGGGGGAGATCCTGGACGACCCGCGCTACACCGAGCGGCGGGTGGACGTGCTCGCCGCCCGGGCCCGGCAGGCGTTCGGCGAGTGGCTGCCGGTGCCGGACGACGGGCCGATGTACCGGCGGATCTCGTACGGGCCGCTGCTGGACGTGTTCGTGCTCGACATGCGGACGAACAAGGACCCCAACGACGGCAACACGTACGCCGACCCGAAGCGTGGTCTGCTCGGCCGCGCGCAGCGGGAGTGGCTGATCCGGGAGCTGAAGCGGTCCACGGCGACCTGGAAGGTGATCGCCAACGACCTGCCGATCGGCGTGGTGGTGCCGGACGGCCCGACCGCGCAGGAGGGTGTCGCGCAGGGCGACCCGGGCGCGCCGGCCGGACGGGAGCTGGAGTTCGCCGAGGTGCTGCGGGCCACCCACCGCGCCGGGGTGACCGGCATGGTCTTCCTCACCGCCGACGTGCACTACTCGGCCGCGCACCACTACGACCCGTCCCGCGCGGCGGTCGGCGACTTCACGCCGTTCTGGGAGTTCGTCTCCGGACCCGCGCACGCCGGGGCGTTCGGCCCGAACGCGCTGGACGGCACGTTCGGCCCGCAGGCGGCGTTCGTGCACGCCCCGCCGCACGCGAACACCTCGCCGGCGGAGGGCTTCCAGCACTTCGGAGAGGTCTCCATCGACGGAAAGTCGGAGGCCCTGACGGTCCACCTCCGCGACCGCGACGGCGCCTCCCTCTGGTCCACCACCCTCCCAGCCCCCTGACCCCACCGCGTTGATCATGAGGTTGGCGGGTGGATAAGTGATCCACTCACCCGTCAACCTCATGATCGACCAGGGGACCGGCCCCGACCCCGGCCCCGGCGGTCGGAGGGTGTCGAGGGAGGCTCGGCGGCGGGACTCGGCTTCGAAGACCTTGAGCGCCCCGGGCTGGTACGAGACCGCGAGGATCTCCGAGTGATCGGGTACCGGTCGAGCAGATAGAGGCTGCACTTGGCCTCCCACAGCGGGCTGGTCGCGATCCGGGTACGAGCCAGCGTGGGCTCGTCCAGCTCGATCCGGATCACCGGCCAGCCTTGGGGTCGGTCGGCGGGCGGGATTACTCGGCGGCGCGCCGGTGGGCGGGTCGAGTATCGTTGAGCACCGTAAGGCGATGACCCGGCCATCACCGGTGAGCCTCCGGAAGAACAGCCGGGCAACCGGCCCAGTAGAACCGGACGGGTGCGGCCCGTCACAGCCGGCAATGAGCGGGCGGTCGATCCTGACCGCCAAGCGGGGTGGTACCGCGGGCCACGGGAGCGCCGTTCCAGGCGTACCCCGGACGGCTCGTCCTCGCAGACCCACGTTGAGTGAGCTGCATGAGGAGAGCGACCCCCGATGGCCTATCCGTTGCACGACCCGACCGCCGCCGGTGTCCCGGCGAGCCCGGACCTGCCCGCGGTCGAGCGCAGGGTGCTGGAGCACTGGACGGCCGACAAGACCTTCGAGGCGTCGGTCGAGGCCCGCCCGGCCGGCGACGACGGCAAGAACGAGTACGTCTTCTACGACGGCCCGCCGTTCGCCAACGGCCTGCCGCACTACGGCCACCTCTTCACCGGCTACGTCAAGGACGTGGTGCCGCGCTACCAGACCATGCGCGGCCGGCACGTCGAGCGGCGCTTCGGCTGGGACTGCCACGGCCTGCCCGCCGAGGTGGTGGCCGAGAAGCAGCTCGGCATCACCAGCAAGGCGGAGATCATCGACCTGGGCGTGGCCCGGTTCAACGAGGCCTGCCGCACCTCCGTGCTGGAGTTCACCCAGGACTGGGAGCGGTACATCAACCGGCAGGCCCGCTGGGTCGACTTCGCCAACGACTACAAGACCCTCGACCTGGACTACATGGAAAGCGTCATGTGGGCCTTCAAGACCCTGCACGACAAGGGTCTGATCTACGAGGGCTTCCGGGTGCTCGCGTACTGCTGGCGCTGTGAGACGCCGCTGTCGAACACCGAGACCCGGATGGACGACGTCTACCGGGACCGGCACGACCCGACGCTGAGCGTCTGGTTCGGGCTGACCGCCGACGAGTCCGCGCCGGAGCTGGTGCGCGGGCCAATCAAGCTGGGCGTCTGGACCACCACGCCGTGGACCCTGCCGTCGAACCTGGCGCTCGCCGTCGGCCCGGACATCGAGTACGCGGTGCTGGACCGCGACGGCGACCGCTACGTCGTGGGTGCCGCGCGGCTCGCCGCGTACGCCAAGGAGCTGGAAGGCTACGAGCAGGTCGGCACGGTGTACGGCCGGGACCTGGTCGGGCGCCGCTACACGCCGCTGTACGACTTCCTCGTCGAGCAGGCCGGCGACAACGCCTACCAGGTGCTCGGCGCGGAGTTCGTCACCACCGAGGACGGCACCGGGATCGTGCACCTGGCCCCCGCCTTCGGTGAGGACGACCAGAACGTCTGCAACGCCGCCGGCATCCCCACCGTCGTCACGGTCGACGACCACACGCGGTTCACCGCGCTGGTCCCGCCGTACCAGGGTGAGCAGGTCTTCGACGTCAACAAGCCGGTGATCCGGGAGCTCAAGGAGCGGGGGGTGGTGCTCAAGCAGGACACCTACACCCACTCGTACCCGCACTGCTGGCGCTGCGACACCCCGCTGGTCTACAAGGCGGTGTCGTCGTGGTTCGTGGCGGTCACCCAGTTCCGGGACCGGATGGTCGAGCTGAACCAGCAGATCAACTGGACGCCCGGCCACATCAAGGACGGCTCGTTCGGCAAGTGGCTGGCCAACGCCCGGGACTGGTCGATCAGCCGGAACCGGTTCTGGGGCTCGCCGATCCCGGCGTGGAAGTCCGACGACCCGACCTACCCGCGACTGGACGTCTACGGCTCGCTCGCCGACATCGAGCGGGACTTCGGCGTACGCCTGACCGACCTGCACCGGCCGGCGGTGGACGACCTGGTCCGCCCCAACCCGGACGACCCGACGGGCAAGTCGATGATGCGCCGGGTGCCGGAGGTGCTGGACTGCTGGTTCGAGTCCGGCTCGATGCCGTTCGCCCAGGTGCACTACCCGTTCGAGAACGCGGACTGGTTCGAGCACCACTACCCGGGTGACTTCATCGTCGAGTACATCGGGCAGACCCGCGGCTGGTTCTACACGATGCACGTGCTGGCCACCGCGCTGTTCGACCGGCCGGCGTTCCGCAACTGCCTCAGCCACGGCATCCTGCTCGGCTCGGACGGGCGCAAGATGTCCAAGAGCCTGCGCAACTATCCGGACGTCTACCACGTCTTCGACGCGTACGGCTCGGACGCGATGCGCTGGATGCTGATGTCCTCGCCGGTGCTGCGCGGCGGCGACATGGCGGTCACCGAGGCGGGCATCCGGGACTCCGTCCGGCAGGTGCTGCTGCCGCTGTGGAACGTCTGGTACTTCTTCACGCTCTACGCCAACGCGGACGGGCACCAGGCGCGACGGCGGACCGACTCCACCCACCTGCTCGACCGGTACGTGCTGGCGAAGACGAACGAGTTGGTGTCGACGGTTCAGGCGCAGATGGAGGCGTACGACATCTCCGGCGCCTGCGCCACCGTCCGCTCCTACCTGGACGCGCTGACCAACTGGTACGTGCGTCGGTCCCGGGACCGGTTCTGGTCCGGCGACGCGAACGCGTTCGACACGCTGTGGACGGTGCTGGAGACGCTCTGCCGGGTGGTGGCGCCGCTCGCGCCGCTGACCGCGGAGGAGATCTGGCGTGGCCTGACCGGGGAGCGGTCGGTGCACCTGACCGACTGGCCGGAGGCGAGCGAGTTCCCGGCCGACCACGACCTGGTCGCCGCGATGGACGCCACCCGGGCGGTGGCCTCGGCGGCGCTGTCGCTGCGCAAGGCCAAGGGGCTCCGGGTCCGTCTGCCGCTGTCGAAGCTGACCGTGGCCTCGCCGGCGGCGGAGCAGCTGCGCCCGTTCGCCGACCTGGTGACCGACGAGGTCAACGTGAAGGCGGTGGAGTTCAGCGCCGAGCTGTCCGCGTACTGCGAGCAGGTGTTGACGGTGGTGCCCCGGGCGCTCGGCCCGCGCGTCGGCAAGCAGGTGCAGCAGGTGATCAAGGCGGTCAAGGCGGGCGAGTGGGAGCTGGTCGACGGCGCCCCGGTGGCCGCTGGCGTCACCCTGGCCGAGGGCGAGTACGAGCTGCGCCTGGTCGCCGCCGACGCCGAGCACTCGGCGCCACTGCCGGGCGGCGAGGGCGTGGTGGTGCTGGACACCGAGGTCACCCCGGAGTTGGCCGCCGAGGGGCTGGCCCGCGACGTGGTCCGGGTGGTGCAGCAGGCCCGCCGGGATGCCGACCTGGACGTCTCGGACCGGATCGTGGTGACGGTGTCGGCGTCCGAGGAGGTGCGTGCGGCGGTCGCCGCGTACCTCGACTTCGTCGCCGGTGAGGTGCTGGCCGACTCGGTCGACTTCGCCGAGGGCGTGGACGGCTTCGCCGGCGAGGTCGGCGAGGGTGACCGGGTGACGGTCGCCGTCCGCCGCGTCTGAGTGAGGTCCGGGGACGGACTGGTCGATGTCGACCCGTCCGTCCCCGGCACGGCGACGCCGGCCACCCGCTATGGGCGCCGGGTGGGCGTCGGCTAACGTGACACCGCCCGTGCATCCACGACCGCCGGAGGACCAGTGCCCCTGCTCTACACCATCGGCAAGCTCACGGTGGGGCCCACGCTGCGGTTGGCGTTCCGCCCGACCGTGGAAGGGCTGGAGCACGTGCCGGAGACCGGCGGCGCGGTCTTCGCCGGCAACCATCTCTCGGTGGCCGACGAGCTGTTCCTCGGCACGGTGGTGCCCCGGCACCTGGCGTTCTGGGCGAAGTCCGAATATTTCAAGGGCACCGGCGTGAAGGGTGCGATCTCCAAGTTCGTCCTCACGGGTCTGGGTGCCATCCCGGTCGAGCGGGCTGGCGGCCGGGCGGCGCTGTCCGCGTTCGACGCGGCGATTCCGGCGCTTCAGGGCGGCGATCTGGTGGTGGTCTACCCGGAGGGCACCCGCTCACCGGACGGGCGCCTGTACCGGGGTCGGACGGGCGCGGCCCGGCTGGCGATCTCCGCCGGTGTGCCGGTCATCCCGGTTGGCATGATCGGCACGGACAAGGCTCAGCCGATCGGCACCCGCGTGCCCCGTCCCGGCACGGCCAAGATCACGGTCCGGTTCGGCAAGCCCCTGGACTTCACCGGCCGCCCGAGCGACCGCACCTCGCTGCGTCAGATGACCGACGAGGTGATGAGCGAAATCCAGAAGCTCACCGGCCAGGAGTACGTCCCGCGCTACGCCCCGCCGCGCGCCCACCCGGACCCGACCCGCGAAGACTGACCGACCTCGGGTCAGCTCTGCTTGGGCGTGACGATCTGGGCGCGGAGAGTGTCCAGTAGCGCCGCGCTGTCCGAGACGGAGAGTCGGGCGAAGACCCCGGTGGCCATGCTGCCGTGGTCGACCGAGGTGCAGACGACCACCTCGGAGCCGGCGGACCGGCCGACGGCGCAGCGTTCGTGCCGCCCCCGCACGTCGGTGTCGACCGTCTCCGGGGTGCCCAGCTTGTAACGCTCGCTGAGCCGGGTGATCTCCGAATCCGCGTCGCCCTCCGGGTTCCACCGGAAGCCGGTGTCCCCGAAGATCGTCACCCGCTTCCCGTCGGCCGTGGAGTAGATGCCGGCGAATGTGTCCTCGGCCAGCAGATGCTGCTGTCGCATCTCGTCCTTCAGGCGCCGCGCGTCGGTCTCGCTTCGGTCGTCCCGGCGCAGGCTCAGGTCGGCCACCTGCTCGGGGAGTGCCGCCTGTGCGGGGTACTGGGACGCGATCGGCGTCCCGTAGTAGGCCGGGCAGCCGCAGCAGCACGCCAGTGTGAGCAGCAGCAACCAGGGCCAGCGGCGGCGCCGGCGAACCTTGACCGGCACGTACCCCTGAGGGGGCTGCCAGCCCGGCGGCGGTGTCACCGGGGGCGGTGCGACGGTCCGTCGACCCCGGCGCTGTTTCGGCACCGCGGGCGGCGATACCGGCCGTGGCGGCGATGCTGGCAGTGGCGGCGACACCGGCCGCGGCGTGGACACCGGCCGGGCGACCGGCGGCGGTTGCGGTGCGGCCGGCAGCGGGTGCGGCCCGACCGGGGGAGCGGGCGGACCGGACCACTGCCGGGTCTGCGGCGGTGTCGGGTAGGACAGTGTCGGGGGCAGCGGAGGCAACTCGGCGTGCGGCAGATCCCAGCTGCCGGTGTCCACACCGGCCCACGGGTCGACCGGGGTCTGGTGCTCCGGCGGCTGGGCGGGGATGGGCTGCGGCGGCGTCGGCTCGGCCGACTCGCCCCAGGCCCGCCGGCGCGGCAGCGGGGGTGGCACCGGCGCGGACCCACTCCACTTCGGCGCGGGGGCCGCAGCGGTGGCGGCCTCGGCCGTACCGTCGGCAGCGGGCCCGTCGGCTGGGCGCGGCTCGTCCGCCGGCCCGGAGTCGTGCGTGGGTCGCGGCTCGTCCGCCGGCCCGGGTCCATCCGCCGGATCGGCGGTCTGGTCGGTCGGTGGTTCCGGTCGGTCCGAGGGTTGCGGCTGGTCCGAGGGGTCCGGCTGCTCCGGCGGTACGGATGGGGAGGCCGACTCGTCGGCGACCGCCGGATCCCGGTCCGGCTCCGTGCCCGGGGTGCTCCCGTCGTCCGGCCGGCCTGCTCCCGGCTGGGGCTCCGGCATCGCGGCAATCTCCTCTCGCGCCGGTCCGAGGTTAGTACCGCGTCGCCACCGCTGCCGACCGGGCGTCGGAGTGGGGGCGCCGCCGGCGATCGGCGTCGATCGGGGCGTCGGGCGGCGTGCGTGCGGTCACCACCGGGCGGGCGCGTACCCTTGGGCATCATGAGTGCCCCGTCCACGACGCCGCGCGCGGCCGCGACCAATTCCGTCTGGCCTCGGTTGGAGCCATTGCTCCCGCAGGTCACCAAGCCCATCCAGTACGTCGGTGGTGAGCTGGGCGCGGTGGTCAAGGACTGGGACGCGGCGACCGTGCGCTGGGCGCTGATGTATCCCGACGCGTACGAGGTGGGCCTGCCCAACCAGGGCGTGCAGATCCTCTACGAGGTGCTCAACGAGCTGCCCGACACCCTCGCCGAGCGGACGTACGCGGTCTGGCCCGACCTGGAGTCGTTGATGCGCACGCACGGTGTGCCGCAGTTCACCGTCGAGGCGCACCGGCCGGTGGGCGACTTCGACGTGTTCGGCATCTCGTTCTCCACCGAGCTGGGCTACACCAACCTGCTCACCGCGATCGACCTGGCCGGCATCCCGATGCTGTCCGCCGACCGCACCGACGCCGACCCGGTGATCGTGGCCGGTGGGCACGCCGCGTTCAACCCGGAGCCGATCGCCGACTTCATCGACGCCGCCGTGCTCGGCGACGGCGAGGAGGCGGTCCTGGAGATCACCGCGATCGTCCGGGAGTGGAAGGCCGAGGGCTCCCCGGGCGGCCGCGACGAGCTGCTGCTGCGGCTGGCCCGCACCGAGAGCGTCTACGTGCCGCGCTTCTACGACGTGGACTACCTCCCCGACGGCCGGATCCAGCGGGTGGTGCCGAACCGGGCGGACGTGCCGTTCCGGGTGCACAAGCGCACGACGATGGACCTGGACGCCTGGCCGTACCCGAAGAAGCCCCTCGTGCCGCTGGCCGAGACGGTGCACGAGCGGTTCGCGGTGGAGATCTTCCGGGGCTGCACCCGGGGCTGCCGGTTCTGCCAGGCCGGCATGATCACCCGCCCGGTGCGGGAGCGGTCGATCACCACGGTCGGGCAGATGGTGCGCGACGGGCTGGAGTTCTCCGGTTTCAACGAGGTGGGCCTGCTCTCGCTCTCCTCGGCCGACCACTCCGAGATCGGCGACATGTGCTCGGGCCTGGCCGAGCAGTACGAGGGCACCAACGTCTCCCTGTCGCTGCCGTCGACCCGGGTCGACGCGTTCAACATCGACCTCGCGCAGGAGTTGTCGCGCAACGGTCGTCGTACCGGTCTGACCTTCGCTCCGGAGGGTGGATCGGAGCGGATCCGCAAGGTCATCAACAAGATGGTGTCGAAGGAAGACCTCATCCGCACCGTCGTCACCGCGTACACCAACGGCTGGCGGCAGGTGAAGCTCTACTTCATGTGCGGCCTGCCCACCGAGACCGACGAGGACGTCCTCGAGATCGCGGAGATGGCCCACGAGGTGATCAGGGCTGGTCGGGCCGCGACCGGCTCGAAGGACATCCGCTGCACGGTCTCGATCGGTGGGTTCGTGCCGAAGCCGCACACCCCGTTCCAGTGGGCCTCGATGGACCGTCCGGAGGTCATCGACCACCGGCTCAAGATCCTCAAGCAGGCCATCAACGCGGACCGTTCGCTGGGCCGGGCCATCGGCTACCGCTACCACGACGGCGAGCCGTCGCTCATCGAAGGGCTGCTCTCCCGGGGCGACCGCCGCGTCGGCTCGGTGATCCGCAAGGTCTGGGAGAACGGCGGCCGGTTCGACGGTTGGAGCGAGCACTTCTCCTACCAGCGTTGGGTGCAGGCCGCGGCCGAGACGCTGCCCGCGTTCGGGGTGGATCTCGACTGGTACACCACCCGGCAGCGTGACCAGCTGGAGGTCCTGCCCTGGGACCACCTGGACTCGGGCCTCGACAAGGACTGGCTCTGGCAGGACTGGCAGGACTCGATGACCGAGTTCGAGCAGGATGACTGCCGGTGGACCCCGTGCTTCGACTGCGGCGTCTGCCCCTCGATGGACACCGAGATCCAGATCGGCCCCACCGGCAAGAAGCTCCTCCCGCTGACCCCCCTGAAGGGCCTGAAGACCCCCACCGCCTAATCGCGCTGGCCCCGCCCGTACCGGGTGCTGAGTTCCGAGGAGCAAGACCATCAGTAAGAAACCACAGCCGGAGGGTGGGCAGGCGCCGATCGTCCAGCGCGTCCGCATCCGGTACGCCAAGCGCGGGCCGCTGCGGTTCACCTCACACCGGGATTTCGCCCGGGCCTTCGAGCGCGCGCTGCGTCGGGCCGGCGTGCCGGTCGCCTTCTCGCAGGGCTTCCACCCGCACCCGAAGATCTCCTACGCCAGCGCGGCGCCCACCGGGGTGGCCAGCGAGGCGGAGTACCTGGAGATCGGTCTCCAGGCGCCGGTCGACCCGGCCGCGCTGCGAGCCGCGTTGGATGCGGCGCTGTCGCCCGGCCTGGACGTGCTGGACGCCGTGATCGCCGTCGGCGGCAACCTGCCGGAGCGGATCGAGGCGTCGCACTGGCACATCGAGTTGCCGGAGGTCGACTCGGCCGTGCTGCGGGCCGCCGTGGACGCCTTCACCGCCACCGACGAGGTGCTCGTC
Organism: Micromonospora sp. CPCC 205539; assembly: GCF_036906815.1. Taxonomy (NCBI): domain Bacteria; kingdom Bacillati; phylum Actinomycetota; class Actinomycetes; order Micromonosporales; family Micromonosporaceae; genus Micromonospora; species Micromonospora sp. CPCC 205539. Next base: position 78,883 of record NZ_JBAKHW010000027.1, on the reverse strand, counting down.
GAGCGGATGACCAAGCAGGGCCGACGGACGTTCGACGCCCGAGCGGCTGTGATATCGATCGATGTCCTGGCAGTGACGCCGGTGCCTTCCGGGGCGCCGGCCGTACCGTGTGCGATACTCGAACTGGTCGTGCGGCAGGTCACCCCGTCCGTACGGCCCGATGACGTCCTTTCCGGCCTCCGCGTGGTGGCCGACCTGGAGCCGCCGGTCTCGCCGAGGGTGACCCGGCTGGCTCAGGGCACGCTGACCGCGCAGGGTGCGATCGTGGATCCGTTGGATGCGGATCGCGACGGGGCAGCCATCGTTGGGCTCTGACCGACGGTCAGTGCTCTGGCAGGCAGACTTCGGCGGTCGCGCACCACGCGTGCCCGGCGGAAACACTTTTGCGGCAACCCTGCGTGGCAGCGCTCAACCGCGCCCGGGGCAGCCAGAACTGGAGAACGTCCATGCTCGAGAACGAGCCCGAGGGCGGCGAACGGCCCGGTTCACAGCCGGCCGGCGAGACCGCTGACCAGAGCACCACCGCCGACGGCGCTGCCGTCGGCAACCCCACCGGCGCGGAGAGCGCCGGGCCAGCCGGCACGGGAAGTGCCGAGCCGGCCGGCGCGGAGAATGCCGAGCCCGCTGCTCCGGTGCGGCGTGCCCGCACGACCCGGCGTCGGGCCGCACCGCTCAACGAGTCGGAGCGGACCGACGCGCCGATCGAGGCGTCCACCGGTTCGACCGGCAGCGCCGAGACACCGCAGGCGGAGGTCTTCGCCCCGATCTCCGGTGACCAGGACGTCGCGCCGAAGACCCCCCGACGCCGCCGTAAGGCCACCGCCGTCGAGACGACCGCCGAGGAGCCGCTGGTCGCGGCTGCCGCCGAGGAAGCCTCCGCGGAGGTGGTTCCGCCGGTCAAGGTGACCCGCACCAGGCGGAAGAAGGCCACCCCGGCCGCCGTCGAGGAGCCCGCCGCCGAGCCGGCCACCGCCGTCGAGGAGCCGGTTGCCGTCGAGGGGACACCGACCGGGCCCGACCTGAGCGAGATCGCCGTCGAGCCGGCCCGCACCAGTGGTGCGCAGGACCGCTCCGACGAGGTGCCCCCGGGCGTGGCCGTGGCCGGCACCACGGACGAGCCGACCGAGATCATCGAGCCGGAGCAGCCGCGGACCCGCCGGCGGCGGGCGGCGCTCTCCGCGCCCACCGTGCTGTTCATGGCGCCGCAGCCGGACGCCGTGCCGGTGACCCGACCGGCGGAGCCCGCCCCGGTCGCCGAGGAGCTGGCCGTCGAAGAGGCCGCCGAGCCGTCCCGCCGGCGGCGGCGCGGTCGCCGCGACGCCGAGCCGGTGGAGCCGGTCGAGGCGATCGAGGCCGAGGAGGAGCCGACCGAGGAGGCCGACGAGGCCGACGAGGCCGAGACGGATGAGGACGACGAGGACAGCGCCGCCGCGCGCCGTCGCCGGCGGCGTGGCCGCCGGGGTCGGGGCCGGGGCAAGGGCGGTGCCGACGACGCCGAGGACGAGGAGTCCGAGGAGGCGGCACAGGCCGAGGAAGAGGAGACCGCCGAGGTCGAGGCCGAGGGCGACGAGGACGAGGAGTCCGAGGGTGGGGACGGGCTGACCCGTCGTCGCCGGCGTCGTCGTCGCCGGGGCGCTGGCGACGCGGAGGGCGCGGCCGACGACGGCGTGCCGACCGTGGTCAAGATCCGCGAGCCGCGTCGGACCGTCGACGAGGTGCAGGGCGTGTCCGGCTCGACCCGGCTGGAGGCCAAGCGCCAGCGCCGGCGGGACGGCCGGGAGCAGCGGCGTACGCGGCCACCGATCCTCAGCGAGTCGGAGTTCCTGGCCCGCCGGGAGGCGGTCGACCGGGTGATGGCGGTCCGGCAGCGCGGTGACCGTACCCAGATCGCCGTCCTGGAGGACGGGGTGCTGGTCGAGCACTACGTCACCCGCAACTCCTCCGGCACGATGGCCGGCAACGTGTACCTGGGCAAGGTGCAGAACGTGCTGCCGAGCATGGAGGCGGCGTTCGTCGACGTCGGCCGGGGCCGCAATGCGGTGCTGTACGCGGGCGAGGTCAACTGGGACACCTCCGGCCTGGAGGGGCGTGCCCGCTCGATCGAGCAGGCACTGCGCTCCGGTGACTCGGTGCTGGTGCAGGTCACCAAGGACCCGATCGGGCACAAGGGCGCCCGGCTGACCAGCCACATCGCGCTCTCCGGCCGGCACCTGGTCTACGTGCCCAACGGCAACGCCTCCGGCATCAGCCGCAAGCTTCCGGACACCGAGCGCAAGCGACTGCGCGACGTGCTCAAGAAGCTGGTCCCGGACGGCGCAGGCGTGATCGTCCGTACGGCCGCCGAGGGCGCCAGCGAGGACGAGCTGGCCCGGGACGTCAAGCGGCTCCAGGCGCAGTGGGAGGACATCCAGGCCAAGGCCACCGAGGGTGGTTCCCCGGTGCTGCTCTACGAGGAGCCCGACCTGGTCATCCGGGTCGTTCGGGACCTCTTCAACGAGGACTTCCGCGAGCTGGTCATCGAGGGCGAGCAGTCGTACGACGAGGTCGAGTCGTACCTGTCGCACGTCTCTCCGGACCTGGTCGACCGGATGCGTCGGCACGTCGGCACCAGCGACGTCTTCGCCGAGTACCGGATCGACGAGCAGATCATCAAGGGCCTGGACCGCAAGGTCTTCCTGCCCTCCGGCGGCTCGCTGGTGATCGACCGGACCGAGGCCATGACGGTCATCGACGTCAACACCGGCAAGTACACCGGCTCCGGGGGCAACCTGGAGGAGACGGTCACCCGGAACAACCTGGAAGCGGCGGAGGAGATCGTCCGCCAGCTCCGGCTGCGCGACATCGGCGGCATCGTGGTGATCGACTTCATCGACATGGTGCTGGAGTCGAACCGCGAGCTGGTGCTGCGCCGGCTCACCGAGTGCCTCGGCCGGGACCGCACCAAGCACCAGGTCACCGAGATCACCTCGCTCGGCCTGGTGCAGATGACCCGCAAGCGGATCGGCGCGGGCCTGCTGGAGGCGTTCAGCGAGACCTGCGAGTGCTGCAAGGGTCGGGGCGTCATCATCCACACCGAGCCGGTGCCGGAGAAGCCCCGTGCCGCTGGGGCGGGGGAGAAGGTCAAGGCGGTCGCCTCGTCGGCCCCCGCCGCCGCTCCGGCCGCCGCCGAGCAGGGCAGCGCGTCCTCGCGTCGCCGGGCGCGCAAGAGCGCTTCGGCCGAGCGGGCCACGGTCGAGGTCATCGAGACCGACACGAGCGCCGAAACGGACGCGGACTACCAGGACACCATGGGGTACGACCTGTCCCGCTACGAATCGGACGCGGCTGCCGCGCCAGCGGTCTCCGATGCCCAGCGGGGCGAGTCGGCCCGGTTGGCCGCCGCGGACGACCCGGACGCGCTCGCCGACGGCGACGCCGACGAGGAGAGCGCCGAGGGCGGTTCGGGCCGTCGTCGCTCCCGCCGGGGCGGCGCGCGCCGGCGTACCCGCCCCTGACGGTCTGACCGGCCCAGTGTTTGACGAGGTCCCTTCCCCGGCAATGTGTCGGGGGAGGGACCTCGCCGGTCCGGCCACCCGGTCCAGGATCGGCCACCCCGGTCAGGAGAAGAACATGCGTCGTCTGCTCGCCGTCACCGTGCTGCTCACCACGCTCTCCGCGGCCGGCTGCTCCGCCGACCGGTCCGGCGGCGGGGGGCCTGCCTCGGCCGGCGCGAGCACCACCGCGGGTTCCGCCCCGGCCACCGGTGCCGGTGGCGCCTCGACCGGTACGCCGGCGGGTGGTGGCGCGGCGGGCGGGAACGCCGAGCAGGTCTGCGCCTCCGCGCAGCAGGCCGGCACCGCCGCCGTCCGGACGTACGTGGCGGAGCTGGGTCAGATGATCGCCGCGGTCGGTGCCGGGGACAACGCCGCGGCGCAGGCCGCCCGGCAGCGGGCCGAGGCGGCGCTGGCCGGCTGGCGGACCGCGCTGCGGGAACAGTCGGCCCAGGCCACGGATCCGCAGCTCAAGACGTTGCTGACCGACATCGGCACCGAGGTCGCCACGTTGGGCGCCGACGTCGAGTCGATCGACGAGACCGAGCTGGACCGGCTTCAGCAGCGCCTCGAGCAGCTCTGCGCGCGCTGACCAGGGCGGGCCGGTTTGGGGTCCGGGCCAGCCATGGCGTACTCTTGCCTGCGGCGCACTTTTGGTGTGCCGAGTTCCCGTGTGCCCGCGCCGCCGTGCCACTGCTACCCGGCGAGCCGCCGCGGGGACAACCGCCAGCAGCCTCAACGACAGGGAGTCCGCCTCCGATGTACGCGATCGTCAAGACCGGCGGCAAGCAGTACAAGGTCGCCGAGGGCGACGTGATCGAGGTCGAGAAGCTCACCGGTGCTCCCGGTGACGCGGTGAAGCTCACCGCGGTGCTCCTCGTCGACGGTGACGACCTGGTGACCGACGCGGCGAAGCTTGCCGAGGTCGCGGTGTCCGGCGAGATTGCCGCGCACACCAAGGGCCCGAAGATCAAGATCCACAAGTTCAAGAACAAGACTGGCTACCACAAGCGCCAGGGTCACCGTCAGCCGTTGACCCAGGTCAAGGTGACCGGCATCTCCAGCGGGAAGTAGGTCGTCCTCCAATGGCTCACAAAAAGGGTGCGTCCAGCTCGCGTAACGGTCGTGACTCCGCGGCCCAGCGACTCGGCGTGAAGCGCTTCGGTGGTCAGGTCGTCAGCGCCGGCGAGATCCTCATCCGCCAGCGTGGCACCAAGTTCCACCCCGGTGACCTGGTCGGCCGTGGTGGCGACGACACGCTCTTCGCGCTGTCCGCCGGTGCGGTCCTGTTCGGCACCAAGCGCGGTCGCAAGACCGTCAGCATCGTTCCGCAGCAGTAGTTCTCGGGCTAAGCGGGCCGTGGACCTCTGGTCCCGGCCCGCTTAGCTTTTTCACGCGCGGGGTCGGACCCCGCTGGAAGGATTGACGTCGTGGCGACGTTCGTTGACCGGGTCGTCCTGCATCTGCAGGCCGGCGATGGCGGGCACGGTTGTGTCTCGATCCACCGGGAGAAGTTCAAGCCCTTCGGTGGTCCGGACGGCGGTAACGGCGGGCACGGCGGCAGCGTCTCGCTGGTGGTCGACCCGCAGGTGACCACGCTGCTCGACTTCCACTTCCGCCCGCACGTGAAGGCCGACAACGGCAAGGGTGGCGCGGGGTCGAACCGGGACGGCGGCAACGGCCAGGACCTGGTGCTCAAGGTGCCCAACGGCACCGTCGTGCAGACCTCCGACGGCACCGTGCTGGCCGACATGGTCGGCGCCGGCACCACCTTCGAGGTGGCTCGCGGTGGGCGCGGCGGGCGGGGCAACGCCTCGCTGGCCAACGCGAAGCGCAAGGCGCCCGGCTTCGCCGAGCTGGGCGAGCCCGGCGACCAGCTCGATGTGGTGCTGGAGCTGAAGAGCGTCGCCGACGTGGGCCTGGTCGGCTTCCCGTCGGCCGGCAAGTCGTCGCTGATCTCGGTGATCTCCGCCGCGAAGCCGAAGATCGCCGACTACCCGTTCACCACCCTGGTGCCCAACCTCGGCGTGGTCCGGATGGACAACCACACCTTCACCGTCGCCGACGTGCCGGGCCTGATCCCGGGCGCCGCCACCGGCAAGGGGCTGGGCCTGGAGTTCCTGCGACACATCGAGCGCTGCGCGGTGCTGGTGCACGTCATCGACTCGGCGACCCTGGAGCCCGGCCGCGACCCGGTCGCCGACATCGACACCATCGAGGCCGAGCTGTCCCAGTACGGCGGCCTGGCCGACCGGCCGCGACTCGTGGCGGTCAACAAGATCGACGTGCCGGACGGTCGGGACCTCGCCGAGATCGTGCGACCCGACCTGGAGGAGCGCGGCTACCAGGTGTTCGAGGTCTCCGCCGCGACCCGCGAAGGGCTCAAGGAGTTGACCTTCGCGATGGCCGAGCAGGTCGAGGCGGCCCGCAAGGCCGCACCGCCGGCCGAGCCGACCCGGATCGTGATCCGGCCGATGGCCGTGGACGACGCCGGGTTCACCATCGAGGCCGACGCCGACGGTTCGTTCACCGTCCGTGGCGTACGCCCCGAGCGGTGGGTCAAGCAGACCAACTTCGACAACGACGAGGCGGTCGGCTACCTGGCCGACCGGCTGGCCCGGCTCGGGGTGGAGGACAAGCTGGCCAAGGCCGGCGCGCAGCCCGGTGACCTGGTCCGGATCGGTGCGCGCGAGTTCGACTGGCAGCCGACCCTGTACGCGGGTGTGGAGTTCACCCCGGGCAACCGGGGCACCGACATCCGGCTGGAGGAGAAGTCGAACCGGGCGTCGGCGGCGGACCGGCTCGCCGCGCGCAAGGCCCGCCGGGTGCGGTCGGCCGACGAGGTGGGTGCGGACGCCAGCGACGACATCGACGACGACTTCGAGGACGAGGCCGACGCCGAGTAGTTCGTTGCGCTCCGTGATTGGGTTGATTTCCGGAAACCTTCGCGAAATCCATCACCCTTAGCGTGGGGTGATGCTGATCGAACTCCGTCCCGTCATCGATCCCGAGATCGCCGCCCTGGTCCTCGCGCAGCAGCGTGAGCTGCGCGAAGCCGATGGCGGGTTGGACGGCCAGGTCACCGTCACACACGACGACATCCAGTACCTCGCGGTGGTGGTGAACGGGCGGGCCGTCGCCTGCGGCGGGCTCCAGTCGGTCGACAGTGCCACCGGCGAGGTCAAGCGGATGTACGTCCGGCCGGCGTACCGGGGGCGGGGCATCGCCCGGCAGTTGCTCGCCGCGCTGGAGGAGCTGGCGTTCCGGCAGGGCCACTCGATGGTGTGCCTGGAGACCGGCACCTACCTGCCGGCCGCGGTCGGGCTGTACACGTCAAGCGGCTACGACCCCATCCCGGTCTACGGGGAGTACGTGGACAACCCGTACAGCGTCTGTTTCGCCAAGCGGTTGCCGGTCGCGGCCTGACGGCCGCCCGGCAGCAGCGCCCTCGTTCGCGGATCGCCCACCGCCACATCCGCGTCGCCAGGACCGCCAAACCAGCAGGTCAGTGGCGGTCGGCCGGGTTGTCCAGCCGGCCGCCGGTGCCCGCCGAATTGGACAGCAGCAGCCCGAGCGCGAGCATCCCGAAGCCGAGCGCCAGGTGCAGCCAGTTGTCGGCCTCGTTGATCGGCAGGATGTTCGCGCCGCTCTCCGCGTCGACCGCCTCGATCGCCAGGCCGTACAGCCAGAGGGCGAGGTAGGTCGCGCCGCCGCCGGCCAGGAAGACACGGGCCCCGCCGACGGTACGGGCCAGCACCAGACCGGCCAGCCCGAACAGCAGGTGTACGGCGTTGTGCAGGATCGACACCTGGAACACCCCGAGCAGCTTCGCCTCCGAGTGATGCCCGGCGAAGGTCAGCTCGCCGTAGTCGGTGGTGACGCCCGGGATGTAGCCGAGGACACCGATGAGCAGGAAGATCCCGGCCACGACCAGCGCGGCCACCTGCACCCGCGGCCGTGAGCCGGCCGGTCGGCCACCCCGCGCGTCTCGTGCCATCGCTGCCCCCTCCGTGGATCTGCCGGCCCCGCGAATCTCACTGTCCGCGGCGGCGACGTGACGCAGCCCGACGATCTCTCATTTTGCGGTCGGTCCCGCCCGTCGCGCAGATAAATGCACGAAGAGGTATGGAACCCCGAACGGAGGGTAGGTGAATTGACGACGGCCGCTAGATCGCGGCCACAACCCCCAGCACAACCGCGAAGACCTCCTAGCGGAAGGGAAATCATGACCTACGATCTGTCACCTTCGACTTCCACATACGGGCCCGACTCGACCAACGGCGGTGGCGTGCGCGAGCAGGCCCGTCAGGTCGGTTCAGAGGCGGCACACGCCGGTGGCGCGGTCGCGCAGACCGCCAAGGAACAGGGCACCGAGGTCGGCCGCGAGGCGGCCCGGCAGGCCCGCAACCTGTACGGGGAGGCCCGCACCCAGCTCGCCAACCAGACGGGTGAGCAGCAGCGCCGCGCCGTCGGCGGGCTGCGCTCGTTGGCCGACGAGATGCGCTCGATGGCCGAGCAGGGTGGCCAGGCCGGGCCGGTCAGTGAGCTGGCCCGTCAGGCCGCCGACCGGGTGCACGGCGCGGCCGGCTGGCTGGAGGAGCGCCAGCCCGGTGACCTGATCAACGAGGTGCGGAGCTACGCGCGCCGCAACCCGGGCACCTTCCTCGTCGGCGCGGCGGTGCTCGGCGTGCTGGCCGGCCGGCTGACGCGCAGCATCTCCGACGCGGGCGACCACTCCGGCAGCGACTCCCCGAGCTACCGCGGCAGCGGGGCGTACGACCCGGAGCGGACCGACGTCATCCCGACGCCGCCGGCGCCCCGCGCGGTACCGGATGCCGGCACGTACGCCGGCCCGACCTCCGGCGGCTACGCCGAGCCGACCCCGGGCGGCTACGCCGATCCCACCGAGGGCGGCTACACCGAGCCGGCCGGCACCGGTCAGCCGTTGCCGCCGGTGACCCAGACCGACCCGCTGCCCGGCGTGCCGTCCAGCGGCACCAACCGCCCGTGAGCCGCCGAACGATCCGAAGGGAGGCGACGGCATGAGCATGCCGACGCAGGGGTCCGGGTTGGACTCCGGGTACCACCCCGACGCGGGTGCCCCGCACACCGCGGCCGAGGTGAAGGGCAGCTCCCTCGGTGACCTGATGCGCTCGGTCACCACTGACCTGTCGACGCTGATGCGTCAGGAACTCGAGCTGGCCAAGGCCGAGATCCGCCAGGAGGGCAAGAAGGCCGGCAAGGCCGCCGGACTCTTCGGCGGTGCCGGCTTCGGCGCCTACATGGTGGCGCTCTTCCTCTCGCTGGCCCTCTGGGCCGGGCTGTCCAACGTCATGGACGCTGGCTGGGCCGGGCTGATCGTGGCCGTTCTCTGGGCCGCGATCGCGGCGGTCCTCTACTCCATGGCGAAGAAGAACGCCGAGCACGTACGCGGGCTCAAGCAGACCAACGAAAGCGTGCAGCGGATCCCCGACGCGCTCAAACCACACCCGGAGGGAGTCACCCGATGAGCACCGATCCCGATCAGATCCGCCGGGAGATCGAAGCCACCCGCAACAGCCTCAGCTCCGATGTGGATGCCTTGGCGTACAAGGTCAGCCCCAGCCGCATCGTCGACGACCGCAAGCAGCGGGCCCGCGCCGCGCTGCAGAATGTGAGGGACAAGGTCATGGGAACCGCGTCTGACCTCGGCCACGGCACCGGTCACGCCACCCAGTCGGTGGGCGACCGCGCCTCGTCGGCGGCCTCCAGCGTCAGCGACGCCGCGCACTCAGCGGCCTCCAGCGTCAGCGACGCCGCGCACTCGGCGGCCTCGACCGTCGGCGACGCCGCCCACCGGGCACCCGGGGTGATCCGGCGGAAGTCCGAGGGCAACCCGCTGGCCGCCGGGCTGATCGCGTTCGGAGTCGGCTGGCTGGCCTCCTCGCTCATCCCGGCGTCCCGCCGGGAGCAGCAGGCGGCGACCCAGGTCAAGGAGAAGGTCAGCGAGCACAGCGGTGCGGTGAAGGACAAGCTGGGCGAGGTGGCGAGCGAGCTCAAGGACGAGCTGCGCGAGCCGGCCCAGCACGCCGCCGAGTCGGTGAAGTCCACCGCGCAGGGCGCCGTGCACACCGTCAAGGACGACACGAAGTCGGCCGTGCAGGACGTCAAGGACCAGGCCCAGCCGTCCCGTACCTGATCGCCCACGCTCCACTCCGACAGCTCGCGGCCACCGCTCCGGTGCCCGCGAGCTGTCGCGTTGTCAGCGGGGGTGCAGGGCGGAGGTGGGGTGGGCGGCCCGCCGGATGCGGGTCTCGCCGTAGCGCACCCCGCCCAACAGGAGACGCTGGCCGACCGCGAGCCAACCGCAGACGCCGCGTTCCAGCAGCCAGAGTGGGGCGGCCAGCGCGGTGCTCGGCGGGAAGATAGCGCCGCCGCCAGCGCGTCGGCGACCCAGCTCGGCCAGGGCGACGGTGCCGGCCACCGCGCCGATCAGCAACCCGGGCCGACGGGCCGCGACCACCGCCGCCAGCGCCGGCAGGACCGCGAGCGCGGTCAGTAGGCGGGCCGGCAGAGCGAGATCGTCGTACGCCTGGCGGACCCGTTGGCCGCGGAAGTGCGCGGCGTCTGGCGGCAGCCGGCGTACGTACAGCCAGGCCGGGGCCGCCTCGGTGCCGCCGTGGGCCCGGACGGTACGGATCAGCTCCAGGTTCTCGAAGAGCACGTCCGGGTCGTAGCCGCCCATGTCGAGGAACGTGCTGCGGCGCACCGCCAGGGTGCCCGGGTAGTCCGCGCCGAGCGCACGGTTGAGCAGCGTCCGGCCGGTGTCCCACCAGGCGTGCCAGGGCAGCGGTGCGAAGTAGTTCTGCGGGCGGACCAGGTCCACCCGGCCCAGCAGGTGGTCCACCGCGCGCAGCGCGTCGTCGTCGTACCGGACGTCGTCGTCGGCGATCACCACGTGCTCGTGGCCCGCCGCGCGGACACCGGTGAGCACCCCGGTCACCTTGCCGTTCAACCCACGCGTGGCGGGGTCGGGCGGAACGTGTCGGACCAGCCCTCGCCACGCGACAGCGTGTCGGGCGAAGAGCTCCGGTGCCGAGCCGTCGACCACGGTCACCTCGACCCGACCCGCCAGCCAGCGCAGGTACCCGGTCAGCTCGGCCAGGTCGGCGTCGGTGCTCCACCGCAGTGGCAGCACGTACGCGATCGGCAAGAGGCCCGCGACCCCCTCCGTCACCGCACACCTCCCCGCCACCCGCGCGTCCCCGAACTCGCCGAGCTTGCCGATCTTGCACTTTCTGCCCCTGTCATGACCCGTCATGTCCTTCTTGCCGGGGCCGGAACTGCAAGATCGGCGAGGGGGTGGGCAGGGGTATGACTACCCCGGTTGCCGTTTCTGAATCCCCGGTTGGCTGGCCCCTCCCAGGGGCGACGGGACCTGGTTGGCTCTTGGTGGGCCGACGGCCACGACCACGGGGGAGGGCGTTATGCGGGACAACAGATCGCCGTACTGGCGGCAGCGCCGGGCGGTGCTCGCGCTCGGCGGAGGCCGGGATGCGGGGCCGCTGATCGCGCCGCCCCGGCGGCCGCCCCGGCCGCCGCGGTTCTTCACCGTGCACCTGGGCTTCACCGCGCCGGGCGCGGCCGACGCGCGAGAGCTGGCCGTGGCGTACGCGGAGGCGCTGAGCCTGCTCCGCCCGGAGCTGGCGCTCGGCGCGGCGGCCCTGTCGCCGGCCGACGCGTGGCACCGGGCCGAGCGACTGTTCTGCGGGGCGGTCGGCCCCGACGGGGAGCACTGCGCCGACGTGGCCCACCATCCCGGCTTCCACCACGCCCCGGGCCCCGGTGGCCTCGGCTGGGGCGACGGCGATGCCTGACCGGGGGTGTCGCGGGTGGCGGCGTGCCGCCCGCGACATCGTCCCCGCAGGGCCGGGGGCGCGTCAGTCCAGGTCGAACTCCCCGTCCTGCGCACCGGCGACGAATGCGTCCCATTCGGCCTGGTTGAAGACGAGCACGGGGCCGTCCGGCTCGGCGGAGTTGCGCATCCCGATCAGGTCGTCGACGAAGGCGACCTCGACCGCGCTGCCCGAGGTGTCGCCCTCGGCCCGCTGCCAGACCGCACGGGAGAGGTCGAAGTCGCCCTTGGGGTGTTGCGCCATTGTTCTTTCCTCCAGTGCCGTGCCGAGGGTTGTCTGGGGGCCATGTACAAATCCCCATCGGGCAGGATAAGCGGATGCCGAGCCTGACCCGTGTAGAGGCGACCGCGCGTGGCGCGGCGATTACTGTCGAGTCCTATCACGTGGACCTCGACCTGACCGCCGACGGCGGGCTGTTCCGCTCCCGTGTCGAGATCCGGTTTCGGGCGACCCCCGGCACCGCGACCTTCGCCGAGGTCAAACCCGCCAAGCTGCTGGCGGTCCGCCTCAACGACCTGGACATCGACCCCGACGCGTTGATCGACAACCGGCTGTCCCTGACCGACCTGGTCGCCGACAACACTCTGGTCGTCGAAGCCGAGATGGCCTACTCCAACACCGGGGAGGGGATGCACCGCTTCGTCGACCCGGCCGACGGCGAGACCTACCTCTACGCGGTGACCTTCCTCGACAACGTGCAGCGCATCTTCGCCGCGTTCGACCAGCCCGACCTCAAGGCGCCGTTCACGCTCACGGTCACCGCACCGGTGGAGTGGACGGTCGCCAGCAACGCCGAGGTGGCCGCCAACCCCGCGCCCGGGCGCTGGGAGTTCGCCCCGACCGCGCCGTTGGCCACCTACTTCTTCTCGCTGATCGCCGGTCCGTACCACGTCCGGCGGGCCGAGCACGACGGCGTGCCGCTGGGCATCTACAGCCGACGGTCGCTCGCCGAGCACCTGGACGCCGACGCGGAGGAGATCTTTACCGTCACCCGGCAGTGCCTGGACCGGTTCCACGAGCTCTTCACCGAGCGCTACCCGTTCGGCAAGTACGACCAGGCTTTCGTGCCCGAGTTCAACGCCGGCGCAATGGAGAACCCGGGCATCGTCACCTTCCGCGACGACTACGTCTTCACCTCGGCGGTCACCGACACCCAACGCGAGCAGCGGGCCTGCACCATCGCGCACGAGATGGCGCACATGTGGTTCGGCGACCTGGTCACCATGCGCTGGTGGGACGACCTCTGGCTCAACGAGTCCTTCGCGGAGTATCTGGGCACGCGGGTCACCGCCGAGGCGACCCGCCACGACCAGGCGTGGACCACGTTCGCCATGCGCCGCAAGGCCTGGGGGTACGCCGCCGACCAGCGCCCCTCCACCCACCCGGTCGCCCCGGCGGAGGTGGCCGACACCGACGAGGGCCTGCTCAACTTCGACGGCATCTCGTACGCCAAGGGCGCCAGCGTGCTGCGGCAGCTCGTCGCATGGCTCGGCGACGAGGCGTTCCTCGCCGGCCTGAACGCGCACTTCGCCGCGCACCGCTTCGGCAACGCCACCCTCGACGACCTGCTGGCCAGCCTCGGCGCCGCGAGCGGCCGGGACCTCTCCGGCTGGGCCGAGCGGTGGCTGCGTCAGGCACAGGTCAACACGCTGCGCGCCGAGGTCACCGTCGACGCCGACCGCCGCTACACCGAGGTGGCCGTGGTGCAGACCGCGCCCGAGTCGCACCCGGTGCTGCGCCCGCACCGGATCGGTGTGGGTCGCTACTCGGCGGACGGCACCGTGCAGCGCGCCGAGGTGGCCCTCGACCCGGACACGGACGGCGGGCGGACCGTGCTCGACGAGCTGACCGGCGCCCCGGCAGCCCAGCTGCTGTTGCCCAACGACGGTGACCTCACCTTCGCCAAGGTGCGCCTCGATCCGGCATCCGCGGACGCCGTACCGCTGGTGCTGCCCGGCCTGGCCGATCCGCTGGCGCGGGCGCTCCTGTGGGGTGCGGCGCTGGACGCGGCGACCGACGGGGAGCGGCCGGTCGCCGGTCTGGTCGACCTGATGGTCGCCGCGCTGCCCGCCGAAACCGAGGTGATCATCGCAGAGGACGTGCTCACTCTCAGCCGGTCGCTGGTCGACCGTTACCTCGAGCCCCTGGCCCGGTCCGCGGCGCTGGCCCGGGTGGCCAGCACCTGCTGGCAACTCCTCGATGGTGCAGCGGCGGGGGAGTCGTTGCAGCTAGCCGCCGCGCGGGGCTGGATCGCCGCGACCACCGATGTGGACCTGCTCACCGGCTGGCTCGCCGGCCGGGCCGTGCCGGCGGGGCTGGCGGTCGACGCGGAGCTGCGCTGGGCGGTGCTGCGCCAGCTCGTGGTGCTGGGCGCCGCCGGCGAGGCGGAGATCGCTGTGGAGGCGGCCGCCGACCCCAGCGCCACCGGCGCGGAGCGGGCCGCCCGCTGCCGGGCCAGCCTGCCCGACCCGGCCGCCAAGGAGGCGGCCTGGGAGATCATCGTGTCGAGCACCGAGCTGTCCAACCGGCTGTTGGAGGCGACCGCCGAGGGGTTCTGGCACCCCGACCACGTCGAGCTGACCTCTGGGTACGTCGAGCGGTACTTCGCCGACATGCCGGCGGCCGCGCGGCGGCGTACCCCCTGGACGGCTGACCGGGTGGCCACCCTGGCCTTTCCCCGTTACGCCGTGGCGCAGCCGACCCGGGAGGCGGCCGCGGCGCTGCTGGCCCGCGACGACCTGACCCCCGGCCTGCGTCGGGTGGTCACCGACGCCGACGACGACCTCCGCCGCGCGTTGGTCGCCCGGACGGCGGTGGCCGCCGCCTCGGCGTGAGACCACCCGGGCGCGGGGCGGCCGATGAGGCCACCCCGCGCCCGGTGCTCAGCGCAGCGCGGGCTCGGTCGTGACCGGGGCGTCCCAGTCGATGACGTAACGCTGCTCGTGGGCGACCGTCTTCTCCGGGTTCATCGCCGTGCGGACGAGCAGCGGCATCATCAGCGGCAGCAGCGTCCGGGCGACCGGCCCCGGTGCCTTGGTGTGGTTGATCCGCGCCGCGCGGGCGGCGACCTTCTCCACCCGGTCGCGGCGCAGCTTCTCGAACGCGGCGAAGGCCGACCCGACGTCCGGCAGGTCGCGCAGACAGCGGGCGAGCTGCACGGCGCTCTCGATGGCCAACGACGCGCCCTGCCCGGAGCTGTTCGAGGGCGCGTGCGCCGCGTCGCCGACCAGCACCAGCCGCCCCCGGTGCCAGTGCGGTACGGGCGGCATGATGTGCAACGACCCGGTCACCTGCAGCTCGTCGGCGCTGCTGGTCCGCATCAGCTCCCGACCCGGGTCGTCGTCGCCGTAGGCGGTGCGCAGCCTGCTCAGCCACTCCGTCGCGGGCACCGCGCGGGCCTCGACCAGGCTCATCGGCCGCTGCTGTGGCAGGTTGACGCCCCACCGGGTGCCGCCGCCGGGCTCCGGCCAGTAGAGGTAGTAGCCGCGTCGCCCGAACGCGAAGGTCATGGTGCCCGGCTCGGCGTCCACCTCGTGTCGGGCCACCGCCTCGAAGCCGAGCAGCCCGGTGAAGTGTGGGCCGGGCGCGGCCGGGTCGATGAGACCGCGGACCGTCGACCGGACGCCGTCGGCACCGACCAGGACGTCGGCGGTGGCGGTGGTGCCGTCGTCGAAGCGGGCGGTGACGCCGCTGTCGGTCTGCTGGGCGTCGACCAGCCGCTTGCCGTACGCGAAGGGGACGCCCTCGGCGACCGCTCGGTCGTGCAGCACCCGGTGCAGCTCGGCCCGGTGCACCACCCGCAGCGGCGGCACTCCGGCCAGCGTGGGCAGGTCGATGTGGCGGTGGCCGACGGCCATGGCGGTACGCCGGATCGGGGTGGCGATCGCGGTCACCGCCTCGTCGGCGCCGACCGCGCGCAGGGCGGCCACGCCGTTGGGCGCGAGCGCGAGGGTGCCGCCGATGCCGCCGGCACCGCTGGCGGTGGCGGGGTACGCCTCGTGGACGGTGGCGGTGATGCCGGCGCGGTGCAGTGCGAGCGCGGTCACCGGGCCGGCGATGCCGCCGCCGATGACGATCGCGGTTCGTGCCGTGGTCATGCTCTTCTCCCCTGGGGTGTGCGGTCGCAGGCGACCGACCTGGGAGGGAGCCCGGTTATCCTCGTGGTTGCCGCTTCGGGCCGGGTGCCTTCCCAGGTGTCGGTTCGAGGTAAGGGCTCCGGCGGGGTGTTGGCGCACCCCGCCGGAGCCGTCCGTCAGTCGGTGTCGTGCTCTGGGCGGCCGGTCCTCTCGGCCAGCTCGGTCAGCTCCGCCGGCACGTCGCCGGTCTCGTGGTAGGCCCGCCAGCTGTCCAGCCCCGGGTAGGTGCCCGCGGTCAGTTCGGCGAGCAGGGTGCGCAGCCAGGCCGCCTCCGCGGCCCGGAGCGCCAGGTCGTACTCCGACTCCACCAGGAACAGCCGCGGCACCTCCCGCAGGTGCCCGTCGAGCGTGGCCCGGTCCTGGCGGATCGCGTCGTCCAGCAGGTCGAGCCGTTGCCGCAGCAGCTCGGTGGCCTCGTCGGGATGCAGCGCGGCGAGCACGGACAGGCCGGCGCGGAAGCGGGGCTGCTCCGGCATCGGGGTGGAGACCAGCTCGCGAGCCCAGTCGACCAGCTCGGCCCGCCCCGCGTCGGTGATGCGGTAGACGGTGCGTTCCGGACGTCGGCCCTCGCGAACGCTCTCCACCGCCTCGATCATGTCGTGCTTGTCCATATTGCGGATCACCGTGTAGAACGACCCCCACTTGAACTCCATGTCCTGGTCCTTGCCCCAGGAACGCAGTGCGGTGGCGATCTCGTACGGGTGCATCGGCCGCTGGACCAGGGCGGACAGCACGGCCAGCGCCAGCAGATTGCCGACCTTGCGTTGCTTCGGCATGCCGCCCCTCTCCCTCGTGCCCGATTACTTGCTGACGAGTATATGCCGACGAGTGGTTGGGTCGCGACCCCCGGGCCGAGCCGGCGGGCCGGTTCGGCCGGCCTACGATCACGGGGTGGAGGAAGACATCCGGCGGATCGGGATCATGGGTGGCACCTTCGACCCCATCCACCACGGGCACCTGGTCGCGGCCAGCGAGGTCGCGGACCGGTTCGGCCTGGACGAGGTGGTCTTCGTCCCGACCGGGCAGCCGTGGCAGAAGGCCGACGAGCCGGTCAGCCCCGCCGAGGACCGGTACCTGATGACGGTCATCGCGACCGCGTCCAACCCCCGCTTCCAGGTCAGTCGGGTCGACATCGACCGGATCGGGCCCACCTACACGGTGGACACCCTGCGGGACCTCCAGGCCGAGTACGGCCCCAAGGTGCAGCTGTTCTTCATCACCGGCGCGGACGCGCTGCAGCGCATCCTGTCCTGGAAAGACCTGGAAGAGATCTTCGAGCTGGCCCACTTCATCGGGGTGACCCGGCCCGGCTTCCCGCTGACCGACAAGCACCTTCCGGCGGACACCGTGAGCCTGATCCAGGTGCCGGCGATGTCCATCTCGTCGACCGACTGCCGCGCCCGGGTGGCCCGGGGTGAGCCGGTCTGGTACCTGGTGCCCGACGGTGTGGTGCAGTACATCGCCAAGCGGAGCTTGTATCAGAGCTGATCGCGCCCGGTATCGCCGCTTTCGTGCCGGTAATCGGCCAGAACTCACAAGTCGGAGCCTCGGCGGGTATGAGACGCTTGGAGGATCGCACGGTTGATCTAAGGAGAACGGTGACAGTTTCCGAACGCGCTCACGAGCTGGCGATCGCCGCCGCACAGGCCGCCGCCGACAAGAAGGCGGAGGACATCACCATCATCGACGTCGGCGACCAGCTCGCCATCACCGACGCGTTCGTGCTCGCCGCCGCCCCGAACGAGCGTCAGGTGCTGGCCATCGTCGACGCCATCGAGGAGCGCCTCCTGGAGCTGCCGGAGAAGGCCAAGCCGCTGCGGCGCGAGGGTGAGCGCGGCGGCCGTTGGGTCCTGCTCGACTACGTCGACGTCGTGGTGCACGTCCAGCACACCGAGGAGCGCGAGTTCTACGCGCTCGACCGGCTCTGGAAGGACTGCCCCACCATCCCGTTCGTCGACCGCGACCTGGTCGAGGCCGAGGCCGGCGGGTCCGCCGCAGCCGAATGACCCGACTGATCGTCTGGCGGCACGGCAACACCGACTGGAACGCCGCCAACCGGGTGCAGGGGCAGACCGACGTACCCCTGAACGACCTTGGTCGTGACCAGGCCCGTGCCGCCGCGCCGCTGCTCGCGGCGCTGCGGCCGGACGCCATCGTGGCCAGTGACCTGAGCCGCGCGGCGGACACCGCCGCCGCGCTGGCCGCGCTCACCGGGCTGCCGGTTCGCACCGACGCGCGGCTGCGTGAGCGGCACTTCGGCCAGTGGCAGGGTCTGCACCTCACCGAGGTCGCCGAACGCTTCCCCGAGGAGTACGCCCGCTGGCGGGCCGGCGACCCGGATCCGGGCGCGGACCTGGAGCCCCTGCACGACCTCGGCGAACGGGTCGGCATGGCACTCCGGGAGGCGGCCGACCTGGCGCCGGGCGGCACCGTGGTGGTCGCCACCCACGGCGGCGGCTCCCGGCAGGGCGTCGGTCACCTGCTCGGCTGGGATCCGGCCGTGCTGCGCACCATCGGTTCGCTGGCCAACTGCCACTGGACCGAGCTGCTCAGCTCGGCCCGTGCGCCGGCCATCGGGCGGCCGCAGGACGTGCGGGGCTGGCAGTTGCGGGCGCACAACGTCGGTCTGGTCAACGCTCCGGCAGTCGTCGAAGCGATCTGAGCACTCTCGCCTCGGCGTCGGGTGCTCCGATCCGCTAGCGTGCCGGGCATGCCCGTCGCGGTCGTCATCGACTCCACCGCCTACCTCTCGCCTGAGCTGGTGCAGGCGCACCGGCTGACCGTCGTCCCGCTGACCGTCGTGCTCAACGGCGCCGAAGGGCTGGAGGGAGTGGAGACCCAGCCCGCCGACGCCACGCTGGCGCTGAGCGGCCGACGGGTCACGGCGAGCACCTCCCGGCCCGCTCCCGAGCAGTTCGCCCAGACGTACCGTCGGCTGCTCGACGCCGGTGCCGACGGGATCGTCTCGGTGCACCTGTCCGCCGGCCTGTCCGGCACGGTCGAGGCGGCCCGGCTGGCCGCCGCCGATCTGGACGGCCGGGTCGAGGTGGTGGACAGCCGCTCGGCCGGCATGGGGCTGGGCTTCCCGGCCATCGCGGCCGCCACGGCCGCCGAGGCCGGTGCCGACCTGGCAGGGGTACGCGACGCCGCGCTCGACGCCGTCGCCCGGACCACGGTCTGGTTCTACGTCGACACGCTGGAGTTCCTCCGCCGAGGCGGCCGGATCAACGCGGCCGAGGCGCTGCTCGGCACCGCCCTGTCGGTCAAGCCGATCATGCACATGCCGGACGGGGCGATCGTGTTGCGGGAGAAGGTGCGTACCGCCAGCCGGGGAGTGGCCCGACTGGTCGACCTGGCGGTCGAGGCGGCCGGTGAGGCCGATGTGGACCTCGGGGTGCACCACCTGGCCGCGCCGCAGCGGGCTGAGGCGCTGCGCGCCGCCCTGACCGAGCGGCTGGGTGACCGCCTGCACGACACGTACGTCTCCGAAGCTGGCGCGGTCGTCGCCGCGCACGCCGGCCCGGGGTTGGCCTGCGTGGTCGTCCACCGCCGGCCGGAGGGTCTAGTGCTGTGACCACCTCGTGTGTGGTCACCGGGGGTGGTCGCGGCGTCGGCCGGGCCGTCGTGGAACGGCTGGTGGCGACCGGTGCGACCGTCGTCGTCATGGAACGCGACGCCGATGCGCTGGACTGGCTCGCCGGGCACCCGGCCGCGGACCGGCTGATCGCGGCGGTTGGTGACGCCGGGGACGAGCGGGTGGCCGAGCGGGCCGCCGAGCTGGCAGAACGCGCCGCACCCCTGACCGGTTGGGTGAACAACGCGGCGGTGTTCCGGGACGCCGCGCTGCACTCGTCGTCGGCCAGCACGGTGCTGGACCTGATCGGTCAGAACCTGCGCCCGGCCGTGGTGGGCGTCGCGGTCGCGGTCCGCCGGTTCCTGGCCGCCGGCAGCGGAGGAGCCATCGTGAACGTCTCCTCGCACCAGGCCCGCCGGCCGGTGTCGGGCGCGCTGCCGTACGCGACGGCGAAGGCCGCCGTGGAGGGGCTGACGCGGGCGACGGCAGTCGAGTACGGACGACACGGAATCCGCGCCAACGCGGTCGCGCTCGGCTCGATCGCCACCGAGCGGCACGCCGATTTCCTGGCTGCGCAGGAGCCCTCCCAGGCCGAGTGGATCGACGCCGAGCTGAACCGGCTGCACCCAGTGGGCCGGATCGGGCGCTCCGACGAGGTGGCCGAGGCGGTCGCGTACCTGCTGTCGCCGGCGGCGAGCTTCATCAACGGGGTGACTCTGCCGGTGGACGGTGGACGAGCCGTGCTCGGCCTCGACCCGGAGGCCCGCTGACTCGCTGCCGCTATTCGTGCGGCGGTGCCGCTCCGAGGCCGCACGATCAGCACAACATCGGGGATGTTGGGTATCCGGCGGTCGTGAAGCAGCAATATCCCCGAAGTTGCGGCCTCGCCTGAGGTCATAGATTGCCGGGCCCGCTGTGTTAGCCTCCGTGCGCGCCCCAGATGGGCCTACCCCCCGGAGGTTCTGGCTACTTCAGCCGCCACGCCGAGATCGACGCGATGCACGCGTCTCTCGCGCGGGATCCGGGGCGTCGGTGCCCTCGGGGCTCTGTCCTTGGTGTGGCTGGGTGAACGCTGTGGGCTTCCGGTCGGGTCTTCGGATCGACCGGGAAGACGGTACGCATGACAGTCACGTTCAACCACACCATCATCGCCAGCAAGGACAAGAACGCGTCGGCCGCGTTCTATCGGGAGCTGTTCGAGCTGCCGGAGGCGCCTTCGTGGGGACCGTTCGTCAACGTCCTGCTGGACGAGGGCGTACTGCTCCAGTTCGCCGAGCCGCCGGTGGACATCCAGATGCAGCACTACGCGTTCCTGGTCGACGATGAGCTGTTCGGGCGGTGCCTGGCGTTCGTCGAGGGGCGCGGCATCACGTACTGGGCCGACCCGCAATTGCAGCGCGAAGGGGAGACCAACACCGAACACGGTGGGCGCGGCTTCTACTTCTTCGATCCGGCGGGCCACGCGATCGAGATCATCACGCGGCCGTACCTGTAGCAGCTCCAGGCATGATCAGGGCGTTATCCACCGTGGTCTGACTTATCCACAGGGGAAGGCCAACGCGAGGCGCCCTGCGTTCCGTCGCCATAGCGTCGCGGTGTGTCGCACGACGAGGAGTCAGAGGTCCGTCAGCGCCTGCGCCGCCTGACGGAGCCGGTTGGTGTCCTGCCGCCGGCAGGCGCGCCGCTCGCGGGCGTACCCCTGGTTGGCGTGCTGCCGCCCCGCGCCGGGGAGCCGCTCGCGGGCGTACCCCCTGCGGCGGAAGGCCCTGCGGGGTCGCGGCTGCCGGGGCCCGGCGCGTTCGACCCGGGCCGGCGTGGGGTGCGCGCGCTGGCGGTCGTCGCTGCGGTGGTGGTGTTGGCCGCGGCCGGTTGGGCCTGGCGGTCCCGGCCGCACGCGGAGCCGGTCGCCCCGCTGGCCAGTGTTGCCGAGTCGGCCACCGCGGCGGCCATGCCCAGCGCGTCCGGGGGAGGCGAGCTGGTGGTGACGGTCGCCGGCAAGGTCCGCCGGCCCGGATTGGTGCGGTTGCCGGCCGGCGCTCGGCTCGCCGACGCGTTGCAGGCGGCGGGCGGCGCGCTGCCCGGGGTCGACGTGGCACTGCTCAACCCGGCTCGCAAGGTCACCGACGGTGAGCTGATCGTGGTCGGGGTGACGCCACCGCCGGCACCGGGTGGTGCGGCCGGGCCGGCGGCGGGCGGGGCGGCACCGGTCGGGCCATTGAATCTCAACACTGCCACGCTGGCGCAGCTCGACGCGCTGCCCGGGGTCGGGCCGGTGCTCGCCCAACGGATCCTCACCCACCGGGACCAGCACGGTGGGTTCAAGTCCGTCGGCGACCTGCGCCAGGTCGACGGCATCGGCGACGCCCGCTACGAGCAGCTCAAGGACCTGGTGACGGTGTGACCGGTCACCCCGTGCGGCCGCCGGGCAGCGCGGTCGTGGCCCAGGTCGAGCCCTCGCCGCCGGATCTGCGGCTGGCGGGGCTGGCCGTGGCCGCGTGGCTGACCGCGTTGGCCGGCCTGCACCTCGGCGTCCGCGCGATCCTGCTGGTGGCCGGCGTGGTGGCCGCCGCAACGGCAGTTGGCGCGCTGCACCTGCTCGGCCGCCTCGGCCAGCCTCGGGCCGCCGTCCACCGGTACGGCTGGATCGCCGTTGCGGTCGGCCTCGGCGTGGTCTGCGGTGCGGCGGCCACCGCGGCCCGGCTCGTCGTCCGGGACGCGCCGCCGATCCGTGCCCTGGCCGAGCAACGCGTCCCGGTCACCGCCGAGCTGATCGTGCGGGACGATCCGCGTCCGATCCGCTCCGCCGGGCGGCCGGGCATGCTGCTGGTGTCGACCGAGTTGGTCCAGCTCACCGGCCCGGACGGTCGACGGGTCCGGGCCCCGGTCCGACTGCTCGCCCTGACCACCGATCCGGCCTGGCGGGGTCTGCTGCCGGGGCAGCGCCTCACCGCCGAGGGACGGCTCGGTCTTCCGCGTGGTGGTGACCTCACCGCGGCGGTGCTCAGCGCGAACGGCCCACCGGTGCCGCACGGTGTCTCCTCCTGGGCTCAGCGCGCCGCCGGGGCGCTCCGTGCCGGCCTGCAACGGGCCTGCGCCCCGCTCCCCGACGAGCCGGGTGGCCTGCTGCCTGGTCTGGTGGTGGGCGACACCAGCCGGCTACCGCCCGCCGTCGAGGAAGACTTCCGGGCCACCGGCATGACGCATTTGAATGCCGTCTCCGGATCGAACGTGGCGATTGTGGTGGGAGCGGTGCTGTTGCTGGCCCGCTGGGCGCGGGCCGGTCCGTGGCTCGCGGTCGGGCTCTGCGGGCTGGCGCTGGTGGGTTTCGTCATCCTGGTCCGCCCGTCGCCGAGCGTCGTTCGTGCGGCCACCATGGGCGCAATCGGCCTCGCCGCGCTGGCCGCCGGCCGTCCCCGGGCCGCGCTGCCCGCGTTGGCCGCCGCCGTCACCGTGCTGGTGCTGGTGGACCCGGAGTTGGCCGGTGATCCCGGGTTCGCGCTGTCCGTGCTGGCCACCGGCGGTCTGCTGCTGCTCGCACCTCGCTGGCGGGACGGGTTGCGGCGGCGGGGCGTCCCGGCCGGGCTGGCCGAGGCGCTGGCCGTGCCGGCGGCCGCGCAACTGGCCTGCGGGCCGGTCGTCGCCGGCATCTCCGGCACGGTCAGCCTGGTGGCGGTGCCGGCCAACCTGCTGGCGGTGCCGGCCATCGCGCCGGCGACCGTGCTCGGCGTGCTGGCGGCCGTCGTGTCGCCGGTCTGGCCGGCCGGTGCCGAGTTCGCCGCGTGGTTGGCGAGTTGGCCGGCCTGGTGGCTGGTCGTCATCGCCAAGCAGGGCGCCCGGCTGCCGGCCGGCAACCTACCGTGGCCGGGTGGTGTGTCGGGTGCCCTGCTGCTGGCGGCGCTGACGGTGGCGCTGCTGGTCGCGGTGCGCCGGCCACTGATACGGCGGCTGGTGGCGGTGGTTGGTGTCGCCGCGCTGCTCGGTGCCCTACCGGTCCGGCTGGTGGCCACCGGCTGGCCGCCGCCCGGCTGGGTGGTGGTGGCCTGCGCGGTGGGCCAGGGCGACGCCCTGGTGCTCCCGGTCGACCCCGGCCGGGCGGTGGTGGTGGACGCCGGGCCGGAACCGGGTGCGGTGGACGGTTGCCTGCGGCGGCTCGGCATCCGGGAGGTGCCGCTGCTGGTGATCAGCCATTTCCACGCCGACCACGTCGGTGGGGTGGCCGGGGTGTTCCGGGGGCGGCGGGTGGTTGCCGTGCTGACTCCACCGTCGACCGAGCCGGCGAGCGGCCGAGATCTGGTCCGCGCGGCGGCGGCCGGTGGGCGGGCGGCGATGTTGACCACCGTCGCCGGTGCCCGGCATCCGGTGGGCGGGGTCGACCTGCTCGTGCTCGGCCCGCCGTACCCGCTGACCGGCACCAGGTCCGACCCGAACAACAACTCGCTGGTGCTGCTCGCCACCGTGGCCGGGGTGCGGATCCTGCTGCCCGGCGACGCGGAGACCGAGGAGCAGCACGCGCTGCTGACGCGGGCAGCGCCGGGGCAGTTACGGGCGGACGTGGTGAAGGTCGCCCATCACGGTTCGGCGTACCAGGATCCGGGGTTCCTCGACGCGGTAAGACCGACCATCGCCCTGGTGCCGGTGGGCACCGGGAACACCTACGGGCACCCGAATCCCGGGCTCCTCGCACGGCTGAGCAGGGGTGGCGCCCGGGTGTTGCGGACCGACACCGATGGCGACCTCGCGGCGCTCCGGGCTGGCGCTGGCCTGGCCGTCGTCCGCCGAGGGGTGCCACCGGGCCGGCAATCCTGAGTCGACCGGTGCGACAGTTCGTGGCCATATCCGCATTGATCGACTCCAGATCAGCGATGTCGGGGTGACACCGATGGCTCGACACCGCGATATCCCTGACCTCGTGTGGATCAAGCAAGCGCGCGGATCCGCACCCGACGTGGCAGGTGAATAGCGAAATAGGTGATGAATGGAGATGAATGTCGGGATTTGCACTGAGTGCGGGCTGCGCCGATCACGTGATGAATGACCAGGCACGATTCGCCGTGGACCGTGCGAATATGGGCGGCGTGACCTCGGCCAGCCTCGCTCCCATTCTGCTCGTCCTCGGTGACGAGGAGTTGCTCGCCACGCGCGCGGTGTCCGAAGCTGTCGCGCGGGCGCGCGGTGTCGACCCCGACGTGGACGTCCGCGAGTACCAGGCCAGCGCGCTCACCGTCGGCGAGATCGCCGAGATGCTCAGCCCCTCGCTGTTCGGCGGGCGGCGGCTGCTGATCCTGCGTTCCGGCCAGGACGCTCGCAAGGACCTGGTCGCCGCGCTGCTGGCGTACGCGAAGAACCCCGACCCGGAAGTCCAACTGCTGGTGCTGCACCTGGGCGCGGCCAAGGGTAAGGCGTTCGCCGACGGGCTGCGGGCGGCTGGTGCCACCGTGGTTCCGGCGGCCAAGCTCAAGGGGCACCGCGACCGGGTGAGCTTCGTCCGCGACGAGATCCGCCGGGCCGGCGGCAAGTGCACCGACGACGCCGCCGAAGCGCTGATCGCGGCCGTCGGCAACGACCTGCGTGAGCTGTCCGCCGCCTGCTCCCAGTTGGTCGCCGACACCGACGGTCGGATCGGTGCCGACACAGTCGCCCGCTACTACCGGGGTCGGGTCGAGGTGACCGGCTTCACGGTGGCCGACGCCACCATGGTCGGCGACGTGCCGGCGGCACTGGAAGCGCTGCGCTGGGCCCTGCACGTCGGGGTCGACCCGGTGCCCATCGCCGACGCCCTGGCCGACGGGGTCCGTACGGTGGCTCGGGTGGCCTCGGCGGGGCGGGGCAACCCGTACCAGCTCGCCAGCAGCCTCGGGATGCCGGCCTGGAAGATCGAGCGGGCGCAGCGGCAGGGGCGTGGCTGGACGCCGGAGGGTTTGGTCCGCGCCATGCAGGTCGCCGCCGAGTGCAACGCCGCCGTCAAGGGCGGCTCGGACGACCGGGCGTACGCCCTGGAACGCGCCGTCTTCTCGGTCGTGGCGGCCCGGCAGGGCAGCGCTCGGTGACGGGCCCGAACCGTACGGCGTGGGCCACCATCCCCGTCGAGGAGGAGCGCTACCGGCCGCTCTACGCCCGGGTCCTCGGTCTGCGGTTCGTCAACCCCGGTGGGGTGCTCTGCTTCCTCTTCTTCGAGGGCACCATCGCCCTGGCCGTGCTGCTCGCACTCGCCGAGTTGGTCACCTGGTGGGCCGTACTGGTGCTGCCCGTCGTGGTGGCGGCGATGGTCAAGCTCAACGACATGGTGGCCGCGATCGTGGTCCGTTCCGCCGCGCTCGTGCCGGAGCAGGAACGGGACCGCTTCCGCCGGCAGATGGAGCCGGAGCCGGTGATCGGCCGGGCTCGGGTGGAGTGGGTCACGCACAGCGTCACCGGCGCGGTGATCACCGTCGAGCCGGTGCCGCCCAAGGACCACGCCGACCGGTCAGCCTGACCGGTCCAGCACGTCGGCCCGCTGCTCGGGCAGCCCCGAGGCCGGGAGCCGGTCACACCGTTGGGCGGACACACGGAAGCCCCGGGCCGAGGCCCGGGGCTTTCCGAATCAGTCTGACGGTAAGTCGTCAGGCGGAGAGCGCCACCACGCGCTTTGCGATCGCGGACTTGCGGTTCGCGGCCTGGTTGGAGTGGATCACGCCCTTGCTGACTGCCTTGTCCAGCTTGCGCGAGGCGTCCTGCATCAGCGCGGTGGCCTTCTCGACGTCACCGGCCTCAGCAGCCTCGTGGAACTTCCGGACGGCGGTCTTCAGCGACGACTTGACCGACTTGTTGCGCAGCCGGGCCTTCTCGTTCTGCCGGTTGCGCTTGATCTGGGACTTGATGTTCGCCACGCGACAGCCTCGTCTTGATAGCTCGGGTTGGTCAGCTTATGCGCGGATGACGAACATGCATCATCACTGCGCGAAGAGCCAGGTTACCAGGTCGCCCGGGACGAGCCAAAACGGCTCGGCCTTCGCGCGGACGGACCCGGCCCATCGGGGACCAGGTTACGCCCAACCCTGGCGGCGGGCGAGCCAGTCGAGCGCCTGCTCGCCGCTCCACCGCTGGTGCGCGGGCAGGTGCGGCGAGGCTGTCACCGGTGCCGCCGCGGCGCCGGTGAGGTAGTAGCCGGCCAGCGCGGCCAGGGTGGCGTCCAGCGCGTCCGGGGGTGCGTCCGCCGTCGCCGGGTGCGCCGCGAAGAGCCGGTCGGCGTCCAACCCGCTGGCGTACGCGGTGAGCAGCAGGCCGGCCAGGTCGAACCAGGCCGGCCCGTGACAGAGCCAGGTCCAGTCACAGAACCAGGCCCGTCCGTCCGCCCCGATGAGCACGTTGTCCACCCGCAGGTCGCCGTGGATCAGGCCGGTCGCCCCGGCGGCGTAGAGGGGGAGACGGGACTCCAGCGCCACCAGTTCGGGCAGCCGACCCCCCGCGGGCGCGGGCAGTGCCGGCGGCGGCTCTCGACCGGCAGCGACCTCCTCCCACCACAGGATGTCCGAGCGGGCCAGGTCGGCCAGGTGCGGCAGACCGAGCGCGGTCAGCTCAGCCGGCGGGTCGGCCAGCGCGGCGGCAACCTCGGCGTACCCGGCGAGGGCGGCGTCCAGCTCGGCCGGCACCCAGGGCAGCCGAGGAGTGTGCCCGTCGACGGCGTCGGTGCAGAGCACGAACCAGCCGGCCTCGTGCAGCGTCCACCGGGGGCGGGGCGCCGGCAGGTCCGCCGGCAGCCGGTCGAGGATCGCGGCCTCTCGGGCGTACCAATCGGCAAGATGCGGTTGCTCGGCGGACGGCGCCGCCTTCACGAAGGCCCGACCGCCCTCGGCCGTGGCGAGCACGGCGGCGAAGCCCCGGGTGAAGCCCGCGCCGGCGACGCGGGCGGTGACCACCGGCGCGCCGAGCCGGGCGGCGACCGCGTCCCGCACGGCCGCCGGCAGCGCCGACCACGACGGGCGCAGGGCGCTCTCGTGGTACGGCACCGGGGGCAGCGACGGGGGAGACACCCCACCATGCTGCCCCGGGGTACGTGCGCGACGCGCGTCGACACTGCCAGACTGCCAAGCCATGAGGACCGAGGACTTCTGGCAGCTGATCGACCAGGCCCGCGCTGGCGGTGGGGGAGAGCCGGGCCCGGTCGCCGCACGGGCCGTCGCGCTGCTCGCCGAGCGCGACCCGGAGGACATCGTCGGGTACGCCCGGCACCAGGCGCGGGTGCTGGCCGCCTCGCACAAGGCCGACCTCTGGGGAGCGGCGTACCTGATCAACGGCGGTGCCTCGGCGGACGGCTTCGAGCACTTCCGGGGTTGGCTGATGACGCAGGGACGGGCGGTCTTCGCCCGCACGGTCACCGACCCGGACTCGCTGGCCGAGCTGCCCCAGGTGCGGGCCGCCTCGCTGAGCGGCGAGGAGTTCTCCGCCGAGCAGATGCTGGCGGTGCCGTGGGACGCCTACCGCAAGGCGACCGCAGCGGAACTGCCGGCGGACCGCGAGCCGGTGCGCGTGCCGGACCTCAACGACTTCTGGGACTTCGACGACGAGGAGGAGGCCCGCCGCCGGCTGCCCCGGCTGGCCACTCTCTTCGTGGAGCCGCCGCTCGAGTGACGGGTTCGCGGCCGATCCCTCGCCCGCGCAGCGGGCGTACCCCGGCGGCGTGGGAACATAGAGGGGGCCGGCGTCGCGCCGGCCCGCTCACGTCAGCCGACCAGAACGGACCGCTGTGCCACCGAAGCTCGATCCCGGCGCGAATGCTCCTGGTGCCACCGACCCCGGTCGCATCCGAAACTTCGGCATCATCGCGCACATCGACCACGGAAAGTCGACCCTGGCCGACCGGATGCTGCAGCTCACCGGCGTGGTCGACCCCCGGCAGATGCGCGCGCAGTACCTGGACCGGATGGACATCGAGCGCGAGCGCGGCATCACCATCAAGAGCCAGGCCGTCCGGATGCCGTGGACCATCCGCGAGGGTGACCGGGCCGGCGAGCACGCGGTGCTCAACATGATCGACACCCCGGGGCACGTCGACTTCACCTACGAGGTGTCCCGATCGCTGGCCGCCTGCGAGGGCGCCGTGCTGCTGGTCGACGCCGCGCAGGGCATCGAGGCGCAGACCCTGGCCAATCTCTACCTGGCGCTCGAGAACGACCTGCGCATCATCCCGGTGCTCAACAAGATCGACCTGCCGGCGGCCCAGCCGGAGAAGTACGCCGAGGAGCTGGCCCACCTGATCGGTGGCGACCCCGCCGACTGCATCCGGGTCTCCGGCAAGACCGGCGAGGGCGTGCCGCACCTGCTCGACGAGATCGTCCGGCAGTTCATCCCGCCGGTCGGCGACGCCGCAGCGCCCGCCCGCGCGATGATCTTCGATTCGGTGTACGACGTCTATCGCGGCGTCGTGACCTACGTCCGGGTCATCGACGGCCGGATCAGCGCCCGTGACCGGATCAAGATGATGTCCACCGGGGCAGTGCACGAGCTGCTGGAGATCGGCGTCATCTCGCCGGAGATGGTCAAGGCCGAGGCGCTCGGCGTCGGCGAGGTCGGTTACCTGATCACCGGCGTGAAGGACGTCCGGCAGTCCCGGGTCGGCGACACGGTCACCATCAACAGCCGGCCGGCGACCGAGGCGCTGGGTGGCTACAAGGACCCGAGGCCGATGGTCTACTCCGGCCTCTACCCGATCGACGGGTCCGACTACCCCAACCTGCGCGAGGCTCTGGACAAACTCAAGCTCAACGACGCCGCGCTGGACTACGAGCCGGAGACCTCCGGTGCGCTCGGCTTCGGCTTCCGCTGCGGCTTCCTCGGCCTGCTCCACCTGGAGATCATCCGGGAGCGGCTGGAGCGCGAGTACAACCTCGACCTGATCTCCACCGCGCCGAACGTGGTCTACCGGGCGATCACGGACGACGGCGAGGAGATCGTCGTGACCAATCCGAGCGAGTACCCGAGCGGCAAGATCGCCGAGGTGTACGAGCCGGTGGTCCGGGCCACCGTCCTCACGCCCAACGACTACGTGGGCGCGGTGATGGAGCTGTGCCAGGGCCGGCGCGGCAGCCTGCTGGGCATGGACTACCTCTCCGCGGACCGGGTCGAGTTGCGCTACACGCTGCCCCTCGCCGAGATCATCTACGATTTCTTCGA
The DNA here is from genome assembly GCF_036906815.1 of Micromonospora sp. CPCC 205539. Lineage (NCBI taxonomy): Bacteria > Bacillati > Actinomycetota > Actinomycetes > Micromonosporales > Micromonosporaceae > Micromonospora > Micromonospora sp. CPCC 205539. Next base: position 49,599 of record NZ_JBAKHW010000027.1, on the reverse strand, counting down.
CCAGTTGAAGAGCCGGACCAAGGGCTACGCCTCGCTCGACTACGAGCCCACCGACGAGCAGGCGTCCGACCTGGTGAAGGTCGACATCCTGCTGCACGGCGAGGCGGTGGACGCGTTCAGCGCCATCGTGCACAAGGACAAGGCGTACAACTACGGCGTCACCATCGCCGCCAAGCTCCGTACCCTGATCCCGCGCCAGCAGTTCGAGGTGCCGATCCAGGCGGCCATCGGCAGCCGGGTCATCGCCCGGGAGACGATCCGGGCGATCCGCAAGGACGTGCTCGCCAAGTGCTACGGCGGTGACATCAGCCGCAAGCGCAAGCTGCTGGAGAAGCAGAAGGAAGGCAAGAAGCGGATGAAGATGGTCGGTCGGGTCGAGGTCCCGCAGGAGGCCTTCATCGCCGCCCTCTCCTCCGACTCCGGCGACGGCAAGCCCGCCACCAAGAAGTGACAGCGGCGCCGGTGCGCTGGCGTTGACCTGACGAGCACGGCCGGCGCCCCGGGGGGCGCCGGCCGTTGCCGTCTGCCCGGCTCGCCTCGTCCTACCTCCTCCGGTGCGTCGGTGCGGGTCTGCGGTGGCGTTACCGGCGGGTGGTGGAAAGTTTTTCTGAGCCTCGACGTGTGGGGATGGGCCGCTCGCACCGCCTCCTACCTGTGTGGACGTGGCCCAGTGCCAATCGACGCACCGCACCATGATCGACGTACGCCAATCGCTGAGCGGTGAGTCGGTTTGGATTTTTGGTGGGTCGGGAACTTAGCGGCCACGACAGGAAACACACATTGTGTGTCAGAACTTCGTTGGAGGAGGCGGCCATGGAGCTCACCGTGTGGGGCATCATCACTGCGCTTGTTGTTGGTCTCATCGTCGGCGCCCTGGGCCGCCTGATCGTCCCGGGCCGCCAGAACATGCCGATGTGGCTGCACATGCTGATCGGTGTCGGCGCGGCCCTGCTGGGCACGGTGCTGGCGCGGGCGGTCGGTATCGCGACCGAGACCAACGGGATCGACTGGGGCGAGCTGCTGGTGCAGGTCGTGGTGGCCGCGATCGCGGTCGCGGTGGTGGCCGGTGTTGGTGGCCGCCGCAGCGTCACCCGATAACACCCCCGCAGCACCTCGTAACACAGCAACTGCCGACGGGCGCCCGACCAACAGGTCGGGCGCCCGTCGGCGTTGCGCCTGCACCCTGCGATTGCCGCTCGGTCACTGCCGCGAGCGTCCCTGCTGCGATTGCCGCTCGGTCACTGCCGCAAGCGTTCCTGCTGCGATTGCCGCTCGGTCGCTGCCGCAAGCGTTCCTGCGACCCGTTCGGGCCTGTCGGTCTGCGATCCGCTCGGGAGGAGTGCCCGCGCGGTCAGCTGAGCTCGTCCCGGCGCCGCGCAAGGGCGGATCAACTCCAGGTCGGTGACCTGGGGGTATCTCGCGGCCGGGACACCCCGATATCGGCGAGCTGGTGCCGGTGCCAGCCAGAGAACCCGACCTCCGGCGTGATCGACTCGGTGTCCTGGTAGTCGGGGTATCGCAGACGCCCGAACACCGCGGATACAAGGAAGCTGAGTCGATCAGCGGTTCCGGCCCGCCCGTGTTGCCCGGATACACCCCGGATGGTCGGCCGCGCCGCGCGCAGGTCCGGGTGCCCGAGCGGCCAGGAGCGCCGACGGGTCGCCGGGATGGCCGCGAAGCCGCAGGGCCGAGCGCCGGGCGGCCGATGAACCCACGGCACGCCGACCGGGCGGCGTCAAGATCTACGCAGTTTCGCCGAAAGTGCTGCCTCGTCGCGTCGGGAGGCAGCACTTTCACTGTTGTTGCGCGGATCTTGGCGGGAGGGCGAGCGCGCGGGAGCGGGAGGTCGAGCGCGCGGGGGAAGCGAGAGGGCGAGCGCGGGGGCGAGCGCGTGGGCTCGGGGGAACGTGTCCCTGTGGGGTCGGTCGTGATCGTCTGGTGGACAAAGTCGGTTTGGAATTTCGGTGCGCCGGGAACTTAGCGGTCACGACAGAAAGCACACATCGTGTGTCAGAACTTTGTTAGAGGAGGGTCATCGTGGAGCTCACCGTGTGGGGCATCATCACTGCGATCGTTGTTGGTCTCATCGTCGGGGCCCTGGGCCGCCTCGTCGTCCCGGGCCGGCAGAACATGCCGATCTGGCTGCACCTGCTGATCGGTGTCGGCGCGGCGCTGCTGGGTACGGTGCTGGCGCGGGCGATCGGTATCGCGACGGAGACCAACGGGGTCGACTGGGGCGAGCTGCTGGTGCAGGTCGTGGTGGCCGCGATCGCGGTCGCGCTGGTGGCCGGTGTGGGTGGCCGCCGCAGCGTCACCCGGTAACAACCTCGCATCACCGCAATCTCGAAAGAGCGCCCGACCGGATGGTCGGGCGCTCTTTCGTGGTGGAGTGCCCGACTTCGGAGCAATGCCACAGCTCCAGGCAAGGTTCTCCTGCGGTACCGTCGCCACACTCTCCACTGTCGTAAAGGAATTCTTCGTACTAGGGTGCGGCGTGGAAGGTTAGTTCCAGGCGGCGCGAGGGGAGAAGTGGCGTGAACAGGTGGAAGCGGCTAGCCCCGGTCACTGCCGTGGTGGCCTCGGCCGCGATGGTGCTGACCGGTTGCGGGGGCTCCGATGGTGGCGACAAGGTCGACGACAGCAAGCTCACGGTCTGGATGATGGGCGAGGGCGGCGACGCGCAGAACGCCTTCCTGGACGGGGTCGAGACCGAGTTCCGGCAGAAGCACCCGGATACCGACGTGGTGGTGCAGTACATCCCCTGGCTCGAGGCGCCCAAGAAGTTCCAGGCCGCGCTCGCCGGCGGCGAGGGGCCGGACATCACCGAGCTGGGTAACACCGAGACCCAGGGTTGGGCCGCCCAGGAGGCGCTCGCCGACGTGAGTGGACGGATGGGCGGCTGGGCCGACGGCAAGGACCTGCTGCCCGACCTGGTCAAGAACGCACAGCTCGACGGCAAGCAGTACGGCGTGCCCTGGTACGCCGGCGTGCGGGCCATCTACTACCGCACCGACTGGTTCGCCGAGGCGGGCGTGCAGCCGCCGAAGACCTGGGACGAGTTGGTCAGCGTGGCCAAGACGGTGCAGGCGAAGAAGAAGGGCACCTACGGCATCGCGCTGCCGGGCAACTCCGAGCTGCCGTTCTACTCCTTCCTCTGGGGCGCCGGCGCCGAGATCGCCAGCAACCAGGGCGGCACCTGGAAGTCCGGCTACACCACCCCGGAGGCGCAGCGGGCGGTCAAGTACTGGACCGACCTGGTGACCGTCCACAAGGTGGCCCCGCCGGCCGCGGCCGGCTGGAACGAGGTCGACGCCCGCACCCAGTTCGCCACCGGCAAGGCGGCGATGGCCTTCGCCGGTAGCTGGCAGCAGGGGGCCATGAAGAAGGACAACCCCGAGATCGCGAAGGTCTGGGGTACGTTCCCGATCCCCGGCCCGGACGGCAAGGCGGCACCCGGTTTCGCCGGCGGTTCGGACGTGGCGATCTGGCAGGACAGCGAGCGCCAGAGCCTGGCCTGGGACTACCTGACCGTGCTGCTGAACAAGAAGAACGCGCAGAGCTTCGCCAGCAGTCTCGGCTTCTTCCCGGTCTACCAGGACCTGGTCGCCGGCGGCACGTACGCCAACGACAAGGTGATGGCGGCGTTCGCGACCACCATGCAGAACACCAAGCTCACGCCGCTCACCCCGAAGTGGGTGGAGGTCAGCCGCACCAAGACGGTGACCCAGGCGATGAACAGCTCGGTCATGAAGGGTCAGAAGACGGTCGAGAAGGCTACCGCCGACGCGGCCGGTGAGATGGAAGGCATCTTGAACAGCAAGTGAGCTTACTGACAAGAGCCTCGGAGACGGCCGCTGCGCGGGAGAACCCCGCGCGGCGGCGTCGCCGGGTCGACCGCCTGCCCTATCTGCTGCTCCTGCCCGCGATGGTGATCATCGGAGTGCTGCTGCTCTGGCCGCTCGGCCAGGTGGTGGTGATGTCCTTCTACAAGCTGAACAACGTCCGGCAGCTGCGCGGGGACCGGGAATGGCCGTGGGTGGGGCTCGGCAACTACGCCGACATCCTCTCCGATCCGTTCTTCCTGACCGTCCTGCGCAACACGGTTCTGTTCGCGGCCGCCAACGTGCTGCTCACGATGATCCTGGGCACCCTGGTCGGGCTGCTGCTCAACCGGCTCGGCCGCAAGATGGCCACCTTCGTGGCGAGCTGCGTGATGCTCGCCTGGGCCACTCCGGCGCTGACCGGCACCATCGTCTGGAAATGGATCTTCGACGACACCAGCGGCCTGGTCACCTGGCTGTTCAACGCGCTGCCGGACGGCCTCTCGAATGGCCTGTTCGGGCGCAGTGACTGGACCGGCTACGGCTGGTTCAACTCACCACTGCTGTTCTTCGCCATCCTGACCCTGGTGGTGGTCTGGCACTCGTTCCCGTTCATCGCGGTGAGCGTGCTCGCCGGCCTCAAGAGTGTGCCCAGCGAGCTGCACGAGGCCGCCCGGGTGGACGGCGCCGGCCCGTGGCGGGTGTTCTGGAAGATCACCTTCCCGCTGCTGCGCCCGGTCTTCGGGATCCTGATCGTGCTCTCCACCATCTGGGACTTCAAGGTCTTCACCCAGCAGTTCGTCCTGGCCGGTGGCACCCAGGACCGGCCGACGTTCATGCTCTCGATCTACTCGTACGCGGAGGCGTTCTCGCCACCGCCGAAGTACGGCCTCGGCGCGGCCATCGCGGTGATCCTCACGCTGATCCTGCTCGTGGTCACCGGCTTCTACGTACGGATGGTGCTCAGGCAGGAGGACGAGTGATGAAGAAGTTCGCCCTCAACGGCGCCGGGGTGCTGGTCGCTCTCTTCGCGGCGTTCCCGGTCTACTGGATGATCTCGACTTCGCTGAAGCCGAGCAAGGAGATCTTCTCCTCCACTCCGCAGCCGGTGCCCGCGCACCCGACGCTGGCGCACTATCGGGAGATCCTGACCGGCAACCTGATCCCGGGCGTGAGCTTCGCCGACTTCTTCCTCAACAGCGCGGTGGTCGCGATCTCGACGGTGGTGCTCAGCGGCCTGGTCGCGCTGCTCGCCGCGACCGCGGTGGCCCGGTTCCGGTTCAAGCTGCGGACCAGCTTCCTGATCATGCTGCTGGTGGTGCAGATGATCCCGCTGGAGGCGTTGGTCATCCCGCTGTTCCTGATGATCCAGCGGCTCGGGCTCTACAACACCCTGCCCAGCCTCATCCTCACGTACCTGGGCTTCTCCCTGCCGTTCGCGGTCTGGATGCTGCGCGGGTTCGTGGCCGCCGTGCCCAAGGAGTTGGAGGAGGCGGCGGCCATCGACGGGGCCAGCCGGGCTCAGACCTTCCGCCGGATCCTCTTCCCGCTGGTCGCCCCCGGGCTGGTGGCGACGAGCATCTTCTCGTTCATCACGGCCTGGAACGAGCTGATCTTCGCGCTGACGTTCATCAACGACCAGAGCAGCTACACCCTGCCGGTGGCGATGACCTTCTTCTTCGGCCGGGACGACACCAACTGGGGGCCGGTGATGGCCGCGTCCACCCTGTTCACCCTGCCGGTCATCATCTTCTTCCTGCTGGTGCAGCGCCGGATGGTCTCGGGTCTGGTCGCCGGCGCCGTGAAGGGCTGACCAGCCACATCGTTCGGGGGCTGACCAGCCACGTCGTCGCGAGCCGACCAGCCGTAGGCTGGCCGTCATGACGGGCAGGGTGGCAGCGGTGAACCTCGGCGTGGTGACCGAGGCGGAGTGGGCCGGCGACGCGAGCGGCCGCAGCGGCATCGACAAGCGGCCGGTCGACGGGCCGGTGCCGGTGCTCGCCAGCGGCCTGGCCGGCGACTTCATCGGCGAACGGGCGCACCACGGCGGGCCGGACCAGGCCGTCTACGCGTACGCCGAGGAGGACGCCGCCTGGTGGTCGGCGGCGATCGGCCGGACCGTCCGCCCGGGCGGCTTCGGCGAGAACCTGACCACGTACGCGGTCGACGTGACCGGCGCGGTGATCGGTGAGCAGTGGGCGATCGGCACGGCTCTGCTCCAGGTGACCAAGCCGCGCACGCCGTGCGCCACGTTCGCCGGCTTCTGGGGCGTCCCCGACCTGATCAAGCGCTTCACGGTGCGGGCGACGCCCGGGGCGTACCTGCAGGTCCTGAGCGCTGGTGAGATCGGTGCCGGCGACCCGATCGAGGTGGTGGAGCGGCCCGCGCACGGGGTGACCATCGGCGAGGTCTTCCGGGCCACCACCCTGGAGCCGGAGCTGCTGCCCCGGCTGCTCGACGTGGAGGAGCTGCCGGAGCGGATCCGGGAGAAGGCCCGCCGCCGTCTCGCCAGCCGCCCCTGACCAGAGTTCCGACGCGTGCCGGAGCCCTCGGCCGGTGGAGGTGACCGAGGGCTCCGGGCCGCACCGGGCAGGCCGGCAAACCGGTCAGGTGCGGCTGGTTGCCCAGTCGCCGCAGACCGTGTTGCCCAGGCTGCCCACCCGGGTGCAGATCCGGATGGTGATGTACCGGTTCTCCGCCACGTCCTCGTTGCACGTCAGGATGTAGTCGGTCTCGCCGCAGGTCCCGGTCCGGCCATAGCTCGTGTACCACTCCGCGTACGACGACCAACCGCCCGGATATTCGTCCCAGTGCGTCACGATGACGTAGTCGCCGTTGCTGCGGTAGTCCGCGGTCCCGTAGTCGTTGTACGAGTAGGTGTCCGCGCTCGCTGGCGCTGTCGCACCGAAAACGAGAGCCAGGGTCGCCGCACCCGAGATGGCCAGTGTCCTGAGTAGCTTCATGGTTCGTCCTTGCTCTGCGTGGGTGAGCGACCTGCGGTCGTGATCGCTCGGTGGACCCAGTAGAGCGCCGTCGAGTGTTCGCCGGAAGGACCAGAGGTGTTCGGAACAGGCCCGAACACGGGAGCAGAAAAGCGGCGGGGCCGAACTGCAGCGCAGTCCGACCCCGTCAGCGGCTCAGCGGAGCCAGGGAACGCTGCGGTCCAGCAGACCGCGCTCCTTGAGCTCCTTGCGCAGCGGGATCTCGTCGTCGACGTACCCGTCCCAGTTGATGCCCCAGTAGTTGGCGGTGTGGGTGCCCTCGCCGAGCAGCTGGCGCTGCACCGGCGTGCGGTTGCGGTACCACTCGCCGTCCTTGTCGGGGTGCAGCTCGTCCAGCGGGCGGATCCACCGGTAGGTGTAGCCGACGAAGAGCATCTTGCGGGTGATGTTCGACAGGTTCGTCGACCGGGAGTGCCACTGCCGACGGTCGAAGATGAACGCGTCGCCCGGGTTGGCGGTGATCTCCACCGTGCCCTCCGGGTCGGGGTTTTGCACGCTCAGGTCCTTGGGCCGGGGCAGCGAGTTCCACAGGTGGCTGCCCGGGATGACCTTGGTGGCGCCACGGCCGGTCTCGGAGAGGTCGGAGAGTACGTACGCGACCTTGAGCGAGAACATCGGCCGGGGGAGGTTCGGGTCCATCGTCTCCGGGTCGGAGTTCTGCCGGTACCCGTCCTGGTGCCATCCCCAGTACGGCTTCTCCGGCTCGAGCGCCGGCGGGGTGACGTCCAGGTGGTTGTGGTGCGAGTAGATGTTCCAGCCGGCCAGCCCCCACATGTACGGGAAGGCGATCGGGTGGGTGAGCAGGTCACCGAAGAGCTCGTCCCGCTCCGGGAAGCCCAGCAGGTGCAGGGTCCCGTCCTTCGTGGTGTTGCCCTTGGCCTTCTCCTCCGCGTAGACGCGGTCGACCGCCGCCTCCAGCGCCGCCCGGTGGTCCTCCGTCAGGACGTTGCGCAGCAGGAGGAAGCCCTGCTCGTGGAACTCCTTGCGGTCAGTGTCGCTGATCGGTTCGTAGCCGGTCCGGTCGCCGTAATCGAACACCGCGTCGTACCCCTCCCCATGAGGTGAATCTGTTTCTGGCACAGGCCGCCGATCGTAACGCGCTTACCTCGGAGCTGGGGAGGGCGTGCGGCGAGGGCGGTGCCCGGCCGGACCATGTGCAGCGGGACTAACGCACAGAGTGAAAACTCTGGGGTGAATGATGACTTATGGCGCGCATTGCCCGATTGTGCGGTGACTGCCGGTAAGGAGATCCGGGCCGGTCACCCCTCGGCGAACACCTCGGCCACCACTTGGCCGGTCGGGCCCGGATCGCCGGCCACCCGCTCCCAGGTGCCGTCGCGGGCGGTCCACTCCAGGTCGCCGAAGCGCACCAGTTTCACGCCGTGGTCCTGCGCGTGCGACACCAGCCAGTGCGCGTACCGCCAGCCGTCGCGCTGGTCGCCCGCGACCACCGCCAGCCCGGTCTGATCCGCCGGCTCGGTGCCCTTCAAGCCCCAGTCCAGCACCAGGTTGCGGGTCAGCTGCGCGGCCGCCGCCGCCCCGCGCATCACCGGGGTACGCCCCACCGTGCAGGCGACCGCGCTGGTGGCGTCGCCCAGCAGCGCCCGGCTGAGCACCTCGGAGTCGTCGGCCCACTTCTGGTACGCCTCGGGGTAGGCCGACCGCTGCACCCGCTGGGCGGCGTCGGTGATCCGCATCTTCTCCCAGCCGCGCACCTTCTTGAGCGCCGTGTAGAACCGCTTCGCCGCGTAGCGCGGATCGCGGATCTGGGCGGCGGTGCCCCAGCCCTGGCTCGGGCGCTGCTGGAACAGGCCGAGCGAGTCGCGGTCGCCGTCGGCGAGGTTGCGCAGCCCGGACTCCTGGTAGGCGGTGGCCAGCGCCACCACGACCGCCCGCTCGGGCATCCCGCGTTGGGCGCCGATCGCCGCGATGGTCGCCGCGTTGGCCATCTGGTCGGCGTCGAGGGCGACCCGACCGTCGGCCTGGACCGTGCACTTGCGTGCCGACAGTGGCAACTGCAGGCGGTCGCCGACCTGCCGTACGACGAGCCAGATCGCGATCACGGCGACGAGGATGAGTACCACTCCACCCGCCACGGTTGCCCGAGTTCGCACTCACACCCCCACCTCGACAGTCCGCCAAGCGTACGTCCCCAGCCGCGCCCTCCGGGTCGTCCGAGCGGTTCGGGGCGTGGTGTTCCGGCGCGAACGGATTCGAGGTCGCTGCGCCGACCCGTACCGATCCACGGCATTCCCGCTCCGGATGCGGTCTCACCTCCCCGTATTGCCTCGCGGCCCACCCTTGCTCGTCGAGAATCGGGTCATCTGATGCGGATCCCGCTCGCCCCGGGCGAGCGCGCCGCGTCGGGCCTGCTCGACCTGTTGTGCGTGTCACCGCCTCGACCGCTTCGGGAAGTGGTTGACCGGTCAAGGACTTACTACGGTTGACATGTCAATCGCTGGTCCGTCTGGTCGTACACATCGGCGACCGGACCGGGTCACGGAGCAAGGAGGAGTTCCATGGGAACGCTCGACGGCAAGGTTGTGCTCATCACCGGCACCGGCGGCGGTCTGGGGCGCGTCGCGGCGCAGATCTTCGCGCGCGAAGGCGCGAAGGTCGTCGGGGCCGACATTCAGGTTGCCGGCAACAACGAGACGGTCGAACTCGTCCGCAGCGCGGGCGGTGAGATGACCGGCATCGCGCCGGTCGACCTCACCGACACGGAGCAGGTGCGAAAGCTCGTCGAGGACGCTGCGGCCGCCTACGGCGGGCTGGACGTGGTCTACAACAACGCAGCCGCACTCCGCTTCGGCCCGATGCCCGATTTCTCCGTGGAGGACTGGCGGTACACCATCACCGGCGAACTCGACATCCCGTACTTCGTGTCCAAGTTCGCCTGGCCGCACCTGGTCCAGCGCGGCGGAGGCGTCATCATCAACGCCGCCTCCATGGCCGGAATGATCGCGGGTCACGTCCCCCCGATGGTCGGCCACACCGCGGCGAACGCCGGCGTCATCGGCCTGACGCGACAGCTCGCGCTCGAGGGCGCACCGCACGGCATCCGGGCGGTGGCGGTCAGCCCTGGGCCGATCATCAGCCCGGCCAGTGAGCGCGACCTGGGCGACAACCAGGAGGCCCGGGCCGCGATCACCGGCAAGACGCTCCTCAAGCGCTTCGCCCAGCCGGAGGAGGTCGCCGAACTGGTGGTGTTCCTCGCATCGGACCGCGCGTCGTACATCACCGGGGCGAACTACCCGGTCGACGGCGGCGCGACCGCCTGGTGACCGGACCGGAAGCCGGGACGCCGCCGCCCACGGGCGACGTCCCGGCGTCGGCCGGTCTGAGCTGAACCCTCGGTGTCAGGCCGACTGGTCTCCGGTACCTCCGTCGAGAGCGGCCACCCATCGAGCCAATCGTTTCGCGCGGAACGCGGTGACCCCCTCGATCCCCTCGTCGGAGAGGAAGTAGCCGGTCGACAGCGCGGACAACCGAGCCAGCTCGCCGCGCAGCTCGCCGGTGCTCGGCCGGCGCAGCAGCTCCTTCGCCCCGGCCAGCGCGCCGGGCGCGCCGCGTACGAGAGAGTCGCAGTAGCCGCGCACGGCCGCGTCCAGCCCGTCCGCCGGCACGGCGGCGGTGACCAGGCCGATCTCGGCGGCCCGGCGGCCGTCGAAGGTGTCCCCGGTCAGGTACAGCTCGGCGGCGGCGCGGGGGTGCAGCCGGGGCAGAACGGTCGCCGAGATCACCGCGGGGATCACCCCGATCCGCACCTCGGTGAAGGCGAACGTCGCCTCCTCGGCGCAGACCGCCAGGTCGGCGGCGGCGATCAGGCCCAGCCCGCCGGCCCTTGCCGGCCCCGCGACCCGGGCCAGCACCGGCTTCGGGCACTCCCAGAGCGCGGCGAGCACGTCCCCGAGCATGCCGGCCGGCACCGTCCCGCTGGCGTACGCCGCTGCGGTCTCCTTCAGGTCGGCCCCGGAGCAGAAGACCGGCCCCGTGTGGTCGAGCACGATCACCCGGACCGCGTCGTCGGCGACCGCGTCGGCCACCCCGGCCAGCAACTGGGTCATCAGGCCGGTGGAGAGCGCGTTGCGGTTGTGTGGGCTGTCCAGGGTGAGGGTGGTCACCCCACGGGCCGTGGCGACCCGCACGAGGACGTCGGGAGAGGTCATGCCGGGCACACTAGTGGCCATGCCCGGCGTCCTTCCAGATGGTGAGACCGTCCCCGTCGACGGATCGCTGCCCGCCACCGCAACCGCCCAGGTCGGCGCGCGCGGCTTCGGCGTGTACGTGCACGTCCCGTTCTGCGCCAGCCGGTGCGGCTACTGCGACTTCAACACCTACACGGCCGCCGAACTGGGCGGCGGCGCGAGCCGCGAGGGGTACGTGGACACCGTTCTGGCCGAGCTGGCGCTCGCCGCCCGGGTGCTCGGCGACAGCCCACCGCCCCGGGTCGACACGGTCTTCGTGGGCGGTGGCACACCCACCCTGCTCCCCGCCGACGACCTGGCCCGCATCCTCGACGGCATCGACCGCACCTGGGGGCTTGCCGCCGACGCCGAGGTGACCACCGAGGCCAACCCGGAATCGGTCACCCCGGAATCGTTGAAGCTGCTGCGGGCCGCCGGCTACACCCGGATCTCGCTCGGCATGCAGTCCGCCGCCCCGGGGGTGCTGGCGATCCTCGACCGCAAGCACAGCGCCGGCCGGGCCACCGCTGCCGCACTGGAGGCGCGCGACGCCGGCTTCGAGCACGTCAACCTGGACCTGATCTACGGCACTCCGGGGGAGCGGGCGGAGGACTTCGCCGCCTCGCTGGAGCAGGTGGTGGCCGCCGGGGTGGACCACGTCAGCGCGTACGCCCTGATCGTCGAGGACGGCACCCGGCTCGCCGCTCGGATGCGTCGCGGCGAACTCCCGTACCCCAGTGACGACGTCGCCGCGGACCGCTACCTGGCCGCGGAGGCCGCCCTCGACGCGGCCGGCCTCTCCTGGTACGAGGTCTCCAACTGGGCGCGCACCGACGACGCCCGGTGCCGGCACAACCTGCTCTACTGGACCGGCGCGGACTGGTGGGGGCTCGGCCCCGGGGCGCACAGCCACGTCGGCGGGGTGCGCTGGTGGAACGTCAAACACCCCTCGGCGTACGCCCAGCGGCTCGCCGCCGGTGCGTCTCCGGGCCTGGCCCGGGAGGTGCTCACGGCCGACGAGACGCACATGGAGGATGTGATGCTCCGGCTGCGGCTCGCCACCGGGCTGCCGCTGGCCGTGCTCGACGCCACCGGCCGGGCCGGTGCCGAGCGGGCGTTGGCCGACGGCCTGCTGGCCGCTCCGGAATACGCGGCCGGCCGAGCGGTGCTCACCCTGCGCGGTCGGCTGCTCGCCGACGCCGTGGTGCGCGACCTGCTCCCCTGACCGGGCCCGGTGCCGCCACCGGCGGATCGGACGGCAGTGCACCGGGTCGGCCAGGGGAGTGGCCGACCCGGGTCACTTGATCATGTTGACCGAGAGCGGGTAGCGGTAGAGCGAGCCCTCGTTGGCCTTGATGCCAGCGATGATGCCGAAGACGGCACCGAGGATGATCGCCGCCGCGACCGGGATGAAGCCGATCACGATGCAGGCGAGGATCCAGCCGACCAGGCCGATGATCGACCAGAGGAGCTGGAAGTTGAGCGCCGCCACGGCGTGCGCCCGGACCGTCGGGGACTGGTTGCCCCGGGCCAGCAGTGCCACCAGCGGGCCGATCCAGCCGAGCACGCCGCCGCTAATGATCATCCCGGCGGCGCCACCGAAGTGCGCGACGAGCGCCCAGGTCTTGTCCTCGTTGTTGGCGAAGCCGCCACCGGGACCGCCGTAGGCGCCACCGGTCGGATATCCGCCAGCCGGGTAGCCGCCTGGCGGAGGGTAGCCGCCCGACGGCGGTTGGTCACCGGTGGGCGGCGGATAGCCACCGGCCGGGGGATAGCCGCCCGGGCCGGGTGCCCCGGACAGTGGTGCGGTGGGTGGCTCGGCCGAAGGGGCCGGAGCTGGGGGAGCTGGCGGGGAGGTCGGCTCCGGCGGATACGCGCCGGGGTCTCCCGCACCGGGAGGGCGAGGTGGTTCAGTCATGGTTGTCACGGTAAGGGCCCGTAGCAACGCCGCACCAGAGCGACACCGCCGGGTCGGCCCGGCTGAACGGACACCGGTGTCCTTGATCATCGCGTCAGCGGGTCTGCCGACGTAGACTGGCACTCGTTACAGTCGAGTGCCAGGACGGTCCGCCGGCCCACAGTGCCGGCGGCCGACGTGCGACAGGAGGTGCGGAGGATGGGTCTCGACGACCGGAAGCTCGCCGTGCTCCGCGCGATCGTCGAGGACTACGTCTCCACCCAGGAGCCGGTCGGCAGCAAGGCGCTGGTCGAACGGCACCAGCTCGGGGTCTCCCCGGCCACGGTCCGCAACGACATGGCCGTGCTCGAGGAGGAGGGCTACATCCGGCAGCCGCACACCAGTGCCGGCCGGGTGCCCACCGACCGCGGCTACCGGCTCTTCGTCGACCGGCTGTCCCGGGTCAAGCCGCTCAGCCCGGCCGAGCGCCGAGCCATCGAGCGCTTCCTGGTCGGCGCCGTCGACCTCGACGACGTGGTGCACCGCACCGTACGGCTGCTCGCCCAGTTGACCCGGCAGGTGGCCGTCGTGCAGTACCCGAGCCTGGCCCGCTCCTCGGTCCGGCATCTGGAGCTGGTGCCGATCTCCACCACCCGGCTGATGCTCGTCATGATCGCTGACACCGGGCGGGTGGAGCAGCGGCTCGTGGAGCTGCCCGGGCCGGTGCCCGCCGACGACGTCACCGACCTGCGCCGGCTGATCAACGAGAAGCTCGCCGGCGCCCGGCTGTCCGAGACGCCGCCGCTGGTGCAGGTGCTGGTCGAGGAGGCGCCCGTCACGCTGCGCCCGATGATGACCACGCTCGCCACCGTGCTCCTCGAGACGCTGGTCGAGCGGCACGAGGAGCGGATCGCGCTCGCCGGCACCGCCAACCTCACCCGGGGCGGCCTGCTCGACTTCCAGGGCTCGCTGCGGCCGATCCTCGAGGCGCTGGAGGAGGAGGTCGTGCTGCTCAAGCTCATCGGCGAGACCGAGCCGAGCACGACCCGGGTGCTGATCGGCGACGAAAACGAGTTCGACAACCTGCGCGCCGCCTCGGTGGTCAGCACCGGGTACGGCCCGGGCGCCACCATCGTGGGCGGCCTGGGGGTGCTGGGCCCCACCCGGATGGATTACCCCGGCAACATCGCCACGGTGCGCGCCGTGGCACGCTACGTGGGCGAGTTGCTGGCCCAGAACTGATCGGTCAGGGCCGATGCGGCCGGCTGCGGCCGCCGACCGGCGCAACGCGAGACGAACATGAGGACACGGAACGCAGTGGCCAGGGACTACTACGGCATTCTCGGTGTGAGCCGGGAAGCCTCCGACGATGAGATCAAGCGCGCCTACCGCAAGTTGGCGCGCCAGTTCCACCCGGACGTCAATCCGGACCCGGAGGCACAGGAGAAGTTCAAGGACATCAACGCCGCGTACGAGGTCCTCTCGGACGACCGGAAGCGGCAGATCGTCGACCTGGGCGGTGACCCGCTCGCCCCGGGTGGCGGTGGCGGTGCCGGCGGCCCGGGTGGTCCGGGTGGGGCCGGCCCGTTCGTCGGCTTCCAGGACATCATGGACGCGTTCTTCGGTGGTGCGGCGGGTGGCGCCCGCGGCCCGCGTCCCCGCACCCGTCCGGGTGCCGACGCGATCCTGCGACTCGAGCTCGACCTGCACGAGACGGCCTTCGGCGTCGAGGCGCCGATCACCGTCGACACCGCCGTGCTCTGCACCACCTGTTCCGGTGCCGGCACGGCCGCCGGCACCCACCTGGCCACCTGCGAGGCGTGCGGTGGTCGGGGCGAGGTGCAGTCGGTGCAGCGCACCTTCCTCGGCCAGGTGGTCTCCGCCCGGCCGTGCACCGTGTGCCAGGGCCACGGCACCACCATCCCGCACCCCTGCCCCACCTGCGCCGGCGACGGCCGGGTGCGCACCCGCCGTTCGCTGACCGTCAAGATCCCGGCCGGGGTCGAGGACGGCATGCGGATCCGGCTGGCCCAGCAGGGCGAGGTGGGCCCGGGCGGCGGCACCGCCGGTGACCTCTACGTGGAGATCCACGAGCGGCCGCACGACGTGTACTCCCGCAAGGGCGACGACCTGCACTGCCGGGTCACCGTTCCGATGACGGCGGCGGCGCTGGGCACCCGGCTGACCATCAAGACACTGGACAGCGAGGAGACCGTCGACGTCAAGGCCGGCACCCAGCCGGCCAGCACCCTGCGGCTGCGCGCTCGGGGCGTTCCGCACCTGCGCGGCACCGGCCGGGGTGACCTCTACGTGCACCTCGACGTGCGGACGCCCACCAAGCTCGACCCCGACCAGGAGAAGATGCTGCGCGACTTCGCCAAGACCCGGGGCGAGGAGGTCGCCGAGTTATCCAAGCAGGGCGGCTTCTTCTCCCGGATGCGCGACGCGTTCAACGGGCACGCCTGAGGTGTCCGCGCCGCTGTTCCTGGTCGAGGCGCTGCCCACCGGCGACGCGCTGACCCTGGACGGCCCCGAGGGGCACCACGCCGCCACCGTGCAGCGCCTCCGGGTCGGCGAGGAGCTGCTGCTCGCCGACGGTCGAGGTGGCACGGCCGCCGCCGTGGTCACCGCCGTCGGCCGGGGCAGCCTCGAGCTCACCGTCACCTCCCGGGGGTACGCGGACGCGCCCGTGCCCCGGCTGGTGGCCGTGCAGGGCATCGCGAAGGGCGATCGGGGTGAGCTGGCCGTCCAGGCGATGACCGAGGTCGGGGTGGACGAGATCGTGCCCTGGGCGGCGTCCCGCTCGGTGACGCAGTGGCGGGGCGACCGGGGCGTACGCGCCCGGGACAAGTGGGTGGCCACCGCCCGGGAGGCGGCCAAGCAGGCCCGCCGGCCCTGGCTGCCGGTCGTGGCCGGTGCGCCGGACGAGTCCACCGCGACGGTGGCTCGACGGATCGCCGGGGCCGCCGCCGCCTTCGTGCTGCACGAGGAGGCCGACGAGCGGCTGACCACCACCGAGCTGCCGGCCACCGGCGAGATCGTCCTGGTGATCGGCCCGGAGGGCGGCATCGCCCCAGCCGAGCTGACGGCGTTCCGTGAGGCCGGCGGCCGGCCGGTCCGGCTCGGATCGGCGGTGCTGCGCACCTCCACCGCCGGGGTGGCGGCGCTCGCCGTGCTCTCCACCCGCCTCGACCGCTGGTAACCCGCCCACCCCTCGCCCCTATTGCGCGCCGGCCCCCTTGCGCGTCGGCCCCCTCACGCGTCGGCCCCCTCACGCGTCGGCCCCCTCACGCGTCGGCCCCCTTGCGCGTCGCCCCCCTCGCGCGCCGGCCCCCTTGCGCGCCGGCCCCTCGGGCGTCGGCCCCCCTTGCGCGTCGGCCCCCTCGCGCGCCGCCACCCTCGCGCGTCGGCCCCCTCACGCGCCGGCCCCCTCACGCGCCGGCCCCCTCACGCGTCGGCCCCCTCACGCGTCGGCCCCCTCACGCGTCGGCCCCCTTGCGCGTCGGCCCCCTTGCGCGCCGGCCCCCTCACGCGTCGATCTAGGGCACATCGTCGTTGCTGGAGATCAGCTAGCGACGACATGCCCTAGATCGACGCGCGAGCGTTGCGCGAGCGACGCGCGAGCGTCGGGGGAGGGGTGGGGTGAGGGGGGGTCAGCTGCGTAGGTAGGAGGCGCCGTTGAGGTCGATGATCGTGCCCGAGGCCCACTCCGCCTGCGGCGAGGCCAGCCAGTGCACCGCGGCGGCGATCTCCTCCGGCCGGGCGACCCGGTCGAACGGGCTCTGCGCCCGGATCGCCGCACCCCGCTCACCGCGCAGGTGCTCGGTGGTCATGTCGGTCGCCACGAAGCCCGGCGCGACGGTGGCCACCGCGATGCCGTACGGCGCGAGGGCCACGGCGAGGGACTGGCCCAGAGCGTTCAGCCCCGCCTTGCTGGCGCCGTACGCCGGCTGCTCCGGCTCGCCGCGGAAGGCGCCCCGGGACGAGACGTTGACGATTCGGCCGCCCCGCTCCCGCATGTGCTGGGCGGCGCACCAGGTGACGTTGCCGGCGCCGGTGAGGTTGGTTTCCAGCACCTGCCGCCAACGCTTCTGCCACTGCTCGTAGGAGGCGCCGAAGATCGGGTGCGGGTCGTCCCGATCGCCGTACGTGCCGGCGTTGTTGACGAGCACGTCCAGGCCGCCCAACAGCTCGGCGGCACGGTCGACCATGGCGCGGACCGCGTCCGGGTCGGTGAGGTCGGCGCGGACCACCACATGCCCGTCGCCGGGCAGTTGTGCGCGGACCTCCTCGGCCGCCTCGGCCGAGTCGCGATGGTGGATCGCCACCCGATCGCCGCCGGCCGCGAACGCCATCGCCGTCGCCCGACCGATGCCGCGCGAGGCCCCGGTCACCAGTACCGCCCGATCCGTCATGGCGGCCATCCTGCCTGAGCCGGTCGCCCTGCGAACAGCCGGTGGCGCATGCTGCGTCGGAGCGCTCCCGGCCCGGTAGTCCTTACACTGCCCCGATGGGATCCGACTGCCTGTTCTGCCGCATCGTCGCCGGGGAGATCCCGGCCACCGTGGTCCGGGAGACCGCCACCACCCTCGCGTTTCGGGACATCGGCCCGAAGGCGCCGGTGCATGTCCTGGTCATTCCGAAGGAGCACTACGCCGACGTGGCCACCCTCGCGCAGGGCGATCCCGCGCTGGCCGGCGAGGTGCTGGCCACGGCCGCCGCCGTGGCCGAGGACGAGGGGCTGCTCGGCGACGGCTTCCGGCTGATGTTCAACACCGGGGCGTACGGCGGGCAGGAGGTGTTCCACGTGCACGCACACCTGCTCGGTGGCGCGCCACTCGGCCCGATGCTCACGCGGGACCTGGCATGAGCGGTGGCACCGACGCCGGCCCCGGCATCGACGAACGGCTGGGCCGGTTGGTCCGCCGGGTGCAGGCCGACGCCCGCGTGCCGGCGGTGTCGGCGGCGCTGCACCGGGCCGACCGGCCCCTGTGGAGCTGCACCGTCGGCGAGACCGGCGGCGACCGTGCGCTGTCGCCGCAGACCCGTTTCCGGATCGGCTCGATCACCAAGACCTTCACCGCCGTGCTCATACTTCAATGCCGAGACGACGGTCTGCTCGATCTGGACGATCCGGTGGGCCGACACCTCGACCTGCCGGCGCACGGTGAGCTGACCGTCCGCCGGCTGCTGTCGCACACCGCCGGCCTGCAACGCGAGCCGTTCGGCGATGTCTGGGACAGTCTCCGCGCACCGGACTCCGACCAACTGGTGGCCGAGCTCGACCGGGCCGAGCGGGTGCTGCCGCCGGCCCGCCGCTTCCACTACTCCAACCTGGGCGTGGCCGTGCTCGGGCAACTGGTGGGCCGGCTCCGCGGCGGCAGTTGGGCAGAGGTGCTCGCCGAGCGGGTGCTGACGCCACTGGGGCTGACCGAGACCAGTGTGGCTCCCGGGTCGGAAGCGGCCACCGGGTTCCTGGTCGACGCGTACTCCGACGAAGCGCACCCGGAGCCGCCGACCGACTTCGGCGCGGTCGGCCCGGCCGCCCAGCTCTGGAGCACGGCGACCGACATGGCCCGCTGGGCGGCGTTCCTCGCCGACCCGGCGGCGCTCGACCCGCCCGGCGCGGTGCTCGCCCCGGCCACCCTCGACGAGATGCGGTGGCCGCTGACCACCACCGACGAGACGCTCTGGGGTGCCGGCTTCGGGCTCGGCCTGATTCTGATCCCGCAGGGCGAACGCGTGGTGCACGTGGGGCACATCGGTGCGATGCCCGGATTCCTGGCCGCCGCGTACGGCCGACGGGGTGGGGACGGCACGGCGGGCGCGATGGGCGCCGCGGTGCTCGGCTCCTCCGGCACCGCCGCGGAGCTGTTCGATCTGCCGCACCGGCTGCTCACCGCGGCCGTCGAGCACGACCCCGCCGAGATCGAGCCGTGGCGGCCCGGGTCGCCCGCTCCGGCCGCCCTGCGCGGCCTGCTCGGGCGCTGGTGGGGTGAGGGTTTCGAGTACGTCTTCACCTGGCACGACGGCAGCCTGCGGGCCCGTGGGGCCGGTGACCCGCCGGGGGGCCCGCCGGCGGTCTTCGCCCCGCTGCCGGACCGCCCGGACGTGTTCCGTACGGTCTCCGGCCGGGAGGCCGGTGAGCTGCTCAGACTGACCCGGGACGAGGTCGGCACGGTGGTCCGGATGCACTGGGCGACGTACCGGTTCAGCCGCCACCAGGAGACCTTCGACCGGTACGACTTCCGGGCCGGGGGATGATCGCGGCCAGCGGAAATGGGCGCGGTGCGGGCCGGGTTGAACGGATACGATGGGTGTAACGTCCGCACGCCGTGCCAGCTGGGCCGGCGCCGAGATCGAGAGCAGGTGGCGCAGGGCCCTTCGGCCCAACCTATGACCGGCACCCCACCTCCCGGCCCGCCCCGGGTGCAGACCAGGATCACCGTGCCCGACCCGAAGATCATGGTCAATCTGCTCGGCGCGGGCGACGAGATCCTGCGACTCGTCGAACGCTCGGTCACCAGTGACGTGCACGTCCGTGGCAACGAGATCACCATCACCGGCGTGCCCGCCGACAATGCCCTCGCCGAGCGGGTCTTCAGTGAGCTGCTCGAACTCATCGAGAAAGGCGAGACCCTGACCAGTGACGCCGTCCGGCGTACCGTCGGCATGCTCGAGCAGGGCAGCGCCGAACGACCCGCCGACGTTCTGACGCTCAACATCCTCTCCCGGCGCGGGCGCACCATCCGCCCCAAGACCCTCGGGCAGAAGCGCTACGTCGATGCCATCGACTCGAACACCATCGTCTTCGGCATCGGGCCGGCTGGCACCGGCAAGACCTACCTGGCGATGGCCAAGGCCGTCCAGGCGTTGCAGGCCAAGCAGGTCAACCGGATCATCCTGACCCGGCCGGCGGTGGAGGCGGGCGAGCGGCTGGGCTTCCTGCCCGGCACGCTCAACGAGAAGATCGACCCGTACCTGCGCCCGCTCTACGACGCGCTGCACGACATGCTCGACCCGGAGTCGATCCCGAAGCTGATGGCCG
Source organism: Micromonospora sp. CPCC 205539 (assembly GCF_036906815.1). NCBI lineage: Bacteria > Bacillati > Actinomycetota > Actinomycetes > Micromonosporales > Micromonosporaceae > Micromonospora > Micromonospora sp. CPCC 205539. Next base: position 29,644 of record NZ_JBAKHW010000027.1, on the reverse strand, counting down.
CGGGCACCATCGAGGTCGCCCCGCTGGCATACATGCGGGGCAGGACGTTGAATGACGCGTTCATCATCCTGGACGAGGCGCAGAACACCACGCCCGAGCAGATGAAGATGTTCCTGACCCGGCTCGGCTTCAATTCCAAGATCGTCGTGACCGGTGACGTCACCCAGGTGGACCTTCCCGGCGGGACGACCAGCGGTCTCCGCGTCGTCCGGGAGATCCTGGAAAACGTCGACGACGTGCACTTCTCCCAGTTGTCCAGCTCCGACGTGGTTCGCCACCAGCTGGTCGGGCAGATCGTCGACGCGTACGCCCGCTGGGACGCCGAGCGGGAGAACCAGCAGGCGCAGGGCGTCCATGCCGTTCCCGGGCGACCCGCCCAGGGCGGCCGGGCCGGCCGGCGCCGCTAAAGCAGAGGAAAGCAGTTGTCCATCGAGATCGCCAACGAGTCCGGTGTCGAGGTTGACACCGACGCCGTGCTCGCCGTCGCCCGGCACGCACTCGACGAGATGGGGGTCAACCCCCTCGCCGAGCTGTCTGTGCTGCTGGTCGACATCGACTACATGACCGAGCTGAACCACCGCTGGATGGGCGGCGACGGGCCGACCGACGTGCTCGCCTTCCCCATGGACGAGGGCAGCGTCGACCACGGCCCGGGCGAGACCGCCCCGGCCGGCGGCGAGCCGGCCCTGCTCGGTGACATCGTGCTCTGCCCCGAGGTGGCCGCCAAGCAGGCGGCGACCGCCGGGCACGCCCCCGCCGACGAGCTGCACCTGCTCACCGTGCACGGGGTGCTGCACCTGCTCGGCTACGACCATGCCGAGCCGGAGGAGGAGCGGGAGATGTTCGGGCTCCAGGCCCGACTGCTGTCGAGCTGGCGGTCGACCCGCAACCAGTGATGCCCATCCCGCTACTGGCGGCCGGCCCCACGGCCGGCCTGCCCGACCTGCAACTGATCTTCTTCGCGGGGGCCCTGGTGGTGCTCGCCGGTGTGATCGCGATGACCGAGGCTGCGCTCGCCGCGGTCTCCCCGGCGCGGGCCGCCGAGCTGGCCCGGGACGGCGTACGCGGCGCCCGGACCCTCCAGGTCGTGGCCGGCGACGTGGTCCGACATCTCAACCTGCTCCTGCTGCTGCGGCTGCTCGCCGAGTTGACCGCGACCACACTGGTGGCGCTGGTCGCGGTGGACAGCTTCGGCGCCGGCTGGCGGGCCGCACTGGTCACCGCCGGTGCGATGACGGTGGTCAGTTTCGTGGTGGTCGGGGTGGCTCCGCGCACCATCGGCCGGCAGCACGCGTACGCCGTGGGGCGGGCCGTCGCGCCGCTGGTCCGCTGGCTGGGCCGGGCGCTCAACCCGCTCGCGTCGCTGCTCATCCTGATCGGCAACGCGGTCACGCCGGGGCGCGGCTTCCGGGAGGGGCCGTTCGCCACCCAGGTGGAGCTGCGGGAGCTGGTCGACCTCGCCGAGCAGCGCGGCGTGGTCGAGCACGGTGAGCGACAGATGATCCACTCGGTCTTCGCGCTCGGCGACACCATCGCCCGTGAGGTGATGGTTCCGCGTACCGAGATGGTGTGGATCGAGGAGGGTAAGACGCTCGAGCAGGCGCTGGCCCTCTTCCTGCGATCTGGTTTCTCCCGCATCCCGGTGATCGGCGAGAGCGTCGACGACGTGCTGGGCGTGCTCTACCTCAAGGACCTGATCCGACGTTCCCGGGGCGGTGACCCGGCCGCCGAGCAGTTGCCGGTGGCCGAGTTGATGCGCCCAGCCACCTTCGTTCCCGAATCCAAGCCGGTCGACGACCTGCTGTCGGAGATGCAGGCGGCGCGCAACCACCTGGTCATCGTGGTCGACGAGTACGGCGGCACCGGCGGCCTGGTCACCATCGAGGACATCCTGGAGGAGATCGTCGGGGAGATCACCGACGAGTACGATGTCGAACGCCCGCCGGTCGAACGCCTTCCGGATTCCTCGGTGCGGGTCACCGCCCGCCTTCCGGTGGAAAATCTGGGCGAGCTGTTCGACACCGACCTGCCCACCGACGAGGTGGAGACGGTCGGTGGCCTGCTCGCCCAGTCGCTGGGGCGGGTGCCGATTCCCGGAGCCGAGGCCGAGGTGGCCGGTCTTCGGTTGATCGCCGAGGGCACCACCGGCCGGCGGAACCGGATAGACACCGTCCTGGTCAGCCGGGTGCAGTCGGGCGACGAGCAGGACAGCGCGGGGCACACCGGCCACCGCGACGATCAAGATCACAATCGAGACGAGGAGAGGCAACCCGCCGATGCCTGAGACACCCGCCGTGCCCGCCGCCCGGCCCAGCCCCACCGCGTCGGCCCCGCTGAGCGCCGAGGACGGCAAGCTGGTCGTCCTGGCGCGGGGAGCCCGTGCGCGGGTCGGCGCCGTCGAGGGCGCCGCGGTCCGGGACCAGGACGGCCGGACGTACGCGGCGGCCAGCGTCGCGCTGCCCTCGCTGATTCTCACGGCGTTGCAGTTGGCGGTCGCGTCGGCCGTCGCGGCCGGGGCGAGCCGGTTGGAGGCGGCGGTGGTGGTGACCGAGGCGTCGACGCTGGACGGCGCCGGGCACGCCGCGGTCCGTGACCTCGCCGCGGAGGCTCCGATCCACGTGGCCGCCCCGGACGGCACCCTGCTCGGCACGGTGACCCAGTGACCCGGGGCGTACGGGATCCCGAGCCGCAGCCGTACCGGGCCGGGTTCGGCTGCTTCGTCGGCCGGCCCAACGCCGGCAAGTCCACGCTGACCAACGCCATCGTCGGCACCAAGATCGCGATCACGTCGAACAAGCCGCAGACCACCCGGCACGTCATCCGGGCCGTGCTGCACCGTCCGGAGTCGCAGCTCGTCCTGGTCGACACGCCGGGCCTGCACCGACCTCGTACGCTGCTCGGCGAGCGCCTCAACGACCTGGTGCGATCCACCTGGACCGAGGTCGACGTGATCGGCCTGTGCATCCCGGCGGACGAGCCGGTCGGGCGCGGCGACCGCTTCATCACCGGCGAGCTGGCCGAGCTGAAGGCGACCGTGCTCGCGGTGGTCACCAAGACCGACCTGGTGGACAAGCGCCGCCTGGCCGAGCAGTTGCTCGCGGTCAGCGAGATGGGCGAGTTCGCCGAGATCGTTCCGGTGAGCGCGGTCTCCGGGCACCAGGTGGACACGCTGGTCGACGTGATGACCAAGTACCTGCCACCGTCGCCGCAGCTCTACCCGGACGACATGCTGACCGACGACCCGGAGCAGGTGCTGGTCGCGGAGCTGATCCGGGAGGCGGCTCTGGAGGGGGTCCGGGACGAGCTGCCACACTCCATCGCCGTGGTGGTGGAGGAGATGATCCCTGAGGGCCAGGTCATGAAGATCTACGCCGACCTGTACGTGGAACGGCCCAGCCAGAAGGCGATCGTGCTCGGCCACAAGGCGAGTCGGCTCAAGGAGGTCGGCACCACCGCCCGCAAGCAGATCGAGGAGTTGCTCGGCACCCGGGTCTACCTGGACCTGCATGTGCGGGTGGCGAAGGACTGGCAGCGCGACCCGAAGCAGTTGCGCAAGCTCGGCTTCTGACCCGCGCGGCCCGCGCGGCCGCAGCCTCGACCCCGACCTCGTGGAAAGTTCACGTTTCGGTCGGGGTCGTGGTCGTTTGGCGGCGTGACGGGGCGGGGTAGGGGAAGAATGCCCGCCTCCCCGATCCAGATGCAGGCTGATGCGCAACAGATACCTCGATCTGCTCCGTTTCCTGGCTATCGTCCGAGTGGTCGTCTACCACGTCACCGGGTGGGCGACGCTCACCCTGGTCTTCCCGGCCATGTCGGTGATGTTCGCGCTCGCCGGCTCGTTGATGGCCGCCTCGCTGACCCGCACCGGGCCGTCGGCGGTCGTCCGGCGGCTGCGCCGAGTACTGCCGTCCCTGTGGGTGGTGGCGGCGGTCTTCGTGCCGGCCATGCTGCTCACCGGGCTGCCGGTGACGCCCCGGCTGCTGCTGTGGCTGTTCCCGATCGCCGACCCGCCCGCCAACTACTGGGGCGGCCTCGCGCTGAGCGTCATCTGGTACCTGCGCGACTACCTGTGGTTCGTACTCGCCTCACCGATCGTGTTCTGGCTGTTCCGGCGCGCCCCGCTGCTCACCCTGCTCGCCCCGTACCTCCTGCTGGTGGCCATCGAGACGGGGATCTACCCGGCACCGCCGGTGCTGCGTGAGTTCGGGCTCTACTTCGGCGCGTGGCTGCTCGGCTTCGCCCACCACGCCGGGATGCTGCGCCGGCTCGCGGGCCGGGTGCTGTACCCGTTGGCGCTGGTGCTCGCGGCGGCCGGCGGGGCGTGGATCGTCACGCACCCCGGTCCACGCGGTTACGACCTGAACGACAACCATCTCGGCAACGCCCTCTGGTCCGCGGCGTTCATCCTGATCGTGCTGGGCCGGGCACCGACGGGGATGGCCTGGCTGGCGCGCAGCCGGGTGGCCGACCGGGCGGTGACCGTGGTCAACCGGCGTGCGCTCACCGTGTACCTCTGGCACATGCCGTTCGTGGTGGCGCTCACCCCGCTGGTTGATCTGGTCGGCTGGTCCCACCAGGATCCGCTGGGGCTGGCCATCCGGGTGCTGCTGGTCTTCGTACTGGTCGGGCTGGTCGCCTTGGCCGTCGGTTGGGTCGAGGACCTCGCCGCCCGACGCCGCCCGGAACTGGTACCCGGCGTCCCGCCGCCGCCCCGCGCCGCCGCCGAGCCGGTGAGCCGGCTCGGCGGGGAGGCGGTGAGCCGGCCCGCGAACGAGCCCGTTGTACCGGTGGTGGTGCCGGCGCAGCGGCAGGCCGTCGAGGTCAGCGCTGGCTGATCGTGACGTCGCCGCTGCCGGCCGAACCGTCGAGCACGTTGGCCGCGGCGGGGTCGTCGGCGACGGTGACCCGGGCATCTCCGGAGCCGGTGTTGGAGCGCACTCGGTAGCTGCCCGTCGGCACCGTGAGCGTGACGTCTCCGCTGTTCGCGTGCGCTCGCGCCGAGGCGGGCTTGTCCAACTCGACGATGACGTTGCCGGAGCCGGCCTCCGCGTCGACCGTGCCGCCCAGTCGACGCGCGGCGATGTCCCCGGACCCGGCGCGCAGCCGTACCGCCGCGGCGGCCTCGCTCACCTCGATGTCACCGGAGCCGGTCTCCACGCCCACCGCGCCGGAGGCGCCGGCGAGCCGCATGTCGCCCGAGCCCAGCCGCAGGTCCACCGCGCCGACCCGGGTCAGCTCGACGTCGCCGGAGCCGCTCTCGCCCTGCACGGTCACGCCCTCCGGCGCTGTCACCTCGTACGAGATGGTGCACCGCGAGCCGCAGTCGGTGTCCAGCACCAGCTCGCTGCCCTTGATCTCGTACCGGGCCTCGGGCTCGCCGCCCTGGTAGCGCACCACGCGCTTGATCCGCACCTCGGACGCCGCGCCGGTGCCCCGCACCACGATGTCGCCGGCGCCGGGCAGCACCCGGATCGTGGTGATCTTCGCTGCCTCGGTGTCGTCGTAGTCCAGCCGCCGGAAGGCCAGGTTGTCGCACCCGGTGACCAGGATGAGGGCGGCGGCCGCACCCAGAGCGAAGGGGGCGGCGGCGCGGCGACGGGTGTGGCCGAGGGTTCGGTGCAGTGCCATGGCCAGCACGCTACGTCCGGTCACGCATCGGGCGCATCGGGGTTCGTCCTCGGGTCCACCCCGACCCGACCCTGAATTCGCACCCCGAGGGAGAATGGCCTGATGGCCGGGTACCGCCGACAGCTCTACCGCGACGACGCGGTGGTGCTGCGCGTGCAGAAGCTCGGCGAGTCCGACCGGATCATCACCCTGCTCACCCGCCGGCACGGCCGACTGCGCGCGGTGGCCCGGGGAATCCGCCGCACCACCAGCAAGTTCGGTGCCCGGCTGGAGCCGTTCGGCCACGTCGACCTTCAACTCGCGGGTGACCCGAAGGGCAACCAGGGCAGTTCGCTGCACACCGTCAGCCAGGTCGAGGGCATCGAGCTGTACGGCAAGCGCTTCCTCGGTGACTACCCCCGGTACACGGCGGCCAGCGCGATCGCCGAGACCGCCGAGCGGCTGACCCCGGTCGAGCGGGAGCCGTCCCTGCGGCTGTTCCAGCTCACCGTGGGCGCGCTGAAGGCACTGTCCCGAGGCGAGCACGCCACCACGCTGGTGCTCGACGCGTACCTGCTGCGGGGGATGACCCTCGCGGGCTGGGCGCCGGCGCTGATCGCCTGCGCGGTCTGCGGCACCCCCGGGCGGCACCGGGCGTTCTCGGTGCCGGCCGGCGGCACGGTCTGCCCGGATTGCCGGCCGCCCGGCGCGGCGCATCCCGCGCCGGCCACCATCGATCTGATGTCCGCGCTGGCCACCGGCGACTGGGTGGTCGCCGACGCCACCGAGACCGGCGTACGCCGGGAGTGCAGTGGGCTGGTCGCGGCTCACCTGCAGTGGCACCTGGAGCGCGCGCTACGCTCGCTGCCGCTGGTCGACCGGGGTGTCCCGTCGGCCGGCACGGTCCCGTCGCCGGGCGGCGCCGAGCCCGGGATGGTCCGGCCACGCGGCGATGCTGGGGCCGGGATGGTCCGGCCACGCGGCGACGCCGAGGCCGGGGCGGACGGCACGAGCAGGGAGAGAACCGAGTGATCCGATCGAAGAAGGCCGGCCGGCGTGAGCCGACACCGCCGACACCCCACCCGTCGGGCGCCCGGCCACCGGCGCTGCCCACGGACGCGGTGCCGAAGCACGTCGCCGTCGTGATGGACGGCAACGGCCGGTGGGCCAAGGACCGCGGGCTGGCCCGCACCAAGGGTCACGAGGCGGGGGAGCACAGCCTCTTCGACACCATCGAGGGTGCCATCGAGATGGGCATCCCCTACCTGTCGGCGTACGCGTTCTCGACGGAGAACTGGCGGCGTTCGCCGGACGAGGTCCGGTTCCTGATGGGGTTCAACCGGGACGTCATCCGCCGCCGTCGTGACCAGCTGGTCGACCTCGGCGTCCGGGTGGTCTGGTCGGGCCGGCCCGGGCGGTTGTGGAAGAGCGTCATTTCCGAGTTGCAGACCGCCGAGGAGATGTCCCGGGGCAACTCGACGTTGACCCTGCAGTTCTGCGTGAACTACGGCGGGCAGGCCGAGATCGGCGACGCCGCCGCCGCGATCGCCCGGGACGTGGCAGCCGGCCGGCTGGATCCGGCGAAGGTCAACGAGAAGACCGTGGCGAAGTACCTCTACCACCCCGAGATCCCGGAGGTGGACCTCTTCCTGCGCCCCTCCGGCGAGGAGCGGATCTCCAACTTCCTGCTCTGGCAGACCGCGTACGCCGAGCTGGTCTTCCTGGACACGCTCTGGCCGGACTTCGACCGCCGCCACCTCTGGTACGCCTGCGAGCTGTACGCCCAGCGGGACCGGCGGTTCGGTGGCGCGCTGCCCAACCCGGTCGCCCCGGTGCTCTGAGCGGGGCATACCGGAGCGTCACGCTGGGTATCAATACGTCAGGAGCCACTGACGGAGGTGAACCCACATGATCCAGAAGCGCATTGCCCAGTGGGCGGTGATGGCGGTCGCGGTGCCGTTGGCCGCAGCCGGCGCTCGCCGCCTCAGCCACACCCTGGAAGCCCGGCGTGGCCCCTCAGGGGCGACCCGCCTGCTGACCAAGGGCGCCGACCTGATCCGCCCGCAGAAAGCCAAGCGCCGCCGATTCTGGTAACGCGTCCCACCTCGGCGCCGCCCCCACGACCCCCGGGGGCGGCGCCGCTTCGTACCCCGCCCACGCCCGACCCGGCCGCCACCCCACCCCAGGCCCGTCCCCGCCCGGTCGATCATGGGGTTGTGGTGGTGGACAGAAGCCGTGGAGCGGGTCACAACGGCCACCACAAGTCCATGATCGACGTTGCTGCCGGCGTGTGGTCGTTTTGGGGTTGTTTGGCATGGCGGCGGGTAGGGTCCGGAAGTGGTGGGGTCACGCGCTGTGTGGGGGTGGTGGGGAAATGAGGGATCTCCGGTACAAGATGATCATGGCGTTGAACGCGGCTGACCTGGGTGACCCGATGTGCGAGCAGGTGGCCGACATCTGCGCCGAGATCGCCGAGCAGCACTGCGCCGAATTCGGCCACACGCCGCAACTTCGCAGCGGCGAGATCGCCGAGTTGGCCACCGGCGAACCGGCTCTGACCTGGGCGCCGTCCACCGATCCTGGGCAGCGTGCCTGGTGACCGCCCCGGCCCCGTCGGTCGACCTGCGTCGGGCAGAGGACCGCTTCGCCACCCGGATCTCCTGGTTGGATTCCAAGCACTCCTTCTCGTTCTCCCGGCACTACGACCCAGCCAACACCCACCACGGCCTGCTGCTGGTCAACAACGATGACGTGGTCCGCCCGGGAGCCGGCTTCGAGACCCACCCGCACCAGGACATGGAGATCGTCACCTGGGTGCTGCGCGGTTCCCTGGTGCATCAGGACTCCACCGGCCACTCGGGGGTGATCTACCCGGGGCTGGCCCAGCGGATGAGCGCCGGCACCGGCATCCTGCACTCGGAGAAGAACGACGCCTGGCGGCTCAACAACCAGGAGCCGCACTCCGACCCGGTGCACTTCGTGCAGATGTGGGTGCTCCCCGACGAGCAGGGCGTCGACCCCGGCTACGAGCAGTTGGAGATCGACGACGAGATGCTGCGCGGCGGCCTGGTGCCGATCGCCTCCGGAATGGACCGTTACGACGGCGCTTCCGCCATCCGGATCCGCAACCAGTACGCCACCCTGCACGCCGCCCGGCTCGGCCCCGGCGACGAGGTCACCCTCCCGGATGCGCCCTTCGTGCACCTGTACGTGCCCAACGGCACGGTCACCCTGGAGGACAGCGGCCCGCTCGGCACCGGCGACGCGGCCCGGCTCACCATGACCGGTGGCCGCCGGGTCACCGCGGCCGAGCCGGCCGAGATCCTCGTCTGGGAGATGCACGCCACCATCGCGTGACCGTCGCCGCCGCGGTAGCGCACGGCCCTCCGCCCGCTTCCCGCGTTGTGGTGCTCGTCGATCTAGGGCGTATCGCTGCGCACGAAGAGCAACTCACAGCGATATGCCCTAGATCGACGGCGAGGGGTGGTGGCGCGGGGTGGTGGCGAGGGGTGGTGGCGTGGGGTGGGGTCGGCGAGGGGTGGTGGCGCGGGGTGGTGGCGGCCCTTTGGTTTTGTTAGGCGGGGGACTCGGCGCGGTCGCCCGCCCACGTCGTGTGGAACGAGCCCTCGCGGTCGACGCGCTGGTAGGTGTGCGCGCCGAAGTTGTCCCGCAGACCCTGGATCAGCGCGGCGGGCAGGCGCTCGGCGCGCAGCGCGTCGAAGTACGCCAGGGACGACGAGAACGCCGGTGTCGGCACCCCGGCCCGGGCCGCGTCGGCCACCACCCGCCGCCAGCTCGGCACGCCGGCACCGACCGCCTCGGCGAAGTACGGCGCCACCAGCAACGTCGGCAGCTCGGGTTGCTCGTCGTACGCCTCGCGGATCCGGTTCAGGAAGCGGGCCCGGATGATGCAGCCGCCCCGCCAGATGGTCGCCGTGCCACCGAGGTCGATGTTCCAGTCGTACTCCTGGCTGCCGGCGCGGATGTGGTCGAAGCCCTGCGCGTACGCGACGATCTTGGAAGCGAGCAGCGCCCGGCGGACGTCCTCCACGAACGCCTCCCGGTCGGCCACCTGCCACTTCTCGCCGGCGTCCGGGAACGCCCGGCGGGCCGCCTCTCGCTGGTCGACGTGCCCGGACAGCGAACGGGCGAAGGTCGCCTCGGCGATCCCGGTGATCGGAATGCCCAGGTCGAGTGCGCTCTGCACCGTCCACCGCCCGGTGCCCTTCTGCTCGGCCCGGTCGGCCACCACGTCGACGAACGGTCGGCCGGTGGCGGCATCGCGGTGCGCCAGCACGTCGGCGGTGATCTCGATGAGGAACGACTCCAACTCACCGGCGTTCCAGTTGCGGAAGATCTCCGCGATCTCCGCCGGCTCCGCGCCCAGGCCCGCTCGGAGCAGGTCGTACGCCTCGGCGATGAGCTGCATGTCGGCGTACTCGATGCCGTTGTGCACCATCTTGACGAAGTGCCCGGCGCCGTCCGGCCCGATGTGCACGCAGCACGGCACCCCGTCGACCTGCGCGGCGATCTTTTCGAACATCGGCCCGAGCTTGGCGTACGACTCGGGGGAACCGCCCGGCATGATGCTCGGCCCGAGTAGCGCGCCCTCCTCGCCGCCGGAGACGCCGGTGCCGCTGAAATGCAGCCCCTGCGCGCGCAGCGCCTCCTCCCGACGACGCGTGTCGGCGAAGTGGGCATTGCCGCAGTCGACGATGATGTCGCCCTCCTCCAGCAGCGGCACCAGTTCGTCGATCACCGCGTCGGTGGGCGCCCCCGCCTTGACCATCACGATCACCGCCCGGGGACGCTCCAGGGATGCCACGAAATCTGCCATCGACTCGCCGGGGACGAAGGTGCCCTCGTCGCCGTGCTCGGCGACCAGGCTGCGGGTGCGCGCAGGGGTTCGGTTGTGCACCGCCACGGTGAAGCCGTTGCGGGCGAGGTTGCGGGCCAGGTTGCGGCCCATCACCGCCAGCCCGGTCACGCCGATCTGCGCCGTCGCCTGCTCAGCCATCCGTGCCGCCACCTCTCGCCGTCATACTCCCGTGCTGCGACCGTATCGCGGTGCACGACGGTGCGGGTGACGTCCTCGACAGCCGGTCACCGACCGGTGGCGCTCAGCCCTGGGCCAGCCGATCCTCCACGTGCGCCACCTTCGCGGTGAGTGCGTCGGTGACACCCGGTCGGATGTCGCCCTTGAGCACCACACTCACCCGCGGTGCCTGCGCGGCGACCACGTCGACCGCGCGCTTCACCACCGCCATCACCTCGTCCCACTCACCCTCGACCGTGGTGAACATGGCGTCCGTCCGGTTGGGAAGGCCGGACTCGCGGACCACCCGCACCGCCTCGGCGACCAGGTCACCAACGGACTCGCCGACACCGAGCGGGGTAATCGAGAAAGCGATCAGCATGCCGCCGATCGTTTCAGTAAAACCGGGTGCGCCGGTGCCCGCCCACCGGATAGCGTGCCGGTATGCGTAACTGACGCCCCACCTCCCGAGCCGGCCCGCCGCCCCGCGTCGCGGTCCGTGCGCTCCCGGGCGTCCCGCATCCCCACCCGCCACTGACGGCGGTGCTGGCTCTGTCCGACTCCGGTGAGCAGTCCCTTCCCCGTTCGACCGTCGCGCGTGCGGCGGTCGTCAGCCGAGCCGACCGACCGCCGGAGCGCGGGTCCAGCCGCGGCGGTCGGCACCGAAGGAGGCCCGAATGCCTGCCAGGCGTAAAACGAAGAAGTCCCGTACCCCGGCACCGACGAAGCTCGGTCCGGACCCGGCGGTCGGCGACGGACCGCTGTCATTCGCGGCGGCCGGCCCCGACCTCCCGGCCACACTGCTAGAGCCGGCGCTACTGGCCCCGACCCTGCCGCTGGGGCCGACTCTTCCACTGGCTCCGACCCTGCCCCTGGGGCAGACCGAGCCGGCCCTGCCGGTCGTGCAGGTCGAGCCGGTCCTCGCGGACGGGCACGTCGAGCCGGCCCCGCCGGTCGTGCCGGCGGCGGTGGAGGCGTCGGCGGTGGATGACGTGCCGGGATCCGGACGGCCAAAGGCGCCGACAGCCGGACCACCGCAGGGCGGCGGCAACCGCTCTGCCGGTGGTCGAAGCCAGCGCGCCGGTCAGCCCCGCCGCTACGCCTTCCGCCGCAGCTAGGCCACCCCGTTGCGCCCCCACCTCGTCGCCGACCCGCTCTCGGCTCGCGGCCGCCCCCCTCACGCTCGTACGTCGTTCGAGGACTTGCTGCCCGCGCATCACCGGCATTTCGTGCAGATCGGCGACCGCACCTGCAAGCCCGCCGGGGAGGGCGGGTGCGGCGGCGGGCCGGTGGCAGCAACATCAGGGATGTGGTGGCCTCCCGCGCCCCGCGAGGCCACCACATCCCTGATGTTGCGCGAATCTTGGCCGCGCGCAGGCGCGGCGCGTGGCGGCCGTGCGGAGATCAGCCGCGCGAGGGCCGCCCGGCGGATCCTGGCGCGTGCGGCAGCCGTGCGGATGCTGGCGCGGCGCGCTGCCGCCGTGCGGATCGTGCGGCGGCCCGACGGGAGGCGGCGGACGGGTTAGCTGATCAGTGGGCGGAAGGCGCCCAGGAGGATGCTGGTTGTCAGGGCGGCGGCGGCCAGGGCCGTAGCGGCGGCGATGAGCAGGGCGTCGGCGCGGGTGAAGGGCTGTTGACGGGCCACGGTGCGTGGGGTGCCGGCGTCGAAGCCGCGCGCGTCCATCGCCACGGCCAGCCGGGTGCCCCGACGGATCGCCCCGACCAGCAGCGCGAACGCGGTGGACGTGAACAGCCGCAGCTTCGCCACCGGATTGCGTCCGGCGTCGACGCCGCGGGCCCGCCGGGCCATGCTGATCATCTGCCATTCCTGGCCGAGCAGCGGCACCAGCCGGAAGGCCGCCAGCGCCCCGATGGCGAATCGGGCTGGCGCCTTCGCGTTCTGGATCAGCGCGTCGGCCAGGTCGGTGGGATCGGTGGTGGCAAAGACGATCACGCCGGGCAGTGCCACCGCGAGTACCCGCAGCACCAGGCCGAGCGCGGTGAGCAGCACCCCGGTGGTCACCAGCACCGGGCCGGCGTGCAGCAGGACCCGGCCGGAACGGTCGGCGGCGAAGAGCACCAGGGTGACCAGGATGCCGGCCGCGCTGACCAGCAGCGGCCAGGCCCGCCGGGCCAGCACCCGGTAGCGGATGCCGAACAGCGGCAGCACCGCCAGTTCGAGCGCGATGGCGATCGCCGGGGCCACCGGGTCCAGGGTGGTCAGCAGCGTGAACGAGAAGACCAGTGCGGCGGCGACCTTCGCCACCGGGTTGCGGCGGGCCAGCGGCGCACCGGGATCGGCGACCGGCTCGATGCTGATCATCAGGAGTCGTCCTGGCCGGGCTGGACCGCGACAGGGCCGGTCACGGGTCGCTCCAGGGTGACGGTGCGGTCGGCCAGGGCGGCGACGAAGTCCGCGTCGTGAGTGACCGCGACGACGCCGTGCCCGGCGTCGCGCAGGTCGGCGAAGAGGTCGACCAGCTCGCGCCAGGTCCGTCGGTCCTGGCCGAAGGTGGGTTCGTCGCAGATCAGCAGGCGGGGCGCGGTGGCCAGGGCGGTCGCCACGCTCAGCCGCCGCGCCTCGCCACCCGAGAGGGTGTACGGGTTGGCAGCGGCGAGCCGGGCCAGTCGCAACCGGTCCAGCAGCTCGGACACGGTCTCGTTCACGGCCGCCTCGGGTTGGCCGGTGCGGCGCGGGCCGAGTGCCAGCTCGTCGAAGACGGTGCTGGTGACGAACTGGTGCTCCGGGTCCTGAAAGACCGACCCGATCCGGCGGGCCAGCGCGGGTGCCCGCCATCGGTGCGGGGGAGTGCGGTGGTCCGGTCCAGCCAGTTCGGGGGACGCGGTCACCCGACCGGTGCCGGGCCGGAGCAGCCCGCCGAGCAGCAGCGCCAGGGTGGATTTTCCGGCACCGTTCGGCCCGCGTACGGCGAGCGCCTCTCCGGCGCGGACCGCCAGATCGGTGGAGCTCAGGCGGGGCGGCAGGCCGAGCCGGTCGGCGGTGAGCAACACGTCGCCGGCCATTGCGGTGGCCGGCCGGGGCTCGATGGGGTGGCCCGGCACCCAGACGCCCTCGGCGGCGAGGGCGGCACCGTGCTGGGCGAAGACCGCCTCGGGTGAGCCGTCCGCGCGGACCCCGCCGCCGGGCTCCAGGACGACGACCCGGTCGACCAGCGGAAGCGCCTCGGCGACCCGGTGCTCGACCAGGACCAGCGTGGTGTCGGCGTCCAACGCGCCGGCCACCGCCTGCCGGACCAGCTCGGCCCCGGCCGGGTCGAGGTTGGCGGTCGGCTCGTCGAGCAGCAGCAGGCCGGGACGCAGGGCCAGCGCACCGGCCAGAGCGAGGCGCTGCTGCTCGCCGCCGGAGAGCGCGGCGGTGGGGCGGTCCCGGGAGTACGGGAAGCCGACCCGGCGAAGCGCCTCGTCCACCCGCGGCCAGATGTCGCCGGCCGGCACTCCCCGGTTCTCCAGGCCGAACGCGACGTCGTCGCCGCAGCGGGCCATCACCAGCTGGGTCTCCGGGTCCTGGAAGACGATGCCGACCCGTTCCCGCCCCTTGCGCGGGTCGAGCCCGTCGATCTCGACGGTGCCCTCCTGCTCGCCGGAATCCTCGGGCAGGAGCCCCGCCAGTGCGTTGAGCAGGGTGCTCTTGCCGGCCCCCGAAGGCCCGAGCAGCAGAACGCGCTCGCCAGCCTCGATCCGCAGGTCGACCCCGCGCACAGCCCAGGCAAGCCGCCCAGCGTGCCGCCACCCGAACCCCCGCAACAGAACCCCGCCCACAACACCTCCCCCCACCCAAGCCCGCACCCCACCCGGCCGCACCCCGCGCCCGGCCGCACCCCCCACCCGGCCGCACCCGGCCCGGCGCCCGGCCTCACCCTGCCCGGTTGATCATGAGGTTGACGGGTGTTTGGGAGATCCATCCCACCGTCAACCTCATGATCAACGCGGAGGCTCGGCGGGGCGGTCAGATGGCGGCGCGCTCACGGCCGACCGGGAAGCGGTCGAGGACTCCGGTGTTGGCCAGGGCGCGGGTCAGCAGCCAGCCGCCGACGCCGGCCAGCACCGTGGCGCTGACGATGGTGAGCAGCGCGTACGGGATGCGGTAGTCGGTCAGCTCGTAGTCCGCGTTCCAGACGAAGAAGTCGAACAGCGCGGCGCTCAGGCCGGTCAGCGCGCCCGCCAGCACCGCGGTCGGTAGCCGGAACGACCGGTACCGGAAGGCGGCGAAGGCCAGCTCGGCGCCGATGCCCTGCACGATGCCCTGCGGGATCACCGTGCCGGCCCACTGGCTGCCCAGCAGCGCGGACAGGACCGCGGCCACCGTCTCGCAGTAGAGCGCGGCGCCGGGCTTGCGGATCACCAGGCCGCCGAGCACGGCCGGCATCAGCCAGATTCCGTAGAGCAGGGTCTGCGCTGGCGGGAAGAAGGCGAAGGCGCCCTCGGTGGCGCTCCAGACCAGGCCCCAGGCCCAGAAGATGACGCCGAAGGCGACCGCGATCACCGACGCGACCACGATGTCGATGGTGCGCCAACGGTTGGTGGCGTTGTCCATGTTTGCTCCCAGTTCAGTGAACGAACCAGGAGAAGACGCACGCCGCGCGTCCGGTGGCACCGGACGGCGGCGCGGCTGGAGGTCGACCGAACTCCCTGCGCTGGCATTACCCAGATCAGGTTCGAGGGTCTGCGGGCGTGCCCGCACTCTCAGCGCTGTGCGCTCCCCTGTCGGATGTGAAGTTGTCTCGCTGACGCTAACACTGACCAGGGGTATCGGCCCAGCAGGGCCGTCTGCCGAACCTCGGCGTCCGGCCCGCTCGCCGCCGGCTGGGTAGGCTCACGATCATGCGGGTCGAGGCGCGAGGTCTGACATTCGAGGTACGCACCGGCGGTCCGCAGGACGGCGTACCCATCCTGCTGCTCCACGGCTTCCCCCAGCACTCCGGTGAGTGGGACGCGGTCGTCCCCGCACTGCACGCCGCCGGGCTGCGCACGTACGCGCCGGACCAGCGGGGTTACTCGGCGGACGCCCGGCCGGTGGCGGTGGCCGACTACCGGATCCCCGAACTGGTCGACGACGCGGTGGCGCTGCTCGACGCGCTCGGGCTGGACTCCGCCCACCTGGTCGGCCACGACTGGGGTGCGATCGTGGCCTGGGCGCTCGCCGCCCGGCATCCCGAGCGGGTCCGTACGCTGACCGCGGTGTCCGTGCCCCACCCGGCGGCCATGGCGCACGCGCTCGCCACCGACCGTCAGCAGAAGGCCCGCTCGTCGTACATTGCGCTGTTCCGTCAGCCGGGCAAGGCGGAGAAGGTGCTGCTGGCGTTGAACGCGACCGCGCTCCGCAAGCTGCTCGGCGGGGTCGGCGACGCGTCCCGGGTGGATCGCTACGCCGACCCGATGCGCGAGCCGGGGGCGCTCACCGCCGCACTGAACTGGTACCGGGCGATGTCCCGCGCCGACCTGGCCGACGTCGGCCCGGTCACGGTGCCGACGACGTACGTGTGGAGCGACCACGACATCGCCATCGGCCGTGCCGCCGCGGAGGCGTGCGCCGCGAACGTCACCGGGGAGTACCGCTTCGCGCTGCTGCCCGGGGTGAGCCACTGGATCCCCGACACCGCACCGGGTCCGCTGGCCGAGGCGATCCTGGCTCGGGTCAACGCGCCGGCCTGAAGCCACGACGGTCAGCGAGGGAGGATCACCGTGACGGCGCCTACCGGCCTGAACACCCGGCGCTCGCTCGCCGCGCAGTTGCGCGTGCTCGGCGTACGCCCCGGCGGCACGCTGCTGGTGCACGCCGGGCTGAGCCCGCTGGGCTTCGTCTGCGGCGGACCGCAGGCGGTGGTGCTCGCCCTGCGCGACGCGCTCGGCCCGGACGGCACGATCGTGGTGCCCACGCACACGCCGGACAACTCCGATCCGGCCCAGTGGAGCAACCCGCCGGTTCCGGTGGACTGGTGGCCGCTGATCCGCGCCGAGATGCCGGGTTTCGACCCGGCCGTCACCCCGAGCCGGTTCATGGGTGCGGTCGCCGAGATGGTCCGCACCTGGCCCGGGGCACTGCGCAGCACGCATCCGCACGTGTCGTTCGCCGCGCTCGGGCCGACCGCCGAACGGGTGGTGGCCGGGCACGATCGGGTCGACATGCTGGGCGAGCGGTCGCCGCTGGCCCGGCTCTACGACCTGGATGCCGACGTGCTGCTCCTCGGTGTCGAGCACGATGTGAACACGTCGCTGCACCTGGCCGAGTACCGCTGTCCGGCCCCGCCCCGGGAGCGGGTGGGTGCGGCGGTGCGCACCGGCGATGGCGGCCGCGAATGGGTGTGGTGGCAGGACGTACGGCTCGACGAGTCCGACTTCGGCGCGTTGGGCAGGGACCTGGAGGCCACCGGGGCGGTCCGTACCGGACCGGTCGGCGCCGGGACCGGCAGGTTGATGCGCCAGCGGGCGGCGGTCGACTTCGCGGTGCACTGGCTGGCCCGTAATCGAACGACGGAGGACGCATGACGGTGAGTGCCGAGGATTATCTGGCCGTGGTGACCGAGACGATCGGTCGGGTGGCCGCCAGTCAACGCGAGGCGGTGGGGCGGGCCGCCGACCTGATCGCCGACGCGGTCCGCGCCGACGGGGTGGTGCACGCCTTCGGCACCGGGCACTCGGAGGCCCTCGCCATGGAGATCGCCGGCCGGGCGGGTGGCCTGGTGCCGACCAACCGGATCGCGCTGCGCGACCTGGTGCTGCTCGGTGGCGAGCCGGCCGAGCGACTCGGCCCGCTGCTGGAGCGCGACCCGGCGGTGGCGCACCGGCTCTACGAGCTGGCCCCGGTGCGGCCCGCCGACGTCTTCGTCCTGGCGTCGAACTCGGGCGTCAACGGCGCGATGGTGGAGTTCGCCACGGTGGTCAAGCAGCACGGTCACGGGCTGGTGGCGATCACCTCCGCACAGCACTCCGGTCGGATGACCTCTCGCCACCCGTCCGGGCGCAAGTTGGCCGACCTCGCCGACGTGGTGCTCGACAACGGGGCGCCGTACGGCGACGCGACGCTGCCGCTGCCCGACGGTGGCGCGGTCGGCGCGGTCTCCTCGATCACCGCGGCGTTGCTGGCCCAACAGGTGACGGTGGAGGTCGTGGCCCGGTTGCTGGCGGCGGGGGAGCGGCCGCCGGTCTACCTGTCGGCGAACATCCCGGACGGCGACGCGCACAACAAGGATCTGGAAGCCCGGTACGCGGGTCGGATTCGGCGGGGCGCCTGACGCGGAGGGGTCGAGCGGGTGGCCGGGAGGTGGCCTGGCGACGGCCGGGAGGTGTCGCGAATCCGTTTCGCGCTCAGCCGAGTGGGGCATTGGCGTTGCTGCCGGCGGACGGGACCGCCGGCAGTAGCGTCGCACCGGAGGTAGGGCGTGTCCAAGGAGACCGAGAAGCAGCGTTGGCAGCGCAATTTCGCCGACCTCTTACAGGAGCTGCGGGTCGCTCAGACCGGCGTGCAGATCCTCTTCGCCTTCCTGCTGACTTTGCCGTTCAGCAACGGGTTCCCCAAGGCCACGCCGTTCCAGAAGGACGTCTACGTGGTCGCGTTGCTCGCCGCGGCTGCCGCCACGGCGATGATCATTTCGCCGGTGGCGTTCCACCGCGCGCTGTTCCGGCAGGGCCGCAAGCCGGAGCTGGTCCGGTTCGCTCACCGGATGGCCACGGGTGGGCTCGGCTTCATGCTGATCGCGATGGTCTCCGCGGTACTGCTGATCACCGATTTCGTGCTGAGTCGACCGATCGCCTTCGTACTCAGTGCGGTGACCGGCCTGTGGTTCCTCACCTTCTGGATGATCCTGCCGTTCGCCCGGCGTAACTGGGGCGACGACGACATCGACGACGACGATGACGACCCGGAGACGATGACCCGCTGACCGCGCCGTGATCGGCGCGCTCGATCGCGAAATGATCGCGCTCGATCCTGGATCGAGTCCCCTCGGCGTTACGCGGGGGCCACCACATCCAGGATCGAGTGCGATCGTGCTGCCGGGAGAGCCTCAGATGGATCTTTACGGACTGCTACCTCTGGGTAACAACCGGGGGTAGCGTGACGATAGTCGCGCACGTTGACGCAGCCGCACCGAATTCGAGGGGGCAGCCGTGACCACGACGCAGAACAACCGACCAGCACCGGACGGCCCGGACCAGCCGGTCACCCGCACCGAAGACCGGCCCGGCCCGGTGGAGTCGCCCGGCCCGGTGGACACGGCCGGCGTGGCAGACCCGCCCGGTGCGGCAGAGCCTGCTGGCGCGGTCGAGACCGCCGGCGCGGCAGGGCCGCTCCCATCCGAGGCCGGTCAGGTCACGGAGAAGGAGGCCCGGCAGGTCGCCGAGGCCGCCCGCGAATCCGCCTGGGACCGACCCAGCTTCGGCAAGGAGTTGTTCCTCGGCCGGTTTCGGCTCGACCTGATCGATCCGTGGCCGCGGTCCGACCCGGACGACGTGGCCCGCGCCGATGACTTCCTCGGCCGCTTCCGCTCCTTCCTGGCCTCCGAGGTGGACGGCGCCGCCATCGAGCGGGACGCGTCCATTCCGGACTCGGTGTTCCACGGGCTGGCCGACCTCGGCGCGTTCGGCATGAAGATCGACCGTTCGTACGGCGGCCTCGGGCTGAGCAACCTGCACTACTGCCGGGCGCTGATGTTGGCCGGCTCGGTGAGTCCGGCGATCGGCGCGCTGCTCTCGGCGCACCAGTCGATCGGTGTGCCGCAGCCCCTGAAGATGTTCGGCACCGCCGAGCAGAAGCAGCGCTTCCTGCCCCGGCTCGCCGCCGGTGAGGTCTCCGCGTTCCTGCTCACCGAACCGGACGTCGGCTCCGACCCCGCCCGGCTGGCCACCATCGCCGAGCCGACCGAGGACGGCACCGGCTACCGCCTCAACGGCGTGAAGCTCTGGGCCACCAACGGCACCGTGGCCACGCTGCTGGTGGTGATGGCCCGGGTGCCGGCCAGCGAGGGGCGGCGCGGCGGCATCACCGCGTTCGTGGTGGACGGCGACAGCGCGGGCATCACCGTGGAACGGCGCAACGAGTTCGTCGGCCTGCGCGGCCTGGAGAACAGCCTCACCCGGTTCCACGACGTGTTCGTGCCGGCCGAGAACGTCATCGGCGGTGAGGGTAAGGGTCTGAAGATCGCCCTGACCACCCTGAACACCGGCCGGCTCTCGCTGCCGGCGATGTGCGTGGGTGCCGGCAAGTGGGCGTTGAACGTGGCCCGGGAGTGGGCCGTCGACCGGGTCCAGTGGGGCCGGCCGGTGGGCGAGCACGAGGCCGTCGCCCAGAAGCTCTCCTTCATCGCCGCCACCACGTACGGCATGGAGACCATGCTCGACCTGTGCTGCCTGCTCGCCGACGACGACCGTAACGACATCCGGATCGAGGCCGCGCTGGTCAAGCTCTACGCCAGCGAGATGGCCTGGAAGATCGCCGACGAGTTGGTCCAGATCCGCGGCGGCCGCGGCTACGAGACGGCCGACTCGCTGGCCGCCCGCGGTGAACGCCCCGCCAACGTCGAGCAGGTGCTACGCGACCTGCGGATCAACCGGATCTTCGAGGGCTCCACCGAGATCATGCACCTGCTGATCGCCCGGGAGGCGGTCGACGCCCACCTGTCGGTGGCCGGCGACATCATCGACCCGGAGGCCGGGCTGGGCCGCAAGGCCAAGGCCGGCGCCCGCGCCGGAGCCTTCTACGCGAAGTGGCTGCCCACCCTGGCCGTCGGTCGGGGTCAGAGCCCATCGGCGTACACCGAGTTCGGGCCCTTGGCCGGGCACCTGCGGCAGGTCGAGCGCTCGTCGCGCAAGCTGGCCCGCTCGACGTTCTACGCGATGTCCCGCTGGCAGGGAAAGATGGAGCGCAAGCAGGCGTTCCTCGGCCGCATCGTGGACATTGGCGCGGAGTTGTTCGCGATGTCCGCGGTCTGCGTCCGGGCCACCGCCGAACGCGACAGCCGTCCCGAGAACGTCGAGCTGGCCGACCTGTTCTGCCGGCAGGCGCGGGTCCGGGTGGACGCGCTGTTCAACGCCCTCTGGGACAACACCGACTCGGTCGACACCGCAGCCGCGAAGCGGATCCTCGCCGGCCGCTACGCGGGCCTGGAGGAGGGTGTGATCACTCCGTCCGACGAGCTGCCCTGGGTGGCCCGCTGGTCGCCGGGCCCATCCACCGCCGAGGACGTGCGGCGCCGCATCCCGCCGAAGCCCTGACCGCTGCCGCCCGGCGTCTGACCGCGCCGGGCGGGCCAGCGGCGGCTGGCCGGGCGTGCGGCGGCCGGCCAGCCGCCAAGTGGCGGCTGACGCCGTGCCGTGCCGAGCCGGTGGTGCGTGGTCAGCGGGCGACCGCCCAGGCCAGCACCGCCGCCAGGATCAGACCGTTGAGCACCGCCAGGCCGAGGTACGCCGCGGGCGGGATCTTCTTGCCCCGCCGAACGAAGGAGACCAGGACAGCGGCGTAGCCAAGCAGCAGGACGGCGATGACGACCAGGAAATAGAACACCCGAAGACTTTAGCGGCCCCTGCCGCGCAGGCCGAGTTGGCGCAGCTCCAACGCGGCCAGGGCGTCGACGGTGTCGTCGTCCCCGCGTCGCCAGGCCTCGGCGACGTCCGGCCCGATCTGGGTCAGCCGGCCCAGCGGCTGGGTGGCCAGTGCGCGCAGGGCGAGCAGGTCCCGACCGGCGGGTCCGGCAGCCAGCTTCGCGGCCGAGCCGGCCCGGCGCATCCAGCGCACCCGCAACGGCAGCCAGCCGAACAGCACGAGGCCGAGCGGGAAGATCAGCACCGCGATGGCGAGCGCGAGGGCGAGTTGGTCGACGAAGTGCTGCTGGTCGCGGCCGGCGTCGGCGAGCGACCGGGCGGCGTCGGCGGCCCGCTTGAAGGGGGCGGTCAGCTCGTCGCCGACCAGCGGCACCCGGCCGACCTTGCCGCCGGCGTCGGCCAGGTTGTCGGCGAGCCCGGTGCCCGCACCCTCCAGCTTCTGGCCGGGTACGGCGAGCTTCTGCACCAGGTCGTGCAGCCAGAGCGCGCCGCGGATCGCGACGTACACCCAGGCGACGACGAGGAGATCGGTGAACATCTGGCGGGCGGCGGTCGGAAACCGATCGGCGTAAATTTTCACGCCGGACAGCGTGCCACGAACAGCCCCGGCCCGGCACCCGTCGGATCAGCCGGCGGGACGGCTCAATCCTCGAGCACCGGTCAGTGGACGCAGGTCGGGCAGGTGCCGAAGATTTCCAGGGTGTGGCTGACGTCGGCGTACCCGTGCTGGGCGGCGACCCGGCCGGCCCAGTTCTCCACCGCCGGGCCGGCCACCTCGACGGTGCGCCCGCACGCCCGGCAGACCAGGTGGTGGTGGTGGCCCTCGCTGCACCGGCGGTAGAGGTGCTCACCGCCCGGCGGGCGCATCACGTCGATCTCGCCCGCGTCGGCGAGCCCCTGCAGGGTGCGGTAGACCGTGGTCAGGCCGACCCGATCGCCGCGTTGCCGGAGCATCGCGTGCAGGTCCTGAGCGCTGTGGAAGCCCTCCATCTCGGCCAGCAGGGCGCTCACCGCCGAGCGCTGCCGGGTGTTGCGCACGGCGGCGCCAGTCTCGCTCATGATCCCTCCCCGGCGTGGCTGACCGCATCCGCCACGATGTGCGCGACGTGCTCGTCGACCAGGCTGTACGCGATTTCCCGACCTCGGCGGGAACCGCGCACCACGCCCGCGCCCCGCAGCACCCGCAGGTGCTGGGAGACCAGTGGCTGCGCGGCGCCGAGCTGCTCGACCAACTCGTGCACGCACCGCTCACCGGCGGCGAGCTCGCTGACGATGGCCAGCCGGATGGGCGCCGACAGGGCGCGGAGCAACTCGCTGGCACCCTCGAAGCCCTCGTAGCCCGTTGCGCTGGTCATCCTGTAACGGTAACCAATACCGCCGACAGGCATCAGTGCAGCACGACCTCGTGCGGTTCCGGGGCCGGCGCGGCGGCCGGGGCGGCCCGGCGACGCAGTGCCCGCCAGACCCCACCGGCCACGGCCACCAGCAGGAACGAGGCGATCGCCACCAGCACCACCGAGGCGCCGGGGGCGGTGTCGGCCGTCGCCGCCACCCAGACGCCGGTGCCGGCGGCGAAGAGTCCGAGCGCCATCGCGGCGGTCATCGTGCTGCGGAAGCCTCGGGTGACCTGCTGGGCGGTGGCCACCGGCACGACCATCAGCGCGCTGATCAGCAGCACTCCGACGGCCCGCATCGCGATGGTCACGGTGACCGCGGTGGTGACCGCGATCAGCAGGTTGAGCGTGCGGACGGGCAGGCCGGAGACCCGCGCGTACTCCTCGTCGTGGCTGACCGCGAAGAGCGCCGGCCGCAGCGCGACCATGGTGACCAGGATCGCCGCGCCGAGCACCGCGATGGTGGTCAGGTCGGCGGACGAGATGGTGGTCAACGACCCGAACAGGTAGGCGTTGAGGTTGGCGCTGGTGGCGTCGGAGAGGCCGACCAGCAGCACGCCGCCGGCGATGCCGCCGTAGAAGAGCAGGGCAAGGGCCAGATCTCCGGAGGTACGCCCACGGGAGCGGACCAGCTCGATGGCGACCGCGCCGATGGTGGCGACGAACACGGCCACCAGCACCGGCGAACGGTTGAGCAGCAGGCCCGCCCCGACACCGGTCAGTGCCACGTGCCCGACGCCGTCGCCGATCAGCGTCAGCCGGCGCTGCACCAGGTAGATGCCGAGCGCCGGCGCGGCCAGGCCGATCACCAGCGCGCCGATCAGGGCACGCTGCATGTAGGGATACTGGAAGAGTTCCATGGTCAGTTGCTCCACAGCCCGGCGGGCTCGTCGGGACCGTGCGGGTGCACGTGGTCGTGGTCGGGCTCCGCGTGATGGCCGGCCGGGTCCGGAACCGTGCCGTCGTGACAGATACCACCCTGGTGTACGACGACAGCCCGGCTGATCACCGGTCGCAGGGGGCCCAGCTCGTGGGCCACCAGCAGCACCGTTCCGCCGTCGGCGACGAAGTCGCGCAGCGCGTCGGCGAACGCCTCCTGGCTGGCCGCGTCCACCCCGGCGGTGGGCTCGTCGAGGATCAGCAGTTCCGGCCGGCCGGCCAGCGCGCGGGCGATCAGGGTGCGCTGCTGCTGGCCGCCGGAGAGGGTGGACACCGGGTCGGCGGCCCGATCGGCGAGCCCGACCGCCCGCAGCGCGGCGTCGACAGCGGCCCGGTCGGCCGTACCCGGCGGACGGAGGATCCCCCGGCGAGCCAGCCGGCCGGAGGCCACCACCTCGCGTACGGTCGCCGGCACACCGCCGCCCGCGCCCAGGCGCTGCGGGACGTACCCGATGCGCGCCCACTGCCGGAACCGGCGCAACGGCCGGTCGAAGAGGGTGATCGAGCCGGCGCTGAGCGGCACCAGCCCGAGCACGGCGCGGATCAGGGTGGACTTGCCGGAGCCATTGGCGCCGAGCACCGCGACCACCTCCCCGGCGGTCACGGTGAGCGAGACGTCCCGGAGCACGGGCCGGCCGTCGTAGCCGACCGCCCCGTGCTCGACGGTGATCACAGGTGCGCTCACGAGCAGCTCAACGCCGTCCGCAGGGTCTGCAGGTTGGTACGCATCACCGAAAGGTAGTCCGCGTCGGTGCCGGCGGCGAGCCCTTCGATCGGGTCCAGCACCGCGGTCTTGGCGCCGACCTCGCCGGCGATGGTCTCGGCGACCTTCGGGCTGACCAGCGTCTCGAAGAAGATCGTGGTGGTCCGGTGCGCCTTCGCCTCCTCGATCACCCGCGCGAGGCGCTGCGGCGAGGGCTCGACGTCCGGGCTCAGCCCGGTGACGCCGACCTGGTCGAGTCGGTACCGGTCGGCCAGGTAGCCGAACGCCGTGTGGCTGGTCACGATCTCCCGCCGCTGGCAGGTCTGCAGGCCCTGGCTGAACTCGCTGTCGAGGGTCGTCAGGTCGGTGCGCAGCGCCGCGGCGCGGGCGGTGTAGTCGGCGGCGTGGCCCGGGTCGGCCTTGCCGAGCCGCTGGGCGAGTTGGTCGCCGATGGCGGCGAGCCGGGTCGGGTCGAGCCAGACGTGCGGGTCCTTGCCGCCGTGCTCCTTCTCGCCGGGCTCCTCCTTGGCCTCGTGGTTGTGCCCGCCGCCGGTCGCGTCCAGCAGCGGCTGCACGGTGGTGACGTCGAACGCCCGGTCGCCACCGCTCTGCTCGATGGCGTCGTCCACCGCCGGCTGGAAGCCCTTGAGGTAGACGATCAGCTCGGCGTCGCCGACCTGGCCGACCTGGCTCGGGCTGAGCTCGAGGTCGTGCGGCTCGGCGCCGGGCTTGGCGAGGTTGGTCACCCGGACCGCGTCGCCGCCGACCCGCTCGGCGAGGAACTGGAGCGGATAGAACGCGGCCACCACGTCGACCCGTTGTGGATCGGCGCCGGCGGTGGAGCAGCCGGCCGTGGCACCCAGGGCGAGCAGGGCGGTCGCGGCGGCCAGGACACGTGCCGTGGTGCGGTTGGTCATGCCGTCAACTGTCCGTGGCAACGACAATGATTGTCAAAAACGCATAAGTGCATGTCAGAGCAGCTTCGTCAGGCCGACCGTCACCAGCAGGGTCAGCATCAACAGCCGGATCAGCCGGGTCTGCGGCGCCTGAACCGCCCAGGTGGTGGCCAACAGGGCGATCAGCACCCCGGCGAGCGCGAGCGTCAGCAGGCCGCCGATCACCCCCGGCGTGAAGAACGCCACCAGCACCACCACCAGGGTGAGCAGGAACACCGACGTCGGGTTAGCCCCGGCCAACCGGGCCAGTAAAGGGCGCTGCGTACGCTGCATCCCACAGACTCTACGAGGAGGAACCCGGTGCTGGTGACCAACCGGTTCGTGGTCGACGTCGATGTCGCCGACGGCTTCACCGAACGGGCGCACGCCGCGCTCACGGCGTTGGCTGCCTGCCCCGGCTATCTGCGCGGCCAACTGCTCCGGGCGCTGGACGACCCCCGGCACTGGTCCCTGCTCACCGAGTGGGAGTCGGTCGGCACCTACCGGCGGGCGTTGGGCGCCTTCGAGGTCAAGGTGAGCTCGGTGCCGTTGCTCGCCGAGTCGGTCGACGAGCCGTCCGCGTACGAGGCGCTGGCCAGCGCGGCGCCCGGTGGTGCCGTGGTGATCTCCGAGAGTGATCGGGCTGCGGGTCCTTACCGCTGACCCGTCGGGCACTACCCTGCTCCTATGACCGCACCCGCCCCGCCACCCGGTCCCGGGGTGGCTCCGCCGTTCGCCGCGCCGCCCACCGAGGGCCGCCGGACCCGGCTCTGGCTCGGCCTCGGCGTTGGCGCGCTCGCCGTGCTGCTCTGCTGCGGTGGTGGCGGCGCGGCCGCGGTCGGCCTGGTCGTCAGCAACACACAGGCCGTCCGGGAGCAGGGCCGCACGGTCACCGCCGACTACTACCAGGCGCTGGTGGAGCGGAAGTACGGCCGGGCGTACGACCAGCTCTGCGACGACGCGCAGCGGCGCGAGTCCCGCCCCGAGTTCGAGCGGCGGGCGGCCGCCGAGCCGCAGGTCGCCGCGTTCCGGGTGGGTGAGGTCGACACGATCAACCTGACCGTGCCGGTCGACGTGACGCTCGACGGTGGCGACCGGGAGCAGCAGCAGGTCAGCCTCGGTCCGGACGGTCAGACCGGCGGCATGGAGGTCTGCGGGGTCAGCTGACCCGCCCCCGGTATTCTGCTGGGCTCAAGGCGACGGTGGTCGTACCGTTGTCCTGAAACTGACCGATCCATCCACATCTCGCCCCCGCCGACCGCCAGCCGGCGTAGGAGGAAACATGCCAGCCGACCGTATCGACGCCGTCGTCAGCCTCGCCAAACGCCGAGGCTTCGTCTTCCCCTCCAGCGAGATCTACGGAGGCACCCGATCGGCGTGGGACTACGGTCCGCTCGGCGTGGAGCTCAAGGAGAACGTCCGCCGGCAGTGGTGGAAGACGATGGTCCAGCAGCGCGACGACGTCGTCGGCCTCGACTCCGCGGTGATCCTGGCCCGCAAGGTGTGGGAGGCGTCCGGCCACATCGCCGAGTTCGTCGACCCGCTCACCGAGTGCCAGTCCTGCCACAAGCGGT
Source organism: Micromonospora sp. CPCC 205539 (assembly GCF_036906815.1). NCBI lineage: Bacteria > Bacillati > Actinomycetota > Actinomycetes > Micromonosporales > Micromonosporaceae > Micromonospora > Micromonospora sp. CPCC 205539. Next base: position 2,900 of record NZ_JBAKHW010000027.1, on the reverse strand, counting down.
TCCGGGCGGACCACCTCGAAGAGGCGTACGAGGCCAAGCACGGCAAGCCGCTGACCTCGCTCGCCGAGCTGAACTGCCCCAACTGCGGCAACAAGGGCACCTTCACCGAGCCGAAGATGTTCAACGGCCTGATGAAGACCTACCTGGGCCCGGTGGAGAGCGAAGAGGGCATGCACTACCTGCGGCCGGAGACCGCGCAGGGCATCTTCGTCAACTACAAGAACGTCGAGACGGTCGCCCGCAAGAAGCCGCCGTTCGGCATCGCGCAGACCGGCAAGTCGTTCCGCAACGAGATCACTCCGGGTAACTTCATCTTCCGGACCCGCGAGTTCGAGCAGATGGAGATGGAGTTCTTCGTCGAGCCGGGCACGGACGAGCAGTGGCACGAGTACTGGCTCCAGGAGCGCTGGAACTGGTATCTCGACCTCGGCCTGTCGGTGGACAACCTGCGACTCTACGAGCACCCGCAGGAGAAGCTCTCGCACTACTCGAAGCGGACGGTGGACATCGAGTACCGCTTCCAGTTCGGTGGCACCGAGTTCGCCGAGTTGGAGGGTGTGGCCAACCGCACCGACTTCGACCTGTCCACGCACAGCAAGCACTCGGGCGTCGACCTGTCGTACTTCGACCAGACCAAGGGCGAGCGGTGGATGCCGTACGTCATCGAGCCGGCGGCGGGTCTGACCCGCGCGGTGCTCGCCTTCCTGCTCGAGGCGTACGACGAGGACGAGGCGCCGAACACCAAGGGTGGCGTGGACAAGCGGACCGTCATGCGGTTCGACCCGCGGCTGGCCCCGGTGAAGGTGGCGGTGCTGCCGCTGTCCCGCAACGAGGCGCTCTCGCCGAAGGCGAAGGACCTGGCCACGCTGCTGCGCAAGCGCTGGGTGGTCGAGTTCGACGACTCGCAGGCGATCGGTCGCCGCTACCGCCGACAGGATGAGATCGGCACCCCGTTCTGCGTGACGGTGGATTTCGACACGCTGGACGACAACGCCGTGACCGTGCGGAACCGGGACACCATGGCCCAGGAGCGGGTCTCCCTGGACCAGGTCGAGCGCTACCTGATCGAGCGCCTTCCCGGCTGCTGAGCACCGGGTACGGGGCCTCGGCCGACGCGGAAAGCGCCGGTCGGGGCCCCGTACACTTGGGCGGTGACTGCCTCGACCCTGCCTGCGCTCCGCCCGTTGACCCTCGGGCGTTACGAGGTGTGGCCGCCGGTGGTGCTCGCGCCGATGGCCGGGATCACCAACGTCGGGTTCCGCCAGCTCTGCCGTGAGCAGGGCGGCGGCATCTACGTCTGCGAGATGATCACAACGCGGGCGCTGGTCGAGCGGAACCCGAAGACGCTCCGCATGATCGCCTTCGGCGCGGACGAGAACCCCCGCAGCCTCCAGCTCTACGGCACCGACCCGGAGATCACCGCCGCCGCCGTGCGGATCGTGGTGGAGCGCAACCTCGCCGACCACATCGACCTCAACTTCGGTTGCCCCGTACCCAAGGTCACCCGCCGTGGCGGCGGCGCCGCGCTGCCGTGGCGACGCCGGCTCTTCGCCCGGCTGGTGAAGGCCGCGGTGGACGCCGCGGCGCCGGCCGGCGTGCCGGTCACGATCAAGATGCGCAAGGGCATTGACGACGACCACCTGACGTACGTCGAGGCCGGGCTCGCCGCCCAGGACGCGGGCGTCGCCGCGGTGGCTCTGCATGGGCGTACGGCTTCGCAGCGCTACTCGGGCACCGCCGACTGGGATGCCATCGCCACCCTCAAGCAGGCCCTCGACGTGCCGGTGCTCGGCAACGGCGACATCTGGGAGGCCGACGACGCGCTGCGGATGGTGGCGCACACCGGGGTGGACGGCGTCGTCATCGGTCGCGGCTGCCTGGGCCGGCCGTGGCTCTTCGCCGACCTGGAGGCCGCCTTCAACGGTCGGACGGAGCGGCGGCTGCCCAACCTGGGCGAGGTGGCGGTGACCATGCGCCGGCACGCCGAGCTGCTGGTCGACCAGTTCGTCGCGGGCGCGCGCAACCCGGCCCGGGGTGAGCGCGACGGCTGCACCGACTTCCGCAAGCACGTCGCCTGGTATCTCAAGGGCTTCCCGGTCGGCGGCGAGCTGCGCCGCTCGCTGGCGATGATCGAAAGCCTGGCCCAGCTCGACGACCTGCTCGGCAAGCTCGACCCCGCCGAGCCGTTTCCGGTGGCCACCCTCGGCCAGCCGCGCGGCCGGACGAACTCCCCAGGCAAGGTCTTCCTCCCGGACGGCTGGCTGGCCAGCCGCGACGACGACGCTGTCCCCGAGGGCGCCGAGCTGGACGACTCCGGCGGCTGACCCGCCGCCACCGGCGGTGCGGTGCTTGTGTCCGCCGCACCGTCCGACGGACCCCGTGCCGACGGTGGGTTGACCGCACTCCAGGTGGCGCGAGATCAACACGACATCGGTGATGTGGGGGTGTCCGGGGGGCGGGGATACCGCGATGTCAGTGATGTCGAGTCGATCAGCGCGCAACAGCCGATCTGGCGCCCGCACGAGGCGTGATCGAGTTGGATTGGCCGCCTCACAGGGGGCAGGTCCGGTGCGGACACTGATCTGGGCATCACGAAGGGCCGGGCCCCGGTGGGGGGTCCGGCCCTTCGTGGTTGGTGTGTGGGTCAGCTGGTGGCGTAGCCGCGGGTGGCGATCCAGTCGGCGAGGTGCTCGACGCTGACTTCGTAGGAGGCCATGGTCGGGTCGGCGGAGTCGGCGATCTTCACTGTCTGTCCGCCGTCGCGGTAGCCGACGACGCTGATGTAGTGCCCGCCTTCGAAGGAGTGGGTGGTGCCGTCAACATCGGTGGTGGTGCCGGCGATGTTGGCGACTACGGCGCGGCCGTCGTCGACGGTCTTGACGATGTCGGCGCGCAGGGTG
>NZ_JBAKHW010000026.1:0-110613 GCF_036906815.1 Micromonospora sp. CPCC 205539 | reverse complement strand
TGCCCTCCGACTTCGCGGCGCGCGGGGCGCGGGGCGCGGCGCCGCCGCCCGCGCGCCGGCGTGCGGGCGGGGTTAGGGGGTTGGCGTGCCTGCGGGGCGGAGTTCGGCGAAGTGGCAGGCCGAGGGGTGCGGGTCCGCTGCTCTGGGGACCGTCTGCGGGTCTTCGACGGCGCAGATGTCCTGGGCCTTCCAGCAGCGGGTGCGGAAGTGGCAGCCGCTCGGCGGGTCGGCCGGGCTCGGCACGTCGCCCACCAGCCGGATCATGGTGCGCTGATCGCGCGCCTCCGGGTCCGGCACCGGCACCGCGGAGAGCAGGGCCTGGGTGTACGGGTGGGTGGCCCGCTCGTAGATCTCGTCCTCGGTGCCGATCTCGACGATCCTGCCGAGGTACATCACGGCCACCCGGTCGGCGATGTGCCGCACCACGGACAGGTCGTGCGCGATGAAGATGTACGAGAGCCCGAGCTCGTCCTGGAGTTGCTCCAGCAGGTTGATCACCTGGGCCTGGATGGAGACGTCCAGTGCCGACACCGGCTCGTCACAGACGATGATCTCGGGCCGCAGGGCGAGTGCCCGGGCGATGCCGATGCGCTGGCGCTGACCGCCGGAGAACTGGTGCGGGTACCGGTTGATGTGCTCGGGGTTGAGGCCGACCAGGTCCAGCAACTCCTGCACCCGCTTGGCCTTGCTGCCCTTCGGTGCGGCGTCCGGGTGGATCTCGAACGGCTCGCCGATGATGTCGCCGACCGTCATCCGCGGGTTCAGCGAGGTGTACGGGTCCTGCATCACCATCTGCATGTTGCGGCGGAGTCGACGCAGCTCGCCCCCGGAGGCCTTGAACAGGTCCTTGCCCTCCAGGGTGGCCCGGCCCGAGGTGGGCGTCTCCAGCCGCATCAGCAGCCGGGCGAGGGTGGACTTGCCGCAGCCGGACTCGCCGACCACGCCCAGCGTCTCGCCCCGGCGCAGCTCGAAGCTCACGCCGTCGACCGCCTTGACCGCGCCGATCTGCCGCTGGAACAGCACGCCCTGACTGATCGGGAAGTGCTTCACCAGGTTGTCGACGGCGAGGATGGTCTCGCCCCGGACCTTGGTGGAGCTAGCGGGCGCTGTCATCACGGACCTCCTGCGCGAAGTGGCAAGCGCTGGTCCGGCCGTCGCCGAGGACCAGGTCGGGCGGCACCACGTCCACGCAGACCTGCTGCACGTACGGGCACCGGGGGTGGAACGGGCAGCCGGACGGGATGCGCATCAGGTTCGGCGGCAAACCCTTGATCGTCGACAGCTCCTGGCCGCGCACGTCCAGGCGCGGGATCGATTCCAACAACCCCTTGGTGTACGGGTGGGCCGGCGCCTTGTACAGCGAGCGGACGTCGGCGTGCTCGACGATCCGGCCGGCGTACATGACCGCGATCCGGTCCGCGACGCCGGCGACCACACCCAGGTCGTGGGTGATCAGGATCATCGCCATGTTGAGGTCCCGGCGCAGGTCGGCCAACAGGTCCATGATCTGGGCCTGCACGGTGACGTCGAGTGCCGTGGTGGGCTCGTCGGCGATCAGCACCTTCGGGTCCAGCGCCAGCGCCATGGCGATCATGACGCGCTGCCGCATGCCTCCGGAGAACTGGTGCGGGTAGTCGCCGATCCGCTTCGCGGCACCCGGGATCTTCACCAGGTCCATGAGCTCGATGGCCCGGCGGCGGGCGTCGCTGCGGGACATGCCGGCGCGCTGGCGCAGCGTCTCGCCGATCTGCCAGCCGACCGGGAAGACCGGGTTCAGCGCGGAGAGCGCGTCCTGGAAGATCATCGCGATCTCCTTGCCGCGGACCTGCCGGCGCTGCCCCTCGGACTGGGTGAGCAGGTCCTGACCCTGGTAGAGGATCTGGCCGGAGCGGATGACCGCGGGCGGGGTGTCCAGGATGCCCATGATCGCCTGGGCGGTGACCGACTTACCCGAACCGGACTCACCGAGCACAGCCAGCGTCTCGCCGGCGTCCAGGTGGTAGGACACGCCGTTGATCACCCGGGCCACACCCTCGTTGGTCCGAAACTCGACGTGGAGGTCCCGAAGCTCCAGCAGGTGGCCGCCCTCGGGCGTGGCGGAGGCAGGTGTCGGTTGAACGGTGGGGTTGGTCATGATCTCACCGCAGCTTCGGGTCGAAGGCGTCACGGATCGCGTCGCCGAGCATGATGAACGCCAGCACGGTCAGCGCCAGGAAGGCCGACGGGACGATCAGCGGCGTGGCCGCCTCCCGCATGTGGATCCGGCCGGTGTCGATGTCCTGGCCCCAGGAGATGGTCTCCTGGCTCAGACCGATGCCCAGGAAGGAGAGCGTGGCCTCGGCGGCGATGAACGAGCCGAGCGCGATGGTCAGCACGACGATGGCCGGGGCCAGCGAGTTCGGCAGGATGTGCCGCCACATGATCCGGCCGTTGCCGGCGCCGAGCATCCGCGCCGCGGCCACGTAGTCCTGCTCCTTGGCGGTGATCACCGAGGAGCGGACCACCCGGGCGGCGGTGGTCCAGCCGAGGAGGGCCAGCACGAAGACGACCGCGACGAGCCGGGTCCACTGGCCGTCGCCGGACACCCGCTTGAGCAGCACGATGGCGGCCAGCAGCAGCGGGATGCCGAGCACCACGTCGATCACCCGGGAGAGCACCGCGTCGACCCAGCGGCCGAAGTAGCCGGCCAGCATGCCGACGACCAGCGCGATCACCCCGGTGCCGAGCGCGGCGAGCGCACCGACCAGCAGCGAGGCCCGGGTGCCGTAGACCGCCCGGGAGTACGTGTCGCAGCCCTGGAAGTTGTACCCGAAGATGGCCCCGCCCGACGGTCCCGCGTGCTGCCGGGAGAGCAGGCAGTCCTTCGGGTCGGTGGAGGTGAACACACCGGGGGCCAGGGCCATCAGGGTGAAGATGACGACCAGCGCCAGTGAGATCCAGAAGACCGGGTTGCGGCGTAGGTCGCGCCACGCGTCCCCGGCCAGGCTGCGCGGCTTGTGCGCGGCGCCGATCTGGTTCGGCGTGCCCGGCTCGCCCGAGGGCCCACGCCGGGCGGCCTGGTTCTCGGTGGCCGCCACGGTTTCGAAGTCACTCATGCCTGCACCTCGCTGCGCTCGGTGCCGGCAGGAGCGCCCAGGCACGCTGCGCTGATGATTCGTTCGCTGCGCTCACTCATAGCGGATCCTCGGGTCGAGTACGGCGTACAGGACGTCCACCACCAGGTTCGAGACCAGGTAGACCACGACGAGCACGCTGACGATGCCCACCACCAGCGGGCCGTCCTCGGTGCGGATGCCGCGGAAGAGGTTGAAGCCCACGCCGGGGATGTTGAAGACGCCCTCGGTGATGATCGCGCCGCTCATCAGGTTGCCCAGCTCGACACCGAGGAAGGTGATCACCGGGATGAGCGAGTTGCGCAGTACGTGGACGGTGACGATGCGGCGCTTGACCAGGCCCTTGGACCGGGCGGTCCGGACGTAGTCGGCGCGCAGGTTCTCCGCCACCGAGGCACGGGTCAGTCGCAGCGCGGTGGCCAGCGACAACGAGCCGAGCACGATGCCGGGCAGGAGCAGCGCGTAGAACGTCGGGTCGGAGCCGGCGGTCGGCGGGAAGAGCTGCCACTTGACGCCCAGGAAGTACTGCGCGAGCGGTGCCAGCACGATGGTCGGGATGCCCAGCACCAGCAGGGTCAGCACCAACGTCGAGTTGTCGAAGATGCTGGCTCGGCGGATGCCGGCGATCACGCCGGCGGAGACCCCGAAGATGATCGCCACGGCGAGCGCGATGAGCGCGAGCTTCACGGTGACCGGCCAGGCCCCGGCCAGGATGTCGCCGATCTGGCGGCCGGTCAGCGACTGGCCGAGGTCGCCCTGGAGCAGGCTCTTGGCGTAGTCGAAGTAGCGGTAGAAGAAGCCACCGACGCCGGTGGCGTCCAGGTGGTACTTCTCGGTCAGGTACGCCCGCTGGGCCGCCGTCACCGGTCGCTCGCCCGCGAGGGCCTGGATGGGGTCGCCCTGGCCGGCGAACGTCAGCGCGTAGACGATCAGGGTGGTCCCGAAGAACGCCAGGACCATCTGCAGTAGGCGCCGCAAGATGTAGCGGAACATGCTTAGCAGTCTCTCCGGAAATATGCGAAAGGGTCGCAGGACGGCATCTCTGGTCGTACCCGAAATATCCGAGACGCGCGCCGTCCGGCCCGGGGGAGGCCGGCGCTGCCACCGACGCCGGGCGCGTGAGCGGCCCGGCGGTGACAGCGCGGTCCGGGCCACCCGGGCAACGTCGCCCGGGTGGCCCGCACCATGGTCAGCTCAGCTGGCCGCTTCGATCTTGACGAGGTTGACCCGCTGGAACAGGTCCATCTCGACGTTCTTGACCTTGGCCGAGTGGCCGAACACGTTCTCGCCGAAGCGGAGCGGGATCACCGGCATGTCCTTGGCCAGGATGTCCTCCGCCTGCTGGTACTTGGCGATCGCCTCGTCCTGCGTCTTGGCGGCCGAACCCTCCGTGACGAGCTTGTCGAACTGCGGGTTGCTGTAGCCGTAGTAGTTCGACGAGCCGTTGGTGCTGTACAGCGGGCCGAGGTAGTCCTCCATGGTCGGGTAGTCCATCACCCAGCCCATCCGGAACGCGCCCACCGGCTGCTTCTTCTCGACCTTGGTCAGCAGGTCGGCGAACTTCGGCTCGGCCACGCCGACGGCGTCGACACCGAGGTTGGCCTTGAGCTGGTTGACCGTGGCGTCGACCCAGTCCTTGTGACCGCCATCGCCGTTGTAGGAGATGACGATCTTCGACGGGCCACCGGCGGCCTGGTAGAGCTTCTTGGCCTCGGTCGGGTTGAACTCGCCCGCCTTGCCCGCGGTGTTGTCCCGGTAGCCCGGCAGCACCGGCGAGACGAACGAGCGGGCCGGCTGCTGCGAGCCCTTGAAGACCGACTTGGAGATCTCGTCCCGGTCGATCGCCATCGAGATGGCCTTGCGCACGTCCGGGCTGCTGTACGCCTTGTCGAACGTCGGGAACGCGAGGAACTGGAACGACGACATCGGGCTGGTCTGGTACCGGTCACCGAGGTCGCTCGGCGCGGTGCTCAGGCTCTCGGTCGGGATCGTCGGCAGCACGTCCAGGTTGTCCGCCAGCACGTCCGCGTAGGCCGCGGTGAGCTGCTGGTAGATCCGGAACTCGACGTTCTTGACCTTGGGCTTCTCGCCCGGGTACGCGTCGTACCGCTCGACGTCGATCTTGCTGTCGTGCTGCCAGGTGCCCTTCATCTTGAAGGGGCCCTGGCCGATCGGCGCCTGCTCGTAGGAGTCCTTGAGCACGCCCGGAGCGGAGAACGCGGCGTCCGGCATCGGGAAGAACGCGTTGTAGCCGAGCATCGTGCGGAAGTCGATGTACGGCGCGGAGAGCGTCACGGCGAAGGTCAGGTCGTCGACCTTCTTCAGCCCCGTCATCGTCTTCGCCTTCGGCGCCTTGCCCTGCAGGTCCTGGTAGCCAGCGATCTTCTCGAAGAAGTAGTTGCTGTCCTGACCGTTCGGGGCGTACGCGCCGTAGTTCCAGGCGTTGATGTAGTCCTCGGACGTGACCTTCTCACCGTTGTGGAAGGTGTAGCCGTCCTTGAGCTTGATCGTCCAGACCTTGTTGTCCGACGAGGTGACGGACTGGGCCGCGACCTCGTACGGCTTGTTCTGGGCGTCGTAGTCGACGAGCGGGGCGAACAGGCCGGCGATCACCTGCGAACCGGACGTCTCGGTGGTGTTGGTGGGAACCAGGTGCTTCGGCTCACCGATCTGGATGCTGACCGCTGAGCTGCCGTTGCCGTCGGATCCACCGTCTCCGCCGCTGCCGCAGGCCGCGAGGCCCAGCGTCACCGCGAGCGGGAGGGCGGTCCAGGCGGCGAGTCTACGAACTCGCATTGAGCCTCCTCATCTCCTCACGCTGCGCAGTCAGACCCGACGCTGGGTAACTCTGCGCAACAAACGGCAACGGTAGGTCGGCCGTGGCTCTTCGACAACGGGCCGGTTGCGGGTGCGTAACGGTCCAGGGCTTCCCTGCTTGCCGACGGGCGACGGATTTGCTAGTGCGACTGGTGTTTAAACGCGCTGAAGTGCGGATTCTTCGCCCATCGTCGGCACCTGCCGTACCCGCCTCGGCCCGACTCGCCAGATGTCGACCGGTTGCCCGGTCTCTGCCCAGTGCGGCGGACCTGTCCGGTTGGCGGGTGATCAGCTGCACAGAATCTCACTGAGCGTGATGAGAAGCACGTCACACATAGTCACGGTCGACGGGACTGGTGGGGAGGTCGACCGGTGGCCCGAGCGAGGTCGTCGGAATGGTGAACGGCGGCCGTGAGACGATCGGATCGTGACGGCGACGCTTCTGGACGGCAAGGCAACCGCGGCGGAGATCAAGGACGAGCTGCGGATACGGGTCAAGGCACTCGCGGAGCGCGGCATCGTCCCGGGACTGGGCACGGTCCTGGTCGGGGCCGACCCGGGCAGCCAGGCGTACGTCAACGGCAAGCACCGGGACTGCGCCGAGGTGGGCATCGCCTCGATCCGCCGGGAGCTGCCGGCCGACGCCACCCAGCAGCAGGTCGAGGACGTGCTGGCCGAGCTGAACGCCGACCCGGCGTGCCACGGCTACATCGTCCAGCTGCCGCTGCCGGCCCACCTGGACACCCAGCGGGTGCTGGAGCTCATCGACCCGGACAAGGACGCCGACGGCCTGCACCCGGTCAACCTCGGCCGGCTGGTGCTCGGCTACGACGGTCCGCTGCCCTGCACCCCGCGCGGCATCGTCGAGCTGCTCCGCCGGCACGACGTGGCGCTGCGCGGTGCCACCGTCGCGGTGGTCGGTCGGGGCAACACCGTCGGTCGCCCGCTCGGCCTGCTGCTCACCCGACGCAGCGAGAATGCCACGGTGACCCTGTGCCACACCGGCACTCTCGACCTCGCCTCGCACACCCGGGCCGCCGACATCGTCATCGTCGCGGCCGGCGTACCGGGCCTGCTCACCGCCGACATGATCAACCCCGGCGCGGTGGTGGTGGACGTCGGCATCACGCGGGTGATCGGCTCGGACGGCAAGGGCCGCTACACCGGCGACGTGGCCCCGGAGGTCGCCGAGACGGCCGGCGCGCTGGTCCCGATGCCCGGCGGCGTCGGCCCGATGACCCGGGCCATGCTGCTCAGCAACGTCGTCGAGCGCGCCGAGCGGGGCTGACGTCCCGCCCACCCGGGCCGTAACCGTCCGCCCCTGGCCCGAACGGTGCCAGGATGACTGATACGGTCCGGAAAACCGACTGGTATCAGGGAGTGGGACGACCATGGGTAAGAAGGTCACTGTTGTTGGGGCCGGCTTCTACGGCTCCACCACCGCACAGCGCCTGGCCGAGTACGACGTCTTCGACACCGTCGTGATCACCGACATCGTGGAGGGCAAGCCCGCCGGTCTCGCGCTCGACCTCAACCAGTCGCGGGCCATCGAGGGCTTCGAGACCAAGGTTGTCGGCGCGACCACCGGCCCGAACGGCGAGGGCTACGAGGCCATCGAGGGCTCCGACGTCGTCGTCATCACCGCCGGCCTGCCGCGCAAGCCGGGCATGAGCCGGATGGACCTGCTCGAGACCAACGCCAAGATCGTGCGGCAGGTCGCCGAGAACGTCGCGAAGTACGCCCCGAGCGCCGTCGTCATCGTGGTCTCCAACCCGCTGGACGAGATGACCGCGCTGGCCCAGATCGCCACCCAGTTCCCGAAGAACCGGGTGCTCGGCCAGGCCGGAATGTTGGACACTGCCCGGTTCAGCAACTTCGTCGCCGAGGCGCTCAGCGTTCCGGTGGCGTCGGTCCGGACGCTGACCCTGGGCTCGCACGGCGACACCATGGTCCCGGTGCCGTCGAAGAGCACGGTCGACGGCAAGCCGCTGCGTGACGCCATGCCGGCCGACCAGATCGAGGAGCTGGTCGTCAAGACCCGCAACGGTGGCGCCGAGGTGGTCGCGCTGCTCAAGACCGGCTCGGCGTACTACGCCCCGTCGGCCGCCGCGGCTCGGATGGCGAAGGCCGTCGCGGAGGACTCCGGCGAGGTCATGCCGGTCTGCGCCTGGGTCGACGGCGAGTACGGCATCTCCGGCGTCTACCTGGGTGTCGAGGCCGCGATCGGCGCCGAGGGCGTCAAGCGGGTCGTCGAGACCGACCTGGACGCCGACGAGCTGGCCAGCCTCAAGGAGGCCGCCGAGGCCGTCCGTGCGAAGCAGGGCGACATCTCCAGCATGTGATCGCGCCAGACCCACACGAAGGGCCCGCCGGCCAGCCGGCGGGCCCTTCGCCGTCCCACCCCACCCCCGGCCACCCCACCCCCGGCCGCCCCGACCGTGGTGATCAAGAGCTTTGCGTCAGGAATCGCGGTCACGGTGACGCAAACCTCTTGATCACCAGGGCTGGGGTGGGTGGAAAGGGTGGGGGTGACGCCAGGCGGGCCGGGCTTTCGACTGCATCGAGCGAGCGCCGTTTCGCCTGGTGGTCATGGGGATCACAGGGCAGTGAAGGGGGTGCCCAGGTGCGGGGTGGCCAGGAGGGTGGGGGAGTGGGTGCGCAGGGTGGTGATCCGGGACAGTCGGGCGGTGGCCGGGTCGACCTCGTGGGCGTACGCCAGAGTGGGGTCGACCAGTTGCACCGCGTGGACCAGCAGGTCGCCGGTGAGCAGCATTCGCTCGTCGGCCGCCGTCAGCAGCACCGACTGGTGGCCGGGGGTGTGCCCGGGAGTGGGCAGCAGGCGTACCCCCGGGGTGAGGGTGGTCTCGCCGTCGACCACCCGGAGCTGGCCGGCGGCGCGCAGCGGTGCGATCAGGCCGGCCGGCAGCCCCGGGTTGATCGACTCCGCCGCGGCCAGCTCCGCGCGCTGTAACAGATAGCTCGCGTTGGGAAAGAACGGTCGTCCCGGTGTGCCGGTGACCGCCCAGCCGATGTGGTCGCTGTGCAGGTGCGTCAGCACGACCGTGTGGACGTCGGCCGGGTCGATGCCGGCGGCGGCCAGCTCGGCGGGCAGCCGGCCGGGCACCGGCGCCCAGCTCGCGGCGGGCGCGTCGGCCGGGCCGATTCCGGCGTCGACGAGGGTGACCGGGCAGTCGCCAGCGCGGATCGCGAAGCTCCGGAACGGCAGCCACCACTGCCCGTCAGTGGTCACGGTGTCGGGGTCGCGCCGGTCGGCCTCCGCCCAGTGGGCCGGCGTGGCCTGCGGAAACGCCTCCGTCCGGGGCTGAAAGAAGGCGCCCCCACCGTCCGTCAGCGCGGTGACCGTGATAGACCCGAGGGTGCGGCTCAGTGGCATCCGGCGATGGTGTCAGGGAGTGCCCGGGCGGTGCAGCCCGGTTTCCGGCGGCCGGTCGAGACCGGCAGGTCGAGGCCGGCTGGGAGCTGCCGGCGAGTTTCCAGTACGCTCGTACTGCTTGAGCACGTGTCCCTCGAGAGGAGCGCCGGCCGATGGCGAAGATCAAGGTAAACAACCCGGTCGTGGAGCTCGACGGCGACGAGATGACCCGGATCATCTGGAAGCAGATCCGGGAGCAGCTGATCCTGCCCTACCTCGACGTCGACCTGCACTACTACGACCTGTCGATCCAGCACCGCGACGAGACCGACGACCAGGTCACCGTTGACGCCGCCAACGCCATCAAGGAGCACGGCGTCGGCGTCAAGTGCGCGACCATCACCCCGGACGAGGCCCGGGTGGAAGAGTTCGGCCTGAAGAAGATGTGGCGGTCGCCCAACGGCACCATCCGCAACATCCTCGGCGGCGTCGTCTTCCGTGAGCCGATCATCATGTCCAACGTGCCGCGGCTGGTCCCCGGCTGGACCAAGCCGATCATCATCGGCCGGCACGCCCACGGTGACCAGTACAAGGCCACCGACTTCGTCGTCCCCGGCCCGGGCACGGTGACCATCACCTACACCCCGGCCGACGGCGGCGCGCCGATGGAGATGGAGGTCGCCAACTTCCCCGGCGGCGGCATCGCCATGGGCATGTACAACTACGACGAGTCGATCCGGGACTTTGCCCGGGCCTCGTTCCGGTACGGCCTGGACCGCAACTACCCGGTCTACCTGTCGACCAAGAACACCATCCTCAAGGCGTACGACGGTCGCTTCAAGGACATCTTCGCCGAGGTGTTCGAGAGCGAGTTCAAGGCCGAGTTCGCGGCCGCCGGCATCACCTACGAGCACCGGCTGATCGACGACATGGTCGCCGCCGCGCTCAAGTGGGAGGGCGGCTACGTCTGGGCCTGCAAGAACTACGACGGTGACGTGCAGTCGGACACCGTCGCGCAGGGCTTCGGCTCGCTGGGTCTGATGACCTCCGTCCTGCTCTCCCCGGACGGCCGCACCGTCGAGGCCGAGGCCGCGCACGGCACGGTCACCCGGCACTACCGGCAGTGGCAGAAGGGCGAGAAGACCTCGACCAACCCGATCGCGTCGATCTACGCCTGGACCCGGGGCCTGGCGCACCGGGGCAAGCTGGACGGCACTCCGGCGGTCACCGAGTTCGCCAACACCCTGGAGCAGGTCATCGTCGACACCGTCGAGGGTGGCCAGATGACCAAGGACCTCTCGCTGCTCATCTCGCGGGACGCCCCGTGGCTGACCACCGACGAGTTCATGAACGCGCTCGACGAGAACCTGGCGCGCAAGCTCGCCTGATCCTCGCGTACCGCAGAATCGGAGCCCGCCGGCACGTGCCGGCGGGCTCCGGCGTGTCCGGCGGTGACACGCGACCCGGCGTCACCCCGGTCGGCGCGCCTCGTTGACCAGGGTGGACGAGATGCCAGTCGCGTCCAGGAAGGTTGACTGCGGTCGCCTCGCGACATGCGTGCCCGACCAGCCAGCCTTCCCGGCTGTGTGGTGCACAGCCTGCCGTCCCTTCCCTGCGGGGGGCCCTGTCCCGGGCCCCCCGCGCCCTCGCTCCGCTCGTCTCAGGCGGCGCGCAGGAGGTCGGCGGCGCGCTCGGGGGCGATGTCGTTGATGAAGACGCCCATCCCGGACTCGGAGCCGGCCAGGTACTTCAGCTTGTCCTTGGCCCGTCGGGTGCTGAACAGCTGAAGGTGCAGGTGGCCCAGCTCGCGGTCGATCCGCACGGGTGCCTGCTGCCACGCGGCGATGTACGGCATCGGCATGTCGAACAGCCCGTCGAAGCGGCGCAGCAGGTCCAGGTAGAGCGGCCCGAAGGCGTCCCGCTCGCTGTCGCTGAGCGCGGGGATGTCCGGAACAGCCCGGTGCGGCGCCACGTGCACCTCGAACGGCCAGCGGGCCGCCGCCGGAACGAACGCGGTCCAGTGCTCGTTCGAGGTGACCACCCGGTCGCCGGCGGCACGCTCGGCGGCCAGCACGTCGGCGAAGAGGTTGCCTCCGCCGGTCCGGTCCGCGTGGCGGCGGGCCGCGGCGAGCAGCGCCCGGGTGCGCGGCGTCACGAAGGGGTACGCGTAGATCTGCCCGTGGGGGTGGTGCAGCGTGACACCGATCTCGACGCCCCGGTTCTCGAAGCAGAACACCTGCTCCACGCCGGGCAGCGCCCCGAGCACCTCGGTGCGGTCGGCGAGGGCGTCCAGCACGGTACGGACCCGGCGCGGGGGCAGGCTGGCGAAGGACGCGTTGTGGTCGGAGGTGAAGCAGACCACCTCGCACCGGCCGAGGCCCGGCCGGACCGGCGTGAACGGAGTGATCTCTCCGGGCTCGTCGGACACCCGGCCGCTCAGCGACGGGAAGCGGTTCTCGAAGACCACCACGTCGTAGTCGGGGGCGGGGATCTCGGTCAGCCGGTCGCCCTCCGACGGGTCGAGCGGGCACTCGTTCGCCGGTGGCAGGAAGATGCGGGTCTGCCGGTGCACGGCGACCGCCACCCACTCGTCGGTCAGCGGGTCGTAGCGCAGTTGGGACGCGGGGGGCGGCGGCGGCAGGTCCCGGCGGTCCGGCTGGTCGCGGACGGCGTCGTCGCGCTCGTCGAAGTAGATCAGCTCCCGGCCGTCGGCCAGGTCGATCGCGGTGCGCTTCACTGCGCCGTCCCCTCACTCGTCGGCGTGCCCGTCACGCGGCTCGCCCCCGTCGCCTTCACCATGATCAATTCGCCCACCTGCTCGCCGAGTACCCGTCGAGCGGGCGGTGACAACTGGTCGTCGCTGACCAGTACGTGTGCCGCGGCCAGCTCGACGATCGAGGAGATGCCGACCGTGCCCCACTTGGTGTGATCGGCGAGCACCACCAGCCGGTCCGCCGCCGCCACCAACGCCCGGTCGGTCTCCGCCTCCATGAGGTTCGGAGTGGTGAAGCCGGCCCGTTCGGTGATGCCGTGCACGCCGAGGAAGAGCAGGTCCAGGTGCAGCGCCCGGACGGCGCCCACCGCGAGCGGGCCGACCAGCGCGTCCGACGGCGTACGGACACCGCCGGTGAGCACCACCGTCTGGTCCGGTCGTCCGCCGGCGTGCAGGATCTCGGCCACCGGCAAGGAGTTGGTCACCACGGTCAGGCCGGGCACGTCCACCAGCCTCCGGGCCAACTCGGCGGTGGTGGTGCCGGCGGAGAGCGCGACCGCCGCGCCCGGGCGGACCAACTGCGCCGCGCGGTCCGCGATGGCGGCCTTCTCGGCCAACTGGCGGACGGACTTGGCGTGGAAGCCCGGCTCGTCGGTCGAGCTCGGGCCGGCGACCGTGGCGCCGCCGTGCACCTTGGCGAGGAGGCCGCGCTCGTGCAGCGCCTCCAGGTCACGCCGGATGGTCATGTCGGAGACGCCGAACTCGACGGCCAGCTCGGTCACCCGGACACCACCGGTCAGCCGGACCCGCTCCAGGATGGCCGCCTGTCGCTGCTGAGCGAGCATCCGCGGTGCCTCCCCGGGGGTCACGTACTCTCACGCGGTCGAACGTGTTCCAACAAAGATGAACACTAGCGCGTAGCACGCAGCGAAAAAAGACGCGGGGTACGGCGACCGCTCAGGCGGACTGGAGTTTCAGCTCCACCCAGCCGGTCTCGGTCAGGTGGTGCAGCACGGTCTGCACCGCGTCCGCCACGCTCAGTTCTGTGGTGTCCACCACCAGGTCGGCGTCGGTCGGTGCCTCGTACGGGTCGTCGATGCCGGTCATGCCGGTGAGCAGGCCGGCTCGCGCACGCGCGTACAGGCCCTTGCGGTCCCGCTGCTCGCAGACCTCGAGCGGGGTGGCGACGTGCACCAGCACGAAACCCGCCCCGGCCGCCAGGGCCATCTCCCGGGCGGTGGAGCGCGCTGCGGCGTACGGGGCGATCGGGCAGCAGATGCCCACCCCCCGGTGTCGGGCGATCTCGGCCGCCACCCAGCCGATCCGTCGGACGTTGCTGTCCCGGTCGGCCTTGCTGAAGCCCAGCCCGGCGGAGAGCTCACGGCGCACCACGTCACCGTCGAGCAGGGTCACCGTCCGGTCGCCGCTCTCGCGCAGCGCGTCCGCCAGCCCACGGGCGATGGTCGACTTGCCGGAGCCGGAGAGGCCGGTCAGGAAGACCACGAGACCCCGGTGCCGGCGCGCCGGCCGAGCCCGGGACAGCTCCTTCGCGACGGCCGGCGGGGTGTGCCACTCCGGCAGTGGGAAGCCCCGGTCCAGCAGGTCGTCGATCTCACGCTGGGTCAGCGCGAGCCGGCGGTTGCGCGGCGGGATGTCCTCGCGCCAGCGCCACTGCCCGTCCCGGTTGTCGTACGCCAGCTCGCGCGGCACCAGCACCCGCAGCCCGGCACCGGAGAGCATCTCCCCGGTGGAGAGCAGGTGGGTGACCCCGTACGCGGCGGAGACCCGGGCGCGCAGCAGCGCGTCGCTGATCTCCTCCCGCCGGTGCGACAGCGGCACCGCGACCAGGGTGGCCGGCGGCATCCGGTCCCGAGCGGCGAAGACGCTGCGCACCAGCGCCTCGGTGGGCAGCCCGTCGGCGCCACCCGTGCCGACCGGGATCATCACGAGCAGGTGCGCGGCCAGGGTGCGGGCGGCGTGTGCGATCTGGGCGAGTTGCGGTCGGTGCAGTGGCCGGTCGGCGATCACCCCGAGCACCCGGCCCGGGGGCAGCAGCGCCCGAACCTCCTCCGGGCTGCGGCGCAGCCGCTGGAACGGGCCGTGCCCGCCGTCGCCCAGCCGCCGGACCCGGCCGCCCGCGCCAGCCACGCCGTCGCGTACCGGCCAGACGTCCGCCACGTCCAGGGCGGCCACGGGCGCGCCCTCGCCGTCGGTGAGCAGCAGCGCCCGGCGGGCCGGGTCGCGGGGATCCAGGCTCTCGGCCAGCGCGGCCGGCAGTTGGAGGGTGACCGGAACCTGCCACGGTGTGTCGTCGGCCAGTCGGCCGCGACGGCTCACCGAGACCAGATCGGCGCGGGTCATGAAACCGGTCAACGGTGCGTATGCGCCGGTCAGCAGCAGCTCCAGATCGGCAAGCTCACCGTTGCGCGGCGTGTACGCCGATGCGCCTCGGAGCGCATCGTCGGGCAGCACCCAGCCGTTGCTCATCCACACCCCCCACTCGCTGACCGGGACACAGTTTCGCAGCCGACTGCCGATCGGTCGAGGGCGCCACTCCACGACCCGCGCGGACGGATCAGCGGCGGATCCGGCGGCCGACCGCCGAACGCAGCCGGTTCCAGATCATCCGCTCGTTCCGAATCCGTGGCTCCGCGCCGTCCGCCGGGCAGATGAACAGCAGCGGCAGAGGCGCGTCCTCGGTCCAGCCGGAGCTGGTGACCCGCGCCTTGAGGAGCCAACTGCCCCGGGTCCGGCCGTTGTTGAGTGCGCTGAAGTCGATCGTGGTGGTCGCCCGGTGCACCACGTGCACGGTGTCCGCCTCGGTCGGGTCGGTGACCCGCTCGGTCTTGAAGGTCACCGGGAGGAAGATCTCGTCGCCGGTCTCCCGGCGTCGGGCGACCACGTCCAGCCGGGACTTGCCGAGCCCGGCGGTGCAGTCGAGCACCTCGGGGGCGATCTCGTCGATCGGCACCACCAGCACGTCGCGGCCGTCGTCGGCGCGGTAGCTGATCGGCCGGCTTGCGGAACGCAGGTCGGCGGCGACAGTGATCTTGACGGAGTTGCCGGAGCGCTCGAACCCCTCCACGGTGCCGTGCGCGACGATGCCCGCCTCCCAGCGGGCCAGCCGGCGCAGGTCGGTCACCCGGCCCCGTTCGGCCAGGTACGCCACGGCGCGCTGCAGTGGCGGCAGGCCGGCGGCGACGTCGGGCGCGAAGCGATCCTGGATCACCTTCTGGATCTCCAGCGCGAGTTGCTCCAGCCAGTCCTCGGGGGCCTTCAGCAGCCGCTTGCCACGCAGCCGGCTGATCATCTCGTTGCGCAGCCAGCGCCGGTGCAGCCGATCCCGCAGCGGACCCGGCTCGGTGTACGCGTCCACGATGTCCAACGCGTCGCGCACCGCCGCGAAGTAGCTCGACGGATCCAGTCGCGCCGCGGTGACGTTCCGCGCGTCGGCCCGCTGGGCGTGGTGGTAGCAGGTGTAGTCGGACAGCACGCAGGTGCGCCGGGACAGGAAGTAGGCCCGCACCACCACCGCGTGGTCCTCCAGCCGCCGCTTGCCGCCCTCCGGGAACCGCAGCCCGTGCTCGTTGAGGAACGACCGGCGGAACAGCTTGTGGCAGGTGAGGCTGTCGATCAGCGGGGCGTTCTCCAGGGTGGCGTTGAAGCGGTTCTTGCGGAACAGCTCCCGCGGCACGCTGCGCCCATGCCCGGCCATCTTTCCGACCACCACGTCGGCGTCGTTCGCCTTCGCGCAGTCGTAGAGGCGTTCCAGCGCCTGGTCGGCGAACCAGTCGTCGTCGTCGGCGAAGAAGATGTACTCGCCGCGTGCGTGCTCGATGCCCAGGTTGCGTGGGCGCGACGGCCAGCCCGAGTTCTCGATGTGCACCACACGGATGTGGGGGTGCTTCGCGGCCAGCCGGTCCAACCGTTCGCCGGTGTCATCGGTCGAGCCGTCGTCGACGAAGACCGCCTCGAACTCGCCGGCGGGCAGCGACTGGCGCAGCAGCGACGCGACCAGCTTCTCGATGTGTGAGCCGCAGTTGTACGCCGGCACCACGACACTCACCTTGGGGATGCCTACCTCGACCATCACGATCCCTCCCGCGTCGGCGGCCGAATATCCCCCGGAACACTGCCCGGTGAACGGAGAGTGAATCGTGCCACCCAGGATGGGCCAATCCGGCGGCGGGGTACGGCCAAACGCGCGACCGGCGCAAACGTCGTCCGGGCCCGCCGACGGACCCTAGGGGTCGGACCTTCCGAGGATCAGGGGAGCACCGGGGGCGTGCCGGTATCCGGCACGGCCATCGACTCCCTACGCTGGGCTGCGTGACACTGATCGCGACCCAGTCGCTCACCAAGACGTACGGGGGGCGAGTCACCGCGCTCGCCGACCTCACCGTCGCCGTCGAGCCCGGGATCATCGGCCTGGTGGGCGCGAATGGCGCCGGTAAATCCACCCTGATCAAGATCCTGCTCGGCCTGATTCCCCCGACCAGCGGTCAGGTCTCGGTGCTCGGCATCGACCCGACCACCGACCCGGCGGAGGTCCGTGCCCGGGTGGGCTACATGCCCGAGCACGACTGCCTCCCACCGGACCTGTCCGCCGCCGAACTGGTCACCCACCTCGGCCGGATGAGCGGCCTGCCGCGCACCGCCGCTCGGGAGCGGGCCTCGGAGGCACTGCGGCACGTCGGTCTGTACGAGGAGCGCTACCGCCCGGTCGGCGGTTACTCCACCGGCATGAAGCAGCGGGTCAAGCTCGCCCAGGCGCTGGTGCACGACCCCGACCTGCTGCTGCTGGACGAGCCGACCAACGGCCTGGACCCGGCCGGCCGGGACGCCATGCTGGCGCTGGTGCACCGGATCGGCACCGAGTTCGGCATCTCCGTGCTGGTCTGCTCGCACCTGCTCGGCGAGGTGGAGCGGATCTGCGACACGCTGGTCGCCATCGACGGCGGCCGGTTGCTGCGCGCCGACCACATCTCGGCGATGACCTCGGCCACCGACGTGCTCGCCGTGGAGGTCAGTGAGGGCACCGAGGAGCTGGCGGCCCGGCTCGCCGCGCTCGGGCTGCCGGTTGCGCGGGACGGCCGGCTGCTGCTCGTACCGCTCGCCGACGACGGCACCTACGACCAGATCCTCGGCGCGGTCGCCGAGCTGGACCTGCCGCTGCACCGGCTGGACCAGCGCCGGCACCGGGTGGCCGAACTCTTCGCCACGAGGGAGCTCTCCCATGCCTGAGCCGTCACCCGCCGCGTTGCGGTCCACGCCCACCGGCGTCATCCACGACATCGGCTACCAGCGCTACCGTGGCGTGCGCCTGGGCCGCCGGCACGTCTTCGGCGCGCTCTACGTGCACGGGGTCCGCACCACGTTCGGCTTCGGGCGCAGCGCCAAGGCCAAGATCTTTCCCTGGCTGGTGGTCGGCATCGTCACCCTGGTCGCGGTGGCGCTGACCGCCGTACGCAGCCAGATCGGTGAGCCGGTCGCCACGTACGCCCAGTTCGCCGACGCGATGAGCTGGCTGGTCATCTTCTTCGTCGCGGTGGCGGCTCCGGAGCTGGTCTCGAGGGACCTGCGCAGCGGTGTGCTGCCGTTGTACTTCTCCCGGCCGCTGCCGCGCGCCGACTACGCGCTGGCCAAGCTGCTGGCGCTGGTCACCGCGCTCTGGCTGCTGCTCGGCGGGCCGCAGATCGTGATGTTCCTGGGCGCCGCGTTCACCACCAAGGCAGGCATACGGGGGGTGTGGAACGAGCTGCTCGACCTGCTGCCCGGGCTGCTCTACGCCGGGCTGTGGGCGGTGGTCTTCGCCTCGGTCGGGCTGCTGGTCGCCTCGCTGACCGGCAAGCGCGCCTTCGCCGCCGGTGGGGTGGTGGCGGTCTTCCTGATGACCACCCCGATCGTCGGGGTGCTGAGCATCCTGCCGTCGCGCGCCGCCAACGAGTTGGCTGGGCTCGCCTCGCCCTCCACGCTGGTGCAGGGAGTGGGCATCTGGTCGCTGGGTGACCTGCTGGTCGAGGGCGATCCGGGCGAGATGATGATCGGCCGGTTCGGCCCGGTCTACGCCCTGGCCGCGGTGCTGCTGGTCGCCGGCGCCACCGCCCTCCTGCTGGCCCGCTACCGGAAGGTCGCCTCCTGATGAGCACGCTGAGCCTGACCGGGGTGTCCCGGTGGTACGGCAACGTGGTCGCGGTCAACGACATCAGCATGGCCCTGGAGCCGGGCGTGACCGGGCTGCTCGGCCCGAACGGCGCCGGCAAGACCACGCTGCTGCACATGATGGCCGGGTTCCTCAACCCGTCGCGCGGCACGGTGACCCTCGACGACGAGCCGACCTGGCGCAACCCGGACGTGTACCGGCGGCTGGGGCTGGTCAGCGAGCGCGAGGCGGTGCAGGGCTTCCTCACGGCGTACGAGTTCGTGCTGGCCAGCGCGAAGCTGCACCGGCTGGCCGACCCGGCTGCGGCGGCCCGGCGGGCGATCGATCTCGTGGAGTTGGAGTCGGCGCAGGACCGCCGGATCGGCACGTACTCCAAGGGGATGCGGCAGCGGGCCCGGGTGGCCGCCGCGTTGGTGCACGACCCGCAGGTGCTGCTGCTCGACGAGCCGTTCAACGGGATGGACCCGCGCCAGCGGCTGCACATGATGCAGTTGCTGCACAGCCTGGGTGACGCGGGCCGGACGATCCTGTTCAGCTCGCACATCCTGGAGGAGGTCGAGCAGGTCTCCGGGACGGTGCAGGTGATGGTGGCCGGCCGGCTGGCGGCCTCCGGTGACTTCCGGACCATCCGCCGACTGATGACCAACCGCCCGCACGTCTTCGCGGTGCGTTCCACCGACGACCGGGGGCTGGCCGTCGCGCTGATCGCCGAGCCGTCGGTGAGCGGTGTCGAGCTGGACCGCACCGGCCTGACCGTGCGCGCCGGCGACTACGGCGCCTTCACCCGGGCGCTGCCCCGGATCGCGCTCGACCGCGGCATCCGGGTGCGCCAGCTGGTGCCGTCGGACGAGTCCCTGGAGAGCGTCTTCTCCTACCTGGTGGAGGCCTGAGATGTCGACCGTTACCTGGATCACCGCGCGCGGGCTGTTCGGCCGGCGCCGGTTCCTGCTGCTGCTCCCGCTGCCGTTGGTGCTGCTCGGGCTGGCCGTGCTCTGCCGCTCGCTGGGGGTGGACCCGGGCGAGTGGGGGCCGCCGGTGCTGGTCGGGCTGGGGCTGGCCGTGGTGCTGCCGGTGGTGGCGTTGATCATCGGCACCGGTGTGCTGGGCGCCGAGATCGACGACGGCACGGTCGTGCACATCCTGACCAAGCCGCTGCCGCGCTGGCAGATCGTGCTGCCCAAGCTCGCGGTGGCGGCCGGGGTCACCGCCGTCACCGTCGCGCTGCCGCTCTACGTCGCGGGCGTGCTGGCCGCTTCGGTACGCCTCGGCCTGGCGCTCGCCGCCGCGGCGGCGCTGGGCGCGTTGGCGTACTCCGCGCTGTTCCTCGCGCTCAGCCTGCTCACCCGGCGGCCGGTGCTGCTCGGCCTGGTCTACGTGCTGATCTGGGAGGGGCTGCTGGGCAACTTCGTCAGCGGCACCAAGGTGCTCTCCATCCAGCAGTACGTGATCGCCCTCGCCGACCGGATCGCCCCGACCGGGCTGCTGGAGACCAGCGTGTCGGTGCCGGTGGCGTCGGTGATGACGGCGCTGGTCAGCGTCGGCTTCACCGTGCTGGCCATCGACCGTCTGCGCTCGTTCAGCGTGGCCGGCGAGACGAGCTGAAGCCCGTGCGGTTCGCTGTTCCGGCCAGCCACCGTCCTACGGTAGGGCTGGCCGGATGGACCGGGCGGGGCGCCGAGGGCCACGCTGGTGGACGTGAGCGTCGAAGCGGAGCAGACGTCGTTGACTGAGCCGTACTCCCGGAGCAGCCGGCCCTGGTTGACCAGCCTGGCGGTCGCCGGGCTGGCCTGCGCCACGGTCGCCACGGCCGCTCAGGGCAGCGGCCGGTTCCACTGGTGGGCGGGCTTCATCCTGATCCCGGCCGCGCTGATCGCGGCCAGCGGCGGGCCGTTGCTGGCTCGAGGCGGCGGTCGGGCGTTCGCCGGGTACGTCATCGCCTGCGTCGGGACGCTGGTGTTCGCGGTGGGTGCGCTGCTGATGTTCGGGGTGATGGGTAAGGGATGGCCGGTGATGGTCGTGCTGCCCTGCCTGGCGGTCGCCGGCACCTACCAGTGGCGGGCGGCCCACCCGCTGGCCCGTGGCCTGCACCGGGCGGTGGCCCTGCTCGCGCTGACCGGCGCGCTGGTCGGCCTGACGCTGCAACTGATCCGGACGGATCTGATCCACCTCGAGACCGGCTGGTGGGGGGCTTTCCTGATGCTGGCCGGGGTGATCGTCCTGGGCAACGCCGGCGAGCTGACCCGCCACCGGATGCCGTACCGGCTCCAGGCGATCACCCTGCTGGTCGGGCCCGCCGTGGTCGCGATCCTGCTCGGCCTGCGGTTCCTCCGCGGCTGGTGAGGGCCCGTCCGCCGCCGCCCGAGAGGGGGCGGGCGGCGGCGTGACGGGTCAGAAGGCGCAGGCGACCACGAGGGTCGGGGTGCGGTCGGGCAGCAGGTCGAGCTTGCCGATCCGGCCGGCCGCGCGCAGGTCGTCGGCGACCAGGGTGAGCTGCTCCAGCAGGGCCGCCGGCCCGAGCGCCTCGGCGAGCGGCACCTCCGCCTTCATCGACAGCTTCCGCTCCGACTTGGCCCGGCGCACCTGGCTCAACGCGTCACCGGCGAGCCGCAGCAGGGCGGGCTCACCCGTCCCCTCGATGGTCCGGGTCACCTCGTACGTGGTCGGCCACGGTGCCTGGTGCACCGAGCCGTACCGCCACCAGGACCAGACCTCCTCGGTGACGTACGGCAGCACCGGGGCGAACAGCCGCAACTGCACCGACAGCGCCGAGGCCAGCGCGGCACGTGCCGAGTCGGCGGCCGGGCCGGTGCCGTACGCGCGCTCCTTGACCAGCTCGATGTAGTCGTCGCAGAACCGCCAGAAGAACGCCTCGGTCACCTGCAACGCCGCCGTGTGGTCGTACGAGTCGAAGGCGGTGCTCGCCGCGCTCACCACCGTGGCCAACTCGGCGAGCATGGCCCGGTCCAGTGGCGCGGTCGCCGACAGTTCCAGGTCGCGGCGCGGCGTCAGACGCGCCGAGCTGGAGTTGTCGTACGGGGTACGCAGCGCGTCGGCGGCGCCCAGCCCCAGCGCGAACTTCGACGCGTTGAGCAGCTTGGTGGCCAGCCGCCGACCGATCTTGATCTGCGCCGGATCGAAGGCCAGGTCCATGCCGGGCTTGCCGCTGGCCGCCCAGTAGCGCACCGCGTCCGAGCCGTGCTGCTCGAGCAACGCCAGCGGGGTGACCACGTTCCCCTTGGACTTGGACATCTTCTTGCGGTCCGGGTCGAGGATCCAGCCGGAGAGCACGGTGTCCCGCCAGGGCAGCACCCCGTGCTCCAGGTGTGATCGGACCACGCTGGAGAAGAGCCAGGTGCGGATGATCTCCTGCCCCTGCGGGCGGAGGTCCATGGGGAAGACCCGGGCGAACAGGTCCGGGTCGGTCTCCCAGCCGCCGACGATCTGCGGGGTCAGCGACGAGGTCGCCCAGGTGTCCAACACGTCCGGGTCGCCGACGAAACCGCCCGGCCGGCCGCGCTGCGACTCGTCGTAGCCGGGTGGCGGGTCGCTGGACGGGTCGACCGGCAACGCGGACTCGTCCGGCGTGAGAGGCTGGCTCCAGTCCGGCTCGCCAGTGTCGTCGAGCCGGTACCACACCGGCACCGGCACACCGAAGAAGCGCTGCCGGCTCACCAACCAGTCGCCCGTCAGGCCGCCCACCCAGTGGTCGTAGCGGTGCTTCATGTGCGCCGGCACCCAGCGCAGTTGCTCGCTCAGGGCCAGCAGCGTCGCGCGCAGCGCCTCGTCCCGGCCGCCGTTGCGCAGGTACCACTGCCGGGTCGAGACGATCTCCAGCGGCCGGTCGCCGCGTTCGTAGAACTTGACCGGATGGGTGATCGGACGCGGCTCGCCGACCAGGTCGCCGGCATCGCCCAGCATCGCGACGATCTCCCGCCGGGCGCCGTTGATCGTCTGCCCGGCGAGCGCCGCGTACGGCTGCGCCGGCACCCCGGCGGGCGGCTCGGGCAGCAGCCGACCGTCCCGGCCGATCACCACCCGGGTGCCCAGCCGCAGCTCGCGCCACCACGTCACGTCGGTCAGGTCGCCGAAGGTGCAGACCATCGCGACGCCGGTGCCCTTGGCCGGGTCGGCGAGCGGGTGGGCGTGCACCGGCACCTCGACGGCGAACAGCGGACTGCGCACCGTCTGGCCCACCAGGTCGGCGTACCGCTCGTCGTCCGGATGACAGACCAGCGCCACGCAGGCCGGCAGCAGCTCCGGTCGGGTGGTGTCGATGAGCACCTCACGCCCGGCCGGCCCGGTGAACCGCAGCCGGTGGTAGGCGCCGGGGCGCTCCCGGTCCTCCAACTCGGCCTGCGCGACCGCGGTGGCGAAGCCGACGTCCCACAACGTCGGCGCCTCCGCCTGGTACGCCTCAGCGCGGCGCAGGTTGCGCAGGAACGCCCGCTGACTGGTCGCCCGGGCGACCAGCCCGATCGTGGTGTACGTCAGGGACCAGTCCACCGAGAGCCCGAGCCGCCGCCAGAGCACTTCGAAGATCTGCTCGTCGGCGACCGTCAACTGCTCACACAGCTCGATGAAGTTCCGCCGGGAGACCGGGATCGCGTCGCGTCGGGCCGCCTCGTCGACCGGGGTCGTCGGCGGTCGCCACACCGGGTCGTACGGCAGGGCCGGGTCGCAGCGCACCCCGTACACGTTCTGCACCCGACGCTCGGTGGGCAGACCGTTGTCGTCCCAGCCCATCGGGTAGAAGACCGTCTTGCCGCGCATCCGCTGGTACCGCGCGACGGTGTCGGTGTGCGTGTACGAGAAGACGTGCCCCATGTGCAGCTCGCCCGATACGGTCGGCGGCGGGGTGTCGATGGCGTACACGTCGGCCCGGTTCTTCGTCCGGTCGAACGCGTACGTGCCGTCCTCCTGCCAGCGGCGTGCCCAGCGCTCCTCGAGCCCGTCCAGGGTCGGACGCTCGGGGAGGCCGGTGCGGGCCGTCCTCGCCGTGTCGGTCATCCTGCGATCGTAGGCACCACCGCAGGCTCGGGCCACGGAGTTGCCGCATCGCCGGGTCAGACCAGCGACTCGCGCCACTGCCGGTGCAGGGCCGCGTACCGGCCGTCGGCCTCGGCCAGCTCGGCGGGCGGACCGTCCTCGACGACCCGCCCCCCGTCGAGGACGAGCACCCGGTCGGCGGTCTCCACGGTGGAGAGCCGGTGTGCGATCACCAGCGCGGTGCGGTCCCGGAGGACGGTGCCGAGCGCCCGCTGCACCATCCGCTCGGTCGGTACGTCCAGCGAGGACGTCGCCTCGTCCAGGATCAGCACGGTCGGGTCGGCCAGGAACGCGCGGGCGAACGCGACCAACTGCCGCTGCCCCGCGGAGAGTCGACCACCGCGCCGGCGCACCTCGGTGGCGTACCCGTCGGGCAGCGCGACGATGAAGTCGTGCGCGCCGATCGCCCGGGCGGCGGCCTGCACCGCGGCGTCGTCGGCCCCCGGCCGGCCGAACCGGATGTTCTCCGCCACGGTGCCGCTGAACAGGTGGTTCTCCTGGGTCACCAGCACCACGGCGCGGCGCAGGTCGGCGTCGCACACCTCGCGCAGGTCGACCCCGTCGAGCCGTACCGTGCCGGTCTCCGGGTCGTGGAACCGGGCGACCAGCTTGGCGATGGTCGACTTGCCGGCGCCGGTCGGACCGATGAGCGCGACGGTCTGCCCGGCCGGCACGGTCAGCTCCAGCCCGGCGAGGATCGGGGTATCGGCGCGGTAGCCGAAGGAGACCCCCCGGAAGGTCAGCTCGCCACGGCCGGCGCCGGTCGGTAGCGGCACCGGCTGGGCCGGCTCGGCGACCGCCGGCCGCTCCTGCAGCACCCCGGCGAGCTTCTCCAGCGCGGCGGTGGCCGACTGGAGCGAGTTGTAGAACTGGCTCAACTCCTGCATCGGCTCGAAGAAGCGGCGCAGGTAGAGCAGGAACGCGGCGAGCACCCCGACCTCGGTCCGCCCGCCGAGCACCCGCCAGCCGCCGTAGCAGAGCACGACCGCCACCGTGACGTTGCCGATCAGTTTGATCGCCGGTGAGTACGTGGCGATCAACCGGAACGCGCGCAGGCTGGCCCGCCGGTAGTCGTCGCCGAGCGCCACGAAGATCTGCTGGTTGCGGGGTTCCCGCCGGAACGCCTGCACCGCGCGGATGCCCCGCATCGACTCGACGAAGTGCACGATGACCAGCGCGACCGACTCCCGGGTCCGGCGGTACGCGCTGGCCGACGCCCGGGCGAACCAGCGGGAGAGCCAGAACAGGAACGGAAAGGCGAGCAGCGTCACCGCGGCCAACGGCAGGTCCAGCCAGAGCAGGATGGCGGCCACCGACAGGATCGACAGCGCGGCCAGCACCAGGCTGTCGATGCCGCCGTCGACCAGCTCGGCGATCGAGTCCAGGTCACTGGTGAGCCGGGAGACCATCCGGCCCGAGGTGTACCGCTCGTGGAAGCCCACCGACAGTCGCAGGAAATGCCCGAACACCCGCTGCCGGAGCTCCAGCAGGACGGCCTGACCGATCCGGGCGGACAGGGCGAGGAAGCCACGGCGGGCCCCGTACTCGATCACGGTGGCTGCCGCGAACGCGCCGGCGACGGCGACCAGTGGGCCGGCGTTCCCGGCCCGCAGCGGTGCGATGGCCTGGTCGATACCGACCATGACCAGGTACGGGCCGGACATCGCCGCGGCGTTCTGGGCCAGCAGCAGGCCGACCGCCGCGGTGAGCCGCCCCCGGTGCGGGCGGAGCAGGTCGGCCAGCAGCACCCGGCTCTGCCGGCGCAACAGGGCGACGGCCTCGGGCGTGGTGTCCTCGGCCCGGCTCCGGTCGGCCTCCGGGTCGGTGGCCGTCCCCCGCCATCGGGTCAGCGCCGGTGCATCACCGGGCGGTGGGTCCGCCGCATCCGCCGCGGTCACGAGCGCACCAGCCCGCGTCCGTCCGACGTGGGTGCCGCGGAGCCGTCGGCCGCGTCGCCGGGTTGCAGGCTGGCCGCGTCCGGCTGGCGGGCCGACGGCTCGGCGGCGAGCAGCGCGCGGTACGCCGGCACGGTGGCCAACAGCTCGGAGTGCCGGCCGATCGCGGCGACCCGGCCACCGTCGAGCAGAGCGACCCGGTCCGCCAACGCGATCGTCGACGGCCGGTGCACCACCAGCAGCGCGGTGCTGTCCCGCAGGACCCGGCGCAGCGCCGCCTCCACCAGCGCCTCGGTGTGCACATCGAGGGCGGAGAGCGGGTCGTCCAGGACCAGCAGCGCCGGACGGCCGAGCACCGCCCGCGCCAGCGCCAACCGCTGCCGCTGCCCGCCGGAGAGGGACAACCCCTGCTCACCCACCCGCGTACCCAATCCCCAGGGCAGGTCGTACGCGAAGTCGGCCTGGGCCAGCGCGAGGGCCGCGCGGATCTCGTCGTCGTCGGCGTCCGGGCGGCCCAGGGTGAGGTTCTCCCGGACCGACATGGAGAACAGCGTGGGCTCCTCGAACGCCACCCCGACGAGCTTGCGCAGCGAATCCAGACGCAGCTCGCGCAGGTCGTGCCCGTCCAGGGTGATCCGGCCGTCGGT
Organism: Micromonospora sp. CPCC 205539; assembly: GCF_036906815.1. Lineage (NCBI taxonomy): Bacteria > Bacillati > Actinomycetota > Actinomycetes > Micromonosporales > Micromonosporaceae > Micromonospora > Micromonospora sp. CPCC 205539. The sequence continues at coordinate 84,846 of NZ_JBAKHW010000026.1, read as the reverse complement.
CACCTCGTGCAGCCGGGGCAGCAGGGAGAGCAGCGTGCTCTTGCCGCAGCCGGTGGCGCCGACGAGGGCCAGCGTCTCGCCCGGCTCGATGGTCAGGTCGATCCCGTGCAGCACCGGGGCGGTGGTGCCCGGGTAGCGGAACGTGACCCGTTCGAACCGGAGCCGGCCGTGGACCGCGTCGCGGGGCAGCGCGAGCGCGCCGGGCGCGTCCACGATCTGCGCCGGAGTGTCCAGTACCTCCTGGACCCGGTCGGCGGCGGTCGCCGCCTCCTGGCCGTTGGCGATGATCCAACCGAGGGTCTGCACCGGCCAGATGAGCATCAGTTGGAGGCTCACGAATGCGACCAGCTCGCCGATGGTGAGCACGCCCTGAGCGGTGGCGGTGGCCCCGGACACCAGCACCACGCCCAGGGTCAGGTTGGGCACCAGGTCGAGCAGCGCCGCGGTGTTCGCCAGCAGCCGCCCCTTGCCCACACCGGTGTCGTGCAGCGTGCGGGCCCCGCCGGCGAAGCGGGCGGCCAGCTCGGGCCCCCGGCCGTACGCCTTCATGGTGCGTAGCCCCTGCGCGGTCTCCTCGACCAGGGTGGCCACGTCGCCCTGCTGGTCCTGCATCCGGCGGGACGCGGCGTGGTAGTGCCGGGCGAAGCGCCGGCTGATCAGCAGCAGCGGCACCGTGCTGGCGGCCACCAGCAGCCCGAGCGCCGGGTGCAGGCGGATCAGCAGCACCACCACGACCAGGTAGGTGGTCAGGTTGAGCACCAGGAAGAACACGCCGAAGGAGAGGAACCGGCGGATCACCGACAGGTCACTGGTGATGCGGGAGAGCAGTTGGCCGGACTGCCAACGGTCGTGGAAGCTGGCCGGCAGTCGTTGCAGGTGGGCGTAGACGTCGGCGCGAAGCGCCGCCTCCATGCCCACCGCCGACGAGGACTGCACCCACCGACGAATGAAGATCAACACCGCCTCGGTCACCCCGAGTGCCAGCGCCAGGCCGCCGAGCTGGAGCAGCCCGGCGGGCTGGTGCCGGGCCACCGGGCCGTCCACCACGCGCTGCGCCACCAGGGGTACGGCGATCCCGGCCGTCGTGCCCGCGATCCCGGCGAACAGCAGCCAGGCGAACTCGGCAGCGTACGGGCGGAGGTAACGGCGAAGCCGCCAGAGGTTGTGCACGGAGTGGGGGCGCGCGGCGACCCGTGCGGCCGGGTTGCCGTCGCTCTCCACTGGCACTACCTGACGGTAGCTAATACCCGTCGATATTTGTATCAGCTTGTCGTCGAGCGCCGCTCATGACCGAGAAGCCATTTCTTCACGTCCAACCCCCACCGGTAGCCCCCGAGCGTGCCGTCGGTACGCAGCACCCGATGGCAGGGCACGAAGAGCGCTGCCGCGTTGCGGGCGCAGGCGGCCGCCGCGGCCCGTACCGCTGGCGGCCGACCGGCCAGCGTCGCGTATCCGGTGTAGGTGACCGGCGTACCGGGCGGCACGTCGCGCAGCACCTGCCACGCGTGCGCCATGAACTCGCCACCGGTGCGCTGTCGCACCGGCACCTCGTCGATGGCCGTGAGATCACCATCCAGGTAGGACCGCACGGCCGCGCTGACCGGGCCCAGGTCGGCCCGCTGCCGCAGTGGCGCCCGCAGGGTCGGGTGGACCAGGGCGAGCAGCGACTCCGGGTCCGGGGTGAAGCCGGCCGCCCGGACCTCGCCGTCCGGGCCGACGAGGACGCTCAGTGGGCCGGTCGGGGTGCTCAGCACGCTGCTGTCGATACTCATGCCGCTCTCCAGAGTCTGATCGTGGCGTAGGAACGCCAGGGGCGCCAACGGTCGGCGTACGCGTCGAGGGTCTTCGGGTCGTCGGGCAGGCCGAGCGCGGCCGCGCCGCGCCGGACCGCCAGGTCGGTGGGGAGCAGGACGTCCGGATCGCCGAAGGCGCGCATGGCCAGGTAGCCGGCCGTCCATGGGCCGATGCCGGGCAGCGCCAGCAGCCGCCGGACCGTCTCCTCCCGGTCCCCGCCGGGCGCGAGATCCAGCGACCCGTCAGCAACGGCCCGAGCCAGGCTCCGCACGGTCTCCCGCCGCCCGACCGGCATCCCGAACCCCTCATCCGGCACCGACAACACCTCCTCCGGAGAAAGAAACCCCAGCAACCCCCCACCCCCGTCCCCACCCCCGCTCTCGCCCCCGCTCCGGTGATCATGAGGTTGACCGGGGATTGGATCTCTGTCCGCCCCGTCAACCTCATGATCAACCCGTTCGGGGGCCCGCTTGTGCGGGTGGGCGCTCAGGAGGCGGATGAGGGTGGTGCGGGCCGAGGTGACCGAGACCTGTTGGCCGATGATGGCGCGGACGGCCAGCTCGAACCCGTCGACGGCGCGCGGCACCCGGATGCCGGGCTCGGCGGCGACCGCCGCAGCGAGCGCCGGGTCGGCCGCGAGCGTGGCGTCGACGGCGGCCGGGTCCGCGTCCAGGTCGAGCAGCCGGCGGCAGCGAGCCACCGCCGGCGCCAGGTCACGCAGGTCGGTCAGCCGCAAGGTCGCCGACACGTGCCCGTCCGCCGGGGTCAGCGCCACCTCGCCGGCGCCGTGCGGCAGCCGCAACCCCCGGTGGTACGTCCCGTCGCGAACCTCGTCGACGCCGGGCAGCGCCCGCACCGCGAGAAAGTCCAGCAGCGCCCGGACGTGCAGCGGCGGGCGGTACGCCAGCCGAAGCGTGATCGTTCCCGCCCCGGCTGCCGCGGCCTGCCGGCCACGGACCGTTCGCAGCTCGGACGGGGAGATCCCGTACACCTCGCGGACCGTGTCGTTGAACTGCCGCACGCTGCCGAAACCGGCGGCGAACGCGATCTCGGCCATGCCGAGGCCGGTCGTCTCGATCAGGATCCGGGCGGTCTGCGCCCGCTGCGCCCGGGCCAGCGCGAGTGGGCCGGCACCCATCTCGGCGCGGAGCATCCGGTGCAGGTGTCGTTCGGTGTAACCGAGTCGGGCGGCCAGCCCGGGGATGCCGTCCCGGTCCACCACCCCGTCGGAGATCAGGCGGATCGCCCGGCCGACCACGTCGGCGCGTACGTCCCACTGCGGCGAACCGGGTGCGGCGTCGGGCCGGCAGCGGCGGCAGGCGCGCAACCCGGCGCCCTGTGCCGCGGCGGCGGACGGGAAGAATCGGACGTTCTGCCGCTTGGGCGTGGTCGCCGGGCAGGACGGCCGGCAGTAGATCCCGGTCGACGTCACGCCCGTGTAGAACCACCCGTCGAACCGCTGGTCACGGCTGTCCACGGCCCGGTAGCACCGTTCAAAGTCCAACTCCACGCCACCGATGATGCCCCGCGAACCGGGCCCTCGGCTGGCGGGAATCGGACCTGGGCGTGCGGCCTCCGTGCCGCCGCGCGTCCGCCGGCCCACCACCCGTCAGCGGCGGCGACGGTGTGGTTGACCGGACCGGGGCTGACCGGAGCGAGCAGGCTGCGCGGATCGAGCGGCTTGGCCGGATCGGGCGGGTTGGCCGGACCGGGCAGGCCGAGCGGTCAGCAGGGCGGACCGGAAGACGCCGTCCGGGTCGTACCGTTTCCACAGCCGGCGCACCCGGGCGCCGGTCTCACCCGGGTAGATCCGGGCGAACGCGGCCGGGTCCGGTCGGCTCTCGAAGTTGACGTACGCGCCGTCGGCCCGTCCGGCGGCACCCCGCCACGCGGCTTCCAGCGCCGCTCCCCCCTGCGGCGGAAACACCGAGGCGACGACCAGGGTGTTCTGGTGCCGGTGCGGGTAGGCCGTCGCGCCGGGGTCGACGTCGTTGACCGCCCCACCGACCGACCGGAGTTGGATCACGGCCCGTCCCGGCCCGGTCGTCGCCCGGGTCAGGGCTCGCGCGACGGCGTCGTCCAGCTTGGTGAACAGGCCGTTGGTGGTCGTGCCCCGCTGCTGTCCGACGTTCGGTTGCAGGTGTGCGGTCGGCACCAGCGACGGGTAGGGCAGCAGATCGGCCCGGTGTTCGAGCACCTTCCCGATGGCCAGCAACGGCTCCACCAGGGGCCGGGCCCGGCGCAGGCTCTCGGCGGCGACCACGGCGGTGATCGACATGAGGGTCGACCGGCCCTCCGCGTAGAGCACGGCGCCCGCGGACAGCTCTCGGGGCGCCTGCGCCAGGTAGCGGGTCCAGTCCCGAACGGTGCTGCCGTCCGGGTCCGCCTCGATGATCAACTGGGCCACACCGACGTTGCGCTGCTCGGTGGCCTCGATCTCGAACGCCACCACGATGCCCGCCCCCGCGCCGGCGCCCCGGACCAGCCAGAACAGCTCCGGCTCGTGCTCGGCGTCCGCGCGTACCAGCGTCCCGTCCGCGAGCACCACCTCCACCGCGCGGACGCGGTCGATCGTGAGGCCGGAGGAGCGGACCAGCCAACCGACGCCGCCGCCGGTGGCCAGGCCGCCGACGCCGACATTGCCGAAGTCACCCGAGCTGATGACCAGGCCGTACGGGGCCAGCGCCTTCGCGACGTTCGCCCAGCGGGCACCGGCCTCGACCCGGACCAGCCCGGCCCGTTCGTCGAGCACCTGCACCCGGTTGAGCATGGACAGGTCGATGACCAGCCCGCCGTTGTTGGAGGAGACGCCGGAGAGGCCGTGCCCGCCGCTGCGGACGGCGATCGGCAGCCGCTGCTCCCGCGCGTAGCGGATCGCGGCGATCACCTGGTTGGTGCTCTTCGGCAGCAGGACGCCGGCCGGCGACGCCGTCGTCGTGTACGTCGAACGCAGCTGCGCATACCGGCGGTCGCCGGGGGTGACCAACTGCCCGGTGAGCGACCCGGGCACCCGGGCCAGGGCGGCGCTCATCGCCGCCCTCGCAGCTCGCGCGCCGGGTGTCCGTGATTGGTCATGGCACAAGAGTGGGCGGCCCCACCGACCTTGGCAAAGCGCAGGTGAGCTACGCCATGGTCGCGGGGTGGCGCGGTGTGCGTCGGTGCGGCGAACACCCCGGCGAGGGTGACGGGGATCTCCGCGCCCAGCCGCTGCCGTCGGCATCGGCGGTGGGTGGTGGCCGGTCAGGCCGGGGCGGGTAGGCCGCCGACCTGACCGGTCCTGCTCACCTGGCGGGGCTCGGCACCCCGGGCGGCCCCGACGGAATCGGAGTGGGCGTCGGCTCGCCCGGCGCCCCGGGCGGCCCCACGGGGGTGGGCGAGGCCGTCGGCCGGCCCGGCACGCCGGGCGGCCCCAGGGGAGTGGGCGTCGGTCGGCCGGGCACCCCGGGCGGCCCCACGGGGGTGGGCGAGGCGATCGGGTCGGACGGGCTCGGCACCGCGGTCGGCTCGGACGGGCTGGGTACCGGCGGGCTGGGCACGACCGCCGGGCTCGACGGGCTGGGCGCGGCTGGTTGCGGCTGATCCGAGCCGGTCGCGGCGAGGGCGATCGGGGTGGCGATCAGGAGGGCCGCCAGGGTGCCCACCGCCCCGAGACCCACCGTGGCGCGGCGCCGGTTACGTACCCGCCGCTCCGCTTGGCTCAACTGGTCCTGCACGATCGGTGCCTCCTCGGCCAGGTCGGTGAGGGTGGAACGGATTAGATGCTCGAAGGGATCGGTCATCGCCGTACCTCCAGCAGTGCGACTTCCGGCAGGAGCTCCCGCAGGCGGGTGACCGCCCGATGGGTACGGCTGCGCACGGTGCCCACCGAGCAGCCCAGCAGCTCGGCCACCCGGGCCTCGGGCAGGTCCTCGTAGTAACGCAGGACCACCACCGTCCGCTGCGCCGGTGGCAGGTGGCGCAGCGCGGCACGCATCGCCAACCGCACGTCCGACCCCCCGCTCGGGTCGGCGCCGACCGGTTCGTCCGCCGGGTTGAGCGGAGTTTCCCGCCACCGGCGCAGTCGCCGCCACCAGCTGATCTGCTCGCGGTACATCACCACCCGCAGATAGCCCTCGGGGTCGGTGTGCCGGATGTCGCCCCATTTCGGGATGGTCCGCGCCAACGCCGACTGGAACAGGTCCTCGGCGGCGTTGCGATCTCCGGTCAGCAGGTACGCGACCCGCATGAGCGCCGGAGTACGGCTGGCGACGAACTCGGCCAACCGGGCCCGCTCATCCTCGTCCACCCACCACCTCCGTTTCGTTGTCACCTGTACAGACGTCCCAGCTCATCCCCGCTATCCACAATTTCCGCCCGAAATTGTCGGTCCTGGTGGGTAGCGTCCCGTCACCAACTCAAGAAGGGGTGCGGCGATGGCGGGCTTGGCGGGACGGGCGGCGGCATCGACACGGGACGGGTTCCCGTCGCTGCCCCGCGCTGTGGTGCAGTCCTTCTACCGCCGGATGCGGGCCGTCGCGCCGGCGGCCGTCGGTGCGCTGGACCGCGACCGGGCGGGCGACCCCGAGCGGGCGTTCGGCGAGACCGCGTGTGGCCGGCTGGCCGGCTCGCTCGACGACGCTGGCCTGCGGGCGCTCGGCATGTGGACGCACCACTGGTGCATGCGCTTCTACGACGACGACACCCGGGTCGGTCGGCGGCTGGTCCGGGAGATCGCCGGCCGGTCGGGGCTGGGCTGGACGGCCGATGAGGTGCGCTGGATGCTGCGCGAGTCGGCGGCCGCCGGCCCGGCCGCGCCCGAACGGTTCACGCTGCCCCGCGCCGCCGCCGGGCAGCTGACCCCGGCCGAGTTCGTGGAGCTGACCCCCGGCCAGTGGCCCGAGGGTGAGCCGGTGGCCGGTGGCGGGCCGGCCGGCGAGGCGTCCCCCGATGAGCCCGTCGGGTCGGCCGACGTGCCCGCCGGGCCCGAGCCGACCGGGCCGATCACCGGTGCGCTCGCCCTGGTGCCCCACCAGCGCCGCGCTGGCTGACCCGCCTGGTCGTCGCACCGGCGGGCGGGTGGCTGCGGCAGGATGGACGCCGCCCGTACCGTCGGAAGGACCGCGCGATGCCCGCCAGCGAACCAACCATCCTCGCCACCAGCATGGGTTTCTTCCGGGGCGACCGCGGCCCGGCGGACCTGCGGCCCGGCCCGGTCTTCGAGTTGGGGGCCGAGCTGGCCGAGGCCGGCGCGCACCCGCGGGTCTGCTACCTCGGGCAGGCCGTGGGCGACCAGCCCACCTCGCTCACCGCGGTCTACGGCGCGTTCGCCGACACCCGGTTCCGGCTGTCGCACCTCGCCCTGTTCCCGATGCCCAACGTCGAGGACGTCCGCGCCCACCTGCTCGCCCAGGACCTGATCTGGGTGGGTGGCGGCAGCGTGGCCAACCTCGTCGCGGTCTGGCGGGTGCACGGGCTCGACGAGATCCTGCACGAGTGCTGGCAGGCCGGCGTGGTGCTCGGCGGCGTCTCCGCCGGCTCGATCTGTTGGCACCAGGGCGGCGCCACCGACAGCTTCGGCCCCCGACTGCGCGGCTTCACCGAGGGCCTGGGCTGGCTGCCGTACGGCAACGGTGTGCACTACGACAGCGAGGACCAGCGGCGACCGCTGATGCACGAGCTGGTCGGCAACGAGACGCTGCCGACCAGCCACTGCACCGACGACGGCGTCGGGCTGGTCTACCGGGGCACCCGGCTGGTCGAGGCCATCGCGGACCGCGAGGGCGTTTCGGCGTACGAGATCAGTCGTGGCGCGGACGGCAGCGTCCGGGAGGCGGTCATCGCCCCGCGCCTGCTCGGCTGACGACGCGGGCCGGTCAGACCCGGTCCTCGAACGCGGCGCAGACGGTTGCCCGCACGTCCGACCCACCGAGCGCGCGCAGCAGCTCTCGGGCCAGGGCGATCTGGTGCCCCTCGTCGACGGAGCTCTCCATCGGGGTCAGCTCCACCCGCCACGGGAAGTACAGGTAGTCGTCCTCGTCGGTGGCGGCCAGCTGCGGGTCCGCACCCTCGTTCGGGTTGATCTCCAACAGGTTGCCGCGGACGTCCACCGAGTCCCGTCGGTAGGGCACCGCGTCGGGCAGGCCGGTGCGGATCCGGTCCAGCAGGTCCGCCGCCGTCAGCGGGCCGTCGACCATGATGAGGAACTGCAACGTCGTCTGCACGTCTGTCACCTTGCCAGATGCGGATCCGCTCAATCGAGCGGGAGGAACGGGCCGTTGTCGAACTTGCCGCCTCGGCGCAGCACCGAGAACTGCACCTTGTGCGGCACGTGCGTGTCCATCAGCTCACGACGCAGGTGCGTGAAATCGGTGCCCAGGTCGAAGCTCGCGAGCTGCCCGTTCTCGTTGATCCGGCGCAGCATGGTCTTGCGCAGCCGGGTCCCGTCCGGTGCCCGGGACAGCGAGCGTTCGGCGAGGTCGAAGAAGGTTTTGTCGTCCACGATGAGCGCCACGTCGATGTCCGAGTCCGGGCGGGCGGTGCCGCGTACCCGGCTGCCGTGCGCGACCAGGTCGCCGTCGGGGAGCCCGGCCTGCCGCTGAGTCTGCCGGGCACCCCGGGCGAACCGGGTCCACTGGCGTTCCGTGAAGCCCTGCGGGATCCGTCGGGCAGCCCGGGGGGCCGCGTGCTCGGCCGCCTCGCCAGCCACGTCGTCGGCCTTGCGCATCATGCTCCGGGCAGCGCGGGCGATGATGCCGCGGGCGGCCGTCGTGGCCCCGTCCGGCAGGTCCCGCCGCCCGGTCATGCCGGCTCGTCCAGCTGTCGACGGCGAAGCACCGCGTCGAAGACCTGCGCCAGTTCGGCGGCGTCCTCCCCGGCGTGGTGCGTGTGCGGTACGTCGTGCAGGCCCAGCTCGTGCTTGATCTTGCCTTTCCGGGTCTGGACCCATTCGCTGCCGGTCAGCCCCATCCAGTAACTGCGCAAGTCGATGCCGGAACCGGTGGCACCGAACGGGCTGTGGCCGACGAAGCGGACGAAGTACCAGTGCACGAACATGCCGTCCCAGACGGCGGGAGCGGCGAGGAACACCGGACGCCCGATCCGGCGGAGCCCGTTGACCCAGGCCGCCGCGGCGGACATCGCCTCCTCCGCGGAGGGCGCCTCTCGCAGCAGGCGGTCCCGGTCCAGGCCGGAGACGGCCAGCGCGGCCGGAACGAACTCCGCCGAGATGGGGCGCAACTCGGTGTAGAAGGTCAGGTCCGGACGGCCGGACACGGCCATACCGAGAGAGATCATGCTGTACGGCCCGGGGATCGGGCCGTCCGCTTCCACGTCGACGGCGATGTACAGCTCGGGCAGGGGCGAGGTCATCCGAGGACCACACCGATCGCCTGGTCGACCAGCATGCCGAGGACCATGTCGGTGAGCTTCTTGAAGATCGGGATCTCCAGCAGCGAGGCACCGAATGTAGGTGCGGCCGTCGCGATCGCCTGGATGATCTGCACCAGCAGGATGACCAGCTGGACGATCACATTGATCTTCAGGGCGAGGACGATGATCGCGCACACGAAGAGCGTCGCGCCCACCATCCGCGCTCCGGCGCCGCCGTCCTGGAGCACCGACATCGACGAGCCGTCGGCCTCCCACCGTTGCCGGAACGCATCGAGCGCGTCGCCCTGGTTGCCGTCCAGCACTCGCTGCGCGGCCGCTGTGCCCTCCGCCGCCGCCTGCTGGATCGAATCGGCAAGCCCCAGCCAGAGCTGGCCGAGCTCGAACAGTTTCGTCTCGTCCGACTTGGGCCACGTGTAGCCCAGTTCATTGAGCAGTCCGGCGAGTTCACCGGGCAGCATGATGCCCATCGTCGTCCGCCTACCAGCTCGTGTTGAACTGTGCGTGGTTGTCCTGCTCGACCAGGTCGTACTGGTCGGCCATCAGGCCCAGCCCGTCGCCGAAGCCACGCAGCCCTTCGATGACCGACCCGAGACACTCCGCCGCGATCTCCTCCGCGGCCTGGTACGACATGCCGATCAGACCGCCGACGTCGTCGTCACCGAAGACGTCGCCCATCGAGGCAGTCTGTGCGCGCAGCGCCTCCCACTGGGCGGCGAGCTGCTCGGCAACCGTCGCCAGGTGGCTGCCGCCCTGGCGTAGCGCGGGTGGGTGCACCTGGAGGTCGTCGCGCACGTCGTCACCTCGCTGTCTGCTGGATGCGCCGCACCGCGTCGGTGAGGGCCTCGGTCATCGCGGCCATGCTGCGCACCGACTCGTTCTGCAAATCGTCGAGCTGCCGGCCGAGAGCCGCCGGATCCACCTCCGGCGCGTCAACGGCGGCTTCGCCGGCCTGGAGGCGCAGGTCATCCAGGGCGGAGTTGATCGCCAAGGTGATCTGTTCGCCGAGCATCTCGGCGCCCATCCGCAGGGCGCGGGGATCCAGCGTCACCGACTCGACTCGTTGGCCGACCACCACCACCTCGACCTGACCACCGGCAGCGGAGCCGGCGCCCCGCGCCGGCTCGGCGGCAGGATCGTCGGGTGCCGGACCCGTCGCCCGCATCGACGCCAGCGCCTGCCGGGTCTGCTGGAACAATCGGTCGAATTCCGCTACCTGGTCCACAACGCCTCCCCGCACGCCTGTGCCATCGAAGAGGGTAGCAATGGGACACCAGGGACGGGACCACCGAATGCTCGCCCGACCCGGCAGAATCCGAGCCGCGTGGACCTGCCCGGGCGGCACCGGCGTAAGCTGGCCCGTCGTGAGTCTCTCCATCGGCATCGTCGGCCTGCCCAACGTCGGCAAGAGCACGCTGTTCAACGCGTTGACCAAGAACGACGTGCTGGCGGCGAACTACCCGTTCGCCACCATCGAGCCCAACGTCGGCGTGGTCGGGCTGCCCGATGAGCGGCTGGGCAAGCTGGCCGAGATCTTCTCCTCGCAGAAGATCCTGCCGGCCCCGGTGTCGTTCGTCGACATCGCCGGCCTGGTCCGGGGCGCGTCGAAGGGGCAGGGCCGGGGCAACGCCTTCCTGGCCAACATCCGCGACGCCTCGGCGATCTGCCAGGTGGTGCGGGCCTTCTCCGACCCGAACGTGGTGCACGTCGACGGCAAGATCTCCCCGGCCGACGACATCGAGACGATCAACACCGAGCTGATCCTCGCCGACCTGCAGACCCTGGACAAGGCGCTGCCCCGGTTGGAGAAGGAGGCCAAGCTCCGCAAGGACCGGGCCGCCGCGGTCACCGCCGCGAAGCAGGCCATCGAGGTGCTCGACGGCGGCACCACCCTGTACTCCGGGGCCGCCGCTGCCAAGATCGAGCTGGAGCACCTGCGCGAGCTGCACCTGCTCACCACCAAGCCCTTCCTGTACGTCTTCAACGTCGACGAGGCCGAGCTGGCCAACGAGACGTTCCTCGACGAGCTGCGCGCCCTGGTCGCCCCCGCCGAGGCGGTCTTCATGGACGCCAAGATCGAATCCGAGCTGGTGGACCTGCCCGAGGAGGAGGCCCGCGAGCTGCTGGAGTCGATCGGGCAGAACGAGCCCGGCCTCAACCAGCTCGTCCGGGTCGGCTTCCGCACCCTCGGGCTCCAGACGTACCTCACGGCAGGGCCCAAGGAAGCGCGGGCCTGGACCGTCCCGGTCGGCGCCACCGCGCCGGAGGCCGCGGGTGTCATCCACTCCGACTTCCAGCGGGGCTTCATCAAGGCCGAGGTGGTCTCGTACCACGACCTGGTCGAGCACGGATCGATGTCCGCGGCCAAGGCGGCGGGCAAGGTCCGCATCGAGGGCAAGGAGTACGTCATGCAGGACGGCGACGTGGTGGAGTTCCGCTTCAACGTCTGAATCCGGCCTGTTCCCGCAGGTCAGCCGGGTGAGTCGTTGCCCTGGGGCGCATCGTTGGCACAACCCCACGCGTCATCGACGGCGCGGCGGGTGCGTCCTTCCGAGTTCGGGCAAAGGTACTGCGGACCCCTCCAACGACAGGCCGGCGATCCTTTGATCCAACCGCTGGCCGCCTGCGGAGCGTCGAGTCCCACCTGATGCTTGACAGTCGACCTTGGTCTGCGGCGAGACGTCGCTGGGCACAAGACTGGGAGGGTGACTTGGTCTCCACGGAACTAGAGCTCTTCGCGGACTACTACCAGATCCATCTGCTCGATGACGGGTCCGCGACCGATCTGGGGAATGCCTGGACCGAAGAGGCCGTGCTGAACAACCTTGCCGTCGACACGGACGCCATGGCCGTCGGCACCACCGTCAACGTCAACGTGGCCGTGACCGTGGAGGTGTTGGAGGCAGCGCCAGAAGACGACAGCGCGGAGTTCGACCATGTCGTGGAGGGAAGCCTGCAAGTTCCCTCCGGCCGGCTCGTCGTCATGGGCTGCACCGACTACGAGCCGGAAGCTGCACGGTTCGGGGTAGCAGCGGGATCGATTCGCGTTCGAGCCGCGAGAAGCAATCTGATCGAGGCTGACCGTCTCGGCATCGAATCCGACGACGATCCGGCGACCATGGAGCGACTTCGGGTACAGGTATGGCCTGCCCCGCATACCGAACCGGTTGTCATCAAGCGCTGGAAGCCGCTGGAGGCTTAACTCACCCACCGACAAATGCTGCCCACGGCGATCATGCCGAGCGTCTCGTGGGACGCCGGCGTAGGGCACCAGGCGGGACACGACCGGCCGCCTGCCGGAGGTGTCGGGTCTCAGGACCTGCGTGACAGATCAGTCTCGGGACGTGGGTGACACGTCCGGCTAGACGATCATTAGTTGGGCCGTGGACAAGGGGGGTCGGTTCAGGCTCGGCCTCGTATCGGCATGAGCAGGTCGATCCGGTCGTGGCGGCGGTAGTACTCGATGCTGGGGCGGGCGTTGTCTCGTTCCCCGGAGCGCCGCAGCTGTTCAAAGGTCGGGGTGAGCAGGGCGTAGGCGGCGGGTTGGGGACCACGCACGGTTGCGCTCAGGTATTGGCCGCCCGGCACGACGCCTGATTGCAGGCCGAGTTGGTCAGGGTCGTCGCCGTCTCGGATTCGTACGCAGCAGCGGTAGATGCCGGAGTCGTCGAACACGCCGAGGAATTTGCGCCCGTGCAGCGACCCGAGCATGGTCTCCAGGTGGTCCCAGGCTGGCCCGATCTCGTCTGATCCGTCTCTGGCGGCCACGAACATGACGGGCGTCTCGGTGCGCTCGACTCGCCTGAGCGGTAGCTCCATCTGCGGCCTTCCTCGGCGTGGTTGTCGGTGTTGCATAGAAGCTACTCACCGCCTCTGACATGGCGGTTCCCGCGAATCAGGTTCCCGCCCACCGCGACACCCACCACGCCGCTGTCATCGACGGCACCGGCGGGCTCCTGGCCGACGCCGAGTTCCCAGCGACCACCGCCGGCTACGCGGATCTGCTGGCCTGGATGCGCTCCTTCGGGCGAGTGACTGCCGTGGGCGTGGAGGGCACCGGCAGCTACGGGGCCGGCCTCGCCCGCTACTTGACCAGCAAAAAGATCGTCGTCACGGAAGTAGACCGGCCGGACCGCCGCGCCCGCCGCGCACAGGGCAAGTCCGATCCGATCGACGCGATCGCCGCCGCCCGAGCGACCCTTGCTGGGCACCGCGATGGGCACGCCGAAGGCCCGCACTGGGCCGGTTGAGGCGATCCGCGCCCTGCGGGTCGCCCGTCGAGGAGCGGTCAAGGCCCGCACCGCGGCCTTGAATCAGATGCGCGGCCTGGTCGCCGCCGCCCCCGAGGCCCTACGAGCCCACCTGACCAGGGTCAGCGCTGCCGTGCTGGTCAGCCGGTGCGGCCGGTCCGACGTCTACCGCTGACATCAACTATCGCGGACGGCGACGAACGAAGGTGCGCCCACCGCGGCGACGACCAGGACGTGACGGCCGACGACGGACGCTACGGACGTGCCGCTGGTCAAGCTTGTGCCGTCGCTTGGTCCTTACCTTGCTCGATGCAGAATTCGTTGCCCTCAGGGTCGAGCAGCGTGACCCAGCCGCGTCCGTCGGCGGTGCGGTGGTCCTCGTGGAGCTTCGCCCCGAGGGTGATGATGCGTTCCACCTCATCGTCGCGGGTCAGATCCGTCGGCTGCCAGTCGAAGTGCATACGGTTCTTCACTGTCTTGGCCTCGGGCACCCGGATGAACAGGATGCCGGGCACGGGCGAGGGAGCTTCGATGAGCACCTCGTCGTCACCCGGCACGTCCACGTCGGACACCGGCCATCCCGTCGTCTCACTCCAGAAGGTCGCCAGCCTGTAGGGATCGGCACAGTCAATCGTGATGTGACGAAGAATCATGGCGCCAACCATAGCCAGTGGAGTCAGGCTCTGAGGGCTGACCGAAACCGCTATGGAAGTCAACGACGCTGAGTGGGTGACGAACTGAGACAAAGGGGACGAATACCAGCGGAGGTCTGCGGACGTAGGTGCACTGTTGCCGCAGCTCAACCTCACATAGCCGCAGGTCAACAAGTTGTGATGGTTGCCTGGGGGTCAAGGAGTCGGGTCATCTGCTGGATGGTCGCGAAGGAACGACTGCGCAGCTGCCTTCATGGCCGCTACCGCTTCCTCTGCTTGGTCATTCGTTGCGCCCCATCCGGCGTACGGCTCGAAGAAGCGATCGCCCACCGCTCGCAGCTCCGGCATTCCGGAGTAGCACGCCTGCCAGTAAATCTCGTGGGCCAGGTCCTCGGGGTCGCCCTTTCCAGCAACGATGTTCGCCGCTGCCTTACGCATGAGGTGTAGCCGGGCGCTGCTCTTGTCCGGGACCGGAAGCCGAGCTCGTCCATCGCCTGCCGGAACAGGTCAACGGCTTCCCGTGACTGGCCCTTCGAGAGGCCAGCGAGATCACGCAGGCTCGGAGAGTCAACACCTCGGGTTAGAGCGTGAGCAGCCGCCATCGGCAGGTAATCGCCGACCGGCTCATACATCGCCAGCCAGATGGCAAGGTCGCGCAGCTGCTCCATGCCGAAGTGGTTAAGTGCCATAGAAGGCAGCTCGACGACGCCCACCGTTGAAAGGCGTCGACCGGACGCGCGCTGCTAGCCTGACGCGTCTCGCGCGAGAGGTGGGGTCTGCCCGGTGCTCAGGATGGTGCTGCGTGGGTTAGCCGCTGTACTGGCCGTCGGCATGGTGGCCGCGTGCGGTTCGTCAACGGCTCATACAGCGGATCGATCGGCGGGCAAAGCACCCTCTAGCCCGCCAGCGACGGGCTCGGCCACAGTCACGGAATTAACTTCGCCAGCAGTTCCGGCGACCGGCGGATCGGGCTACTCCGCGACGCTATCCGCGCGCCTGGTCGCCACGGACTCGGTGCCGCCCGGATTCTCTGTGCAGATCGCGACAGTGCTGCCGAAGGATGCTGGAGAACAACGCCCAGGCGTCGGAGTTTCCTGTTCGACCAGCTTGATCCCGCTGCTGTCAGCCACGCGGCTCACCGGGACTCCGTCGGAGATGGCCGCAGCCACCCTCAGCTATGACGCGGATCCGGATGGCCTCTGGGTGGGGAGCGAAGTCCTCAGGACGTACACCGATGACGGTGCACGACGAGCAATGACCGACCTACGGACCATCATCGACCGTTGCCCCACCGTCGCGTCGACCGGCCAGGGCGTCGGCGGCAGCTACCGCTTCGCATTCGCAACAGGGCCGCGGTTGGGCGATGACAGTGTCCACGTCAGTTGCAGCATGACGTCCGGGTCTGACGTGCTGGAATGCGACAGCATCGTCGTCCGGATCGGAACCACCTTGGTGGTCGTGCAGGAGATGGGCAACAAACCCGGTGGCGACACCTACCTCATCCAGCTCGCCGAAGCTGCGCTTCGGAAATACCAGACGACCGGATCCTGAATGGCCCCACGCGCCCTTGGTCAGGGTCGTTTGCGCCTCGAGCACCCTGTGCCCACCGGGCTGGGATGACCTGTGGCAGCGGGCTCAGGATTACCGCAGCGGCCGGAACGTGGCCCGCACCTCGGTGGTGAAGAGCTCCGGCTCTTCCCAGGCGGCGAAGTGGCCGCCCTTGTCGACCTCGTTGAAGTACGCGAGGCCGGGGTAGACCGATTCGGCCCAACTGCGCGGGGCGGCCCAGATCTCGCCGGGGAACGTCGTGAAGCCCACCGGGACGGTGACCGGCGGAGGAGCCTGGCCCGCCGCGCTGGCTGCCGCCTGGAACCGTCCTTGCTCCCAGTACCACCGGGCGGCCGAGGTGCCGGTGCCGGTCAGCCAGTACAGCGTGATGTTGTCGAGGATGGTGTCCCGGGTGAGGCTGCCGGCCGGCTTGCCGTCGACGAACGCGCGGGAGATCTTGTAGTAGCTGTCCGTGTCGTGGTCGAGCATCCAGGCCGCCAGCCCGACGGGCGAATCCAGCAGTGAGTAGCCGATCGTCTGCGGCCGGGTGGACTGCTCCAGGAAGTAGCCGAAGCCGTCCTTCGTGAACGCGTTGAGCGCGTCGAGGGTGGTGCGTTCCTGCTCGGACTCCGCTGGCAGTTTGTCCTTGATACCGATCGCCCCGGCGAGCAGATTGACGTGGATCCCGAGCAACCCTTCGGGTGCTTGCCGGCCCATCGCGTCCGTGACGGCGGCGCCAACATCGCCCCCCTGGGCGACGTAACGCGTGTAGCCGAGGCGGCTCATCAGCTGCGCCCACGCGCCTGCCATGCGGGCGGCGTTCCACCCGAGCACGGCCGGCTCGCCCGAGAAGCCGTAGCCGGGCAGGGACGGCAGCACCAGGTGGAAGGCGTCCTCGGCCTGTCCGCCGTGCGCCGTCGGATCGGTGAGCGGGCCGACGACCCCGAGCAGTTCGACGACTGATCCTGGCCAGCCGTGCGTCATGATCAGGGGCAGGGCGTTTTCGTGCGGCGACCGCACGTGGATGAAGTGGATCTCGACGCCGTCGATCTCGGTCGTGTACTGCGGCAGGGCGTTCAGCCGTGCCTCAAGCGCACGCCAGTCATAATCGGTCGTCCAGTAACGGGCCAGTTCCTGGAGCGTCTTTAGCTGCACGCCCTGGGAGCGGTCGGTGACCAACTCGCGGGTGGGCCAGCGGGTGGCCGCGATCCGGCGGTGCATGTCGGCGATCGCTTCCTCCGGCGTGTCGAGCCGGTAGGGACGAATCTCGTTGCCGTTGGACATTGTTGACCACCTGCCGGGTCGGGTCGACCGGTGCCGAGGCGCCGACGGCGCTGGCACGCACCCAGTTTCGCACTGGCCTGGCGACGGGTGGACCGGAACGCGATTTCGCGCCTGGTCCGACTCGGAGAATCCGAACCAAGCTGTCGCGGTCGGCTTCCGTACCTCGGGGCATCAGCCGTATCTCTTGGCAGGGCCCACACAAATCCCCCGCTGGGGCTGCCCGGCCAGAAGCCGTTCGTACTCGGCCTGGCTGCCGATCGCAGCGCGGTGCTCAGGGTGACTGATGTAGTCCCCGATCACAGCCACAAGGAATTCGGCGTCGACGCCGTCCGTGCGAAGAGCCTCCCGGCTCCACGGAATGCCACGCCGTCGAACGAGCCGTGGCTCCGCGAACGCCATCCGGAGCCCACAGGGGGCGATTGGTGCCCGGGGGATTCCGCACCGCCCGTAGGGCCTCCCACGGCACGGTGAGGGAGCCGAGAGGGGATCTCTGCCATAGCCCGTGAGGTCGGAGCTGCATCCCGTGACCCCGCCACGCCTCGACGACCAGCAATGCGGCCAGCAGGAACCAACCGACATCAATACTCAGGTCGAACGTCGACATCGTGCCCTGCCTGGCCGAGCGCACCAATGCGCCGATGTTGACCGATGTGGGCCCGAGGTAGCCGAGGGCGAAGAACACCTTCCACGTCGGTGCGGGGGTGGCGAAGGCCGGAGTCGTTGGCTGCACCACGAAGTGGGCCGGACGGGTTCCCATGGCGATGACCGCCAGGACCATGGCCGCCAGGGTGAGACAGAGCCCTGGCCAGAACAAATGCCGCCCGAAGGTCGGCACAAACCCGACGGCGGCAGCGGTCACTCCCGCCAGCGACAGCCCAAGTGCCAAGACAACGCGCCTGTGGCGTGCCGTGGCGGCGAGCACCCTGCCGATCATGCCTGCGACCATACGAGCCAGCGGTAGCCGAATCCGTGGACCGATCGGTCGTTGCTGAACACCGAAGCGTCGATCATCGCGCCATCAGCACGCTTGCGCCGGCCACGAAAGCCAGGAGTTGGGAGAATCTGATGAGCAGGACCGTCCCCGTGGGTTTCCGCGGATGCAGCATGTGGGCCTGGGACGTCAGCCTCGGAATCTTGCTGGCCCAGACGGTACAAGTCGGGGAAGAAGCGCTCGCGGCGGAGCCGGAGAATCCTTGGCTGGCGCCCACGCTCGTCGAGCTTCGTCGGCACGCCCTGCTCGGCGCTCACGCGTACCTGGACTTGGACCTTGACCTGAACGACTCCCAGCGAGAGCAGTTGCTGGGAATGGTTTCCGAGGCCAGCCGGCGGCTGCGTCAACGTGACGCTGTCACCCGCGCCGAGATCGAAGGGTGGCGAATCGTTGACGACCAAAAGTTGCCGTGGCGGTCACCTATCGAGGCACTCGATACGCAGCCGATTGCGGATCTCGGACAGGCACTGATTGACCTTGTACGCGGGGACCTGCCACCCGCCCCAGCGGGCACCCTCTGGTATTTCGGGGTTGAGGATGGGCCGAGAACGATCCCCCCGGTTGGGCGGGGCAGCGTCGGATGAGCCCACCGACTCCTCGTCAACGTGGGCGGATCGGGATGCGGCTCAGCTGAGGTAGTACTCGGTCCGCCAGCGTGTCTGCTCCTCGACCGAGAAGTTGGCGAAGTCGCCAGTGACCTCGCACTCACGGAGGTAGCGCAATGCCTCGGCCGCGTCCTCGGAGCCGTCGGCCTCCAGGTACGCCTTCGTGGCGTTGAGCCCTGCTCCGCACAGCAGTTGGACGTCAATCGAGCAGTGGGCGTCCCAGCTTGATTCCTTGGCCTGCCAGATGGTGAGCACGTCGGTGAGCTGGCCGGCGTTGAACAGTTGCAAGCAACACAGATTCATGAGGTCTGTGTCCTGGTCGTACTGATCAAGATCCGCTTGGGCTTCGAGGATGTCCCTGATGTGCGGCAGGTCGGCGGCGGGCGGGTGAAGGCCGAAGCGGTCAAGGCATTCGTCAACGTCCACGACGCGATCATGCCAAGCGCTCGGTGGGACGCGACTGCCGAGCTTCCGCCGGGACGGACTCTGAGTGCATCCCAGCGTGAGGGTGGCGGTGGCTGCCCGTCGATCTTCCGAGCCGCACACCTGGTCGACGCCACTCGTGCCTACCTCCAGACCGACGACCTCACCAGCGCGGCCCGCGAGGTGGTCGCGAGGGTGGCCCGCGATCCGGACGCGCCTGGGACGATCACCGAACTCGCCTTCAACCTTGGAGTGGTCTGAGTAGCGCCGGAGCAGGGTTGCGCGCTGGCGAGTGTCAGCTAGTTTGGTCGATGTCGAAGGGGCGGTGGCTGGTGGACAGGGACACCGCCGTAGCGTTTGGCGGGGAGCAGGGCGAGGGTCCTACGGCGCTGACCTTGTTGGAGCGGCTGAGGTTGCGGGCTCATCGGAGCTCCCGCGCTCAGTACCTAGCCGGCAAACGTGCCAATTGGTGGCACAATTTTCTCGGCATTCCGGTCGTCGTCTCGACGGCCATCGTCGGCACCTCCATCTTCGCCAACATCTCAAGCAAGCCCCAGACCGCGTGGGTGATTCTCGCCGGCGCCCTGTCGCTGCTGGCCGCGGTCCTTGCTTCGCTGCAGACGTTTTTCAAGTTCTCCGAGCGCGCCGAGAAGCACCGCAACGCCGGGGCCGCGTACGCCGCCCTGAAGCGTGAGATGGACATCCTCAAGCTGGGCCTCGAGACGGCTTCGATCGGTCCAGCGGAGGCGTACGAGCGGTTGTCCCAGTTGACCGAGGGCCTCAACTCGCTACAGCGGGAGTCGCTGGACGTCCCCGATGCTGTCTATGACCAAGCGAGACGCGAGCAGGACTTGGACGCAGAGGGCATCTGACAGCGCGGTTGGCGCGCGCTATTTCTCGGCCCAGACGCCCAACTCGTTGCCGCTCGGGTCGGTGAAGTGGAACCGGCGGCCGCCGGGGAACTCGTACGGCCCGTTGACCACCTGGCCGCCGGCGGCCTGCACCGCCTGCACGGACTGGTCGAGGTCGGCCGAGAAGAGCAGCACCAACGGGCCGCCCGCCCGGACCTCATGGTCGGCGCGCAGACCACCCACCTCGGGCGCGGAGTCACCGTGGGGGCTACGGATGCCGGCGTAGTCCGGCCCGTAGTCGGTGAACTGCCACCCGAACGCTTCGGCGTAGAACCGCTTGGCCTGGTCGAGGTCGGTGACCGTGAGCTCTACGTAGTCGATGGCGTGGTGCCGCTGCGGAGAAGTCATGCCCCGCATCCTGCCCGCCAGGTACGACAGGACGATGCGTAGCCGTCCCGATCGTAAGGGGAGCCGGCAACTGTTGCGGCTTACCTACCATCGCAGGCATGACGTACGAGCCGATGCCTGTGCCCACGCCGAAAGCCAGCCGGACCACCCGTACCGTCCTGATTGTCGTCGCCGTGGTGCTCGCACTCTGTTGTCTGTGCGGTGTCGGTGGCGGGACCTGGCTCTACCGCACCTACAACAACGCTGCCGGCCCGGCCCGCGAGGCCACCACGGCGTACCTGGACGACCTGATGGCCGCCAACTACGACGGCGCCTACGGGCGGCTGTGCCAGAAGTCGCGCGACGCCGTCACCCGGGCGGACTTCACCCGCGTCCAGTCGGCTCAGTTGAAGATCAGGAGCTACGAGGTCACCGGGGTGTACGTCGCCAACTACAACGGCAAGGTTCGCGCGGAGGTAACCGTCCGGTACATCCAGGACACGACCGGGGCGCAGGCCACGCAGGTATTGCCGCTGGTCAAAGAGGGCGGGCAGTGGCGCCCCTGTCAGTAGAGCTGCGGCGGCAGGCCCTTACGGTCGACGACGGCCCGGACCTGCGCCTCCCACTTGCAGATCAGGTCATTCCACTCGGGCGACTCGAAGTAGTTGTCGATCGACGCGTCGAGGTCGAACCCGGGCATGTACATGCCGACCACGCTCTTCTGGAGCAGCCCCTCCTCGAGGGCACCGGCTCCCATGGGGACCCCCTGCCGTTTGGGCGGCGAGATCGACTCCGGTTCCCTGACATCGGGGTGTCGTCGGGGCTGTGATACCCCGACTTCCGGGAACCGGAGTCGATCAAGCGCCGCGCTGCGCCAAGCCGCAGGCGCGTCGCTAGCCCGCCCGGTAGACGGAGATGTGCGATGGACTGTCGGCCTCGAACGGCCGACGGTGCCAGTCCGCGTACCGCTCGGTGAGCCGGAGTCCCGCCTGCTCGGCCATCGCATCGATCTGGTGCGGCCAGGCGTACCGCATGGCGAAGGGTTTCAGGTGCACACCCTCGCCGTCGAAGGTGATGGTCTGCCGGATGAACCGCTGCGCCGGCCGGTCGTACCGATGCAGTCGGATCGTCGCGGAGTCCTCGCTCACGGCACGGACCTGCACCTGCTCATCCCGGTCGAAGCTCCGCGGGTCGGGCACGAACGTCTCGATGACGAACGCGCCGCCGGGCGCCAACACCCGGGCGACATTGCGGAAGCAGTCCGCCTGCCGCTCGGCGTCCACCAGGTTGAACAGCGTGTTGAAGACCAGGTACGCCAGGCGGAACGGGCCGGGCACCGGCACGTCCGCCATGTCGGCGACGACGACGGGGATCCGGTCGCCGCCGGGCTTGGCCCGCATCGTCGCCAGCATCTCCTCGGATGCCTCGACACCGTGCACGGTCAGGCCGCGCTCGGCCAACGGCAGTGCGATCCGGCCGGTGCCGATCGCCAGCTCGAGAACTGGGCCGTCGTCGGCCAGGTCGGCCAGGAAGTCGACGGCCGGCATTGGGTCGGGGTTGGGTCCGTCGTCATAGCCGGCGGCCCACAGTCGGCCGAAGAGCCCGGGATCATCGAAGACCGACATCACTGGCCGCCGGGGTGGATCAGGGGGTCAGCGGCGCGCGCCTGCGACGCCGTGGTTGGAGCAGACCTGCTCACGAAGCCTCGATTCCTCAAGTCGGATGACGTTCGATCGGGGGGACTTCGTCTTTTCCGGCATGGTTGCTGCTCCCTTCGCGCGGCTGTCGAGTGAGGACATCAGAGACCGCCGGGGCTCGGCAAGGCATTTACGCTCGCCGAGCCCTCGACGGCCGGGTGTTCAGGAGATGTGGTGCAGGATGACGTTGTGCACGTGGTGGCTCTTCTGCGCGCCCCGGAACTCCACCTCGTAGGTGTGCGTCCCGACGTGGATGGCGATCGCACCAGTGGAGAAGAACGCCCCGCCCCAGGACTTGTTGCTGACCACGCTCACGCTGGTGATCTTCGAGTACGGGATGCTGGTGATCGCGTACCGCTTGCCGACGAATGAGCGGTCCTGGATGATCACGCGTCGGTCGGTCAGCCCGATGAACCCGGTGCCGGTGCCGACGGCGTCGTAGACGGCGATGATCTGCTCACCGTCGAGGAGTCCGCTCTCGATCTGCTGAACCTGCTCCTTGCGGTCGTACGCGATGTTCGCCATACAACCCAGGCTAGGAAACCGGTGCCAGCCCACCGACGTGCGCGATGACCAGGAGTTCACCGTCGCCCTGGCCGATCGGCTCGCGGTGCCAGCCGCCGTGGATCGCCTCGACGGTGAAGCCCGCCGCGGCCAGGGAGTCGCGTAGTTGCGCCTCGCTGCGGAAACGCAGGGTCGCCGAGCTGAGCAACGCCTCGCCGTCGGCGAAGTGGTAGTGGTGGATGAAGCTGACCGCGCCGTCGCGTACCCCGGCCACCTCGGTCCACGCTTCGACCTCGCCGCCGTCCGGCAGCCCGATCGATCGCCGCGAGTCGACCGGGTTCCACCGCTCCCACCGGCGGTCCGCCGGGTCGCGGGCGTCGAACACCAGCCGGCCGCCGGGCACCAACGTCCGTTGCAGGTCATCGAGGGTACGAGCCCACTCGTCGTCGTCGACGAAGAACTGCGCCACGTGGCTGGTCAGCACCGCCACGTCGAACGACCGGTCCGGCAGCAGCGCCGAGGTGCCCTCGATCCAGGTCACCCGGTCGCCGGACGGGCGGCGGCGTGCGGCGGCCAGGGATGCTGCGGCCGGGTCGACCCCGGTGACGGTGTGGCCGGCGGCGGCGAGGGCGACGGTCAGCCGGCCGGTGCCGCAGCCCAGGTCGAGGACCCGTGCCGCCGGGGTCTCGTCGACCACCGCCCGGAAGAAGTCGTCGTCGGGCCCCCAGACGCACTCGGCGTCGTACACCTGGACCAATCGGGAGTGGCGGAACTCCCCGTGCCTCATCGGCCGTTCGCCTCGGCGCGGACGAACTCACGGACCCGGGCCGTGTCAGGCGGTTCGGCACCCGTGGCTCGGCGACTTCGATCCACGTCCGCGACCCGGACGACAACTCGGTGGAGTTGCGCTGGTATTCGCGGGACCGTCAAGACTCGGTGACCGCCCGGTAGGCGTCCTCGATGCGGGCGGCCAGCAGGACCTCGCCCTCGGTCAGCGGCTCACCGTTGCCGTGCCCGACCCGGATCTGGGTGCGGTCGGAATGCCGGCTGATCTCGGGGCGTAGGTGCAGCGCGTCAGCGACCACCTTCACCCGTTCGGTCAGCGCCGCGTGCTGGGTATCGTCGATCACGAGCGTCCGTCGGATCTGCTCGCCTTCACGCGTCCAACCAGATAGCAAGGTCAACGCGTCGGAAAGGTAGTCGTGCTTGGCCCGGCTGTTGAACAGCACGCGCATCACCGCACCTCCCAAGCGCCGTTGCCGGCTTGTGGCCAAATCGTCGCCATCCCGTGTCTTGTCGGTGCCCTCTAGTCTGTCGCCGCATGGAAGGGGTGTCCACGCCCACACTTCCGTGTTCTATTGACCTAGCGGACGGCTACGGTACCCAAACCGCCGATTGATCTGGCACCCTGGACGCCCGTGCGGACCGAACGGGCTAATAGTGGCGGGCAGGCCGAGCGACGGGAACTGAAGGTGGTCGTCGGAGCGGCGATCATCCAGGACGGGCGGGTGCTCGCCTGTGCGCGTTCCGCCCCTCCGGAGGTGGCGGGGATGTGGGAGTTCCCCGGCGGAAAGGTCGAGCCGGGGGAGACCGAAACCGACGCGCTGGTCCGGGAGTGCGTCGAGGAGTTGGCCGTCCGGGTGGAAATCGGCGCCCGGGTCGGCCGCAACGTACGCATGGCCCACGGTCGCTCAGTGCTCAAGGTGTACGCCGCGAGACTGCTGCACGACGACCAGCCGCAGGCCCTGGAACATGAGGCGCTCCGCTGGCTCGGGGCCGACGAGCTGAATTCGGTCACCTGGCTCCCCGCCGACGCTCCCATCGTCGCCGCCCTCCGCCCCCTCCTGACCCAGTCCCGCCCACCAGCCAACCCACCAACCAGTTGATCATGAGGTTGACGGGCTCGCCGGACTGCGGATCGCCCGTCAACCTCATGATCAACGCTCGCGGGGCGCTCGCGGGGCTCGCGGCGCGCGCGTGGGGCGCGCGCGTGGGGCGCGCGCGGGGGCTGGGGCGTGGGGTGCGGGTATGGGGACGGGGGCCTACCGGCGTTAGCCGGGGCCCCCGTCTTTGGTGGTCGTGCTCAGTGCTTGTTGTCCTGCTCCGGGTGGGCGAAGTTCAGGTGCTCCGGAGGCAGCGGGAAGGTCACGTCGTCGCCGAACGGCGACGGCGCGGCGGCCCGGTCGAAGGTGAGCTCGGTCAGCGGCAGCCTGCCCCGGTCGTCGACCGCGGGCGCGGTCGGGTGGGGCACCTCCCGGTCCCAGTTGACGCCGCTCTGCGCCTGCGCCTCGGCCCGCGGGTCGTGCGAGCCGCCCGCATGCGAGTGCAACCCGCCACCGGCCGCGGCCGGCGACGAAGCCGAGCCCCGACGGGCGGTGGTCACGCTGGTCTGGGGCGTCTCGCCCCGACGGAAGATCTTGCTACCAAGCCACACAAGGGGATCGTACCTGCGGTCGACGACTCGTTCCTTCATGGGGATGATCCCGTTGTCAGTGATCTTGATGTGCTCGGGGCAGACCTCGGTGCAGCACTTGGTGATGTTGCACAGACCGAGACCCTGTTCGGACTGTGCGTACTGCTTGCGGTCGGTCCGGGTGTCCAACGGGTGCATGTCCAGCTCGGCCGCCCGGATGAAGTACCGCGGCCCGGAGAACGCCTGCTTGTTCTCGTCGTGGTCGCGGATCACGTGGCAGACGGTCTGGCACAGGAAGCACTCGATGCACTTGCGGAACTCCTGCGAGCGCTCGACGTCGACCTGCTGCATCCGGTAGTCGCCGGGCGCGACGTCCGACGGCGGGGCGAACGCGGGCGTCTCCCGAGCCTTCTCGTAGTTGAACGAGACGTCGGTGACCAGATCCCGGATCACCGGGAAGGTCCGCAGCGGGGTGACCGTGACCGTTTCGTCGTCCCCGAAGGTCGACATCCGGGTCATGCAGCCCAGCCGTGGCTTGCCGTTGATCTCCATCGAGCAGGAGCCGCACTTGCCGGCCTTGCAGTTCCACCGGCAGGCCAGGTCGGGCGCGTCGGTGGCCTGCAACCGGTGGATCACGTCGAGGACGACCTCACCCTCGTTGACCTCGACCATGTAGTCCTGCAGGTCACCGCCGGTCTCGTCGCCCCGCCAGATCCGGAACTGACGCTTCGCGCTCATCGGTTGTCCGCCTCTCCAGCGTCGGCGACGGAAGCGTCGAAGTCGGCGAGCTCCTCGTCGGTGAGGTACTTGCCGAGCTCCGCTCGGTCGAAGAGCCCGAGCAGCTCGGACCGCATCTTCGGCAACGGCTTGCGGACCAGCTGGACGGTGTCGCCGTCCAGCGAGCAGACGAGGTTCACCTGCCGCCACGCCGGCTCCATCGCCGGATAGTCCTCCCGGGTGTGCCCGCCACGCGACTCCTGCCGCTCCAGCGCCGCCTTCGCGGTGCACTCCGAGACCACCAGCATGTTGCGCAGGTCCAGAGCCAGGTGCCAGCCCGGGTTGTAGCGCCGGCCGCCGAACGCGCTCACCTTCGCCACCCGCTCGCGCAGCTCGGCGAGCCTGCGGAGCGCGTCCTCCAGTTCGCCCTCCCGACGGATGATCCCGACCAGATCTCCCATCACGGCCTGGAGATCCTGCTGCAGGGTGTAGGGGCTCTCGCCGGTGTCCCGCTGCAGCGGGGCGAGCGCGGTCTCCACCGCCGCCTCGACCGCGTCCACGGCCACCTTCGGCCGGGCGGCCAGCCCGTCGGCGTAGCTGGCCGCGTGCCCGCCTGCCCGCTTGCCGAAGACCAGCAGGTCGGACAGCGAGTTGCCGCCCAGTCGGTTGGAGCCGTGCATGCCACCGGAGACCTCGCCGGCGGCGAACAGCCCCCGGACGTGGCCGAAGGCGGCACCCGAATCCGGGTCCACCTCGACACCGCCCATCACGTAGTGGCAGGTCGGCCCGACCTCCATCGGCTCGGCGGTGATGTCGACGTCGGCGAGCTCCTTGAACTGGTGGTACATCGACGGCAGCCGCCGGCGGATCTCATCGGCCGAACGGCGGCTGGCGATGTCCAGGAAGACGCCACCGGCGGGGGAGCCCCGGCCGGCCTTGACCTCGCTGTTGATGGCCCGGGCCACCTCGTCGCGGGGCAGCAGCTCCGGCGGGCGGCGGTTGTTGTCCGCGTCGGTGTACCAGCGGTCCGCCTCCTCCTCGGTCTCCGCGTACTGCTTGCGGAAGACGTCGGGGACGTAGTCGAACATGAACCGCTTGCCCTCGGAGTTCTTCAGCACGCCACCGTCGCCCCGGACCGACTCGGTGACCAGGATGCCCTTCACCGAGGGCGGCCAGACCATGCCGGTCGGGTGGAACTGGAGGAACTCCATGTTGATCAGAGTCGCCCCGGCGCGCAGCGCCAACGCGTGCCCGTCCCCGGTGTACTCCCAGGAGTTCGAAGTGACCTTGTAGGAGCGCCCCACGCCGCCGGTGGCCAGCACCACGGCCGGCGCCTCGAAGAGAACGAACTCCCCGGACTCCCGGTAGTAGCCGAACGCGCCGGCGACCCGGTCACCGTCGAGCAGCAGCTCGGTGATGGTGGTCTCGGAGAAGACCTTGATCCGGGCGTCGTACGAGCCGAGCTCCCGCTGATCCTCCTGCTGCAACGAGACGATCTTCTGCTGGAGGGTGCGGATCAGCTCCAGGCCGGTCCGGTCGCCGACGTGCGCCAGGCGCGGGTACTCGTGGCCACCGAAGTTGCGCTGGGAGATCTTGCCGTCCTTGGTGCGGTCGAAGAGCGCACCGTACGTCTCCAGCTCCCAGATCCGCTGCGGCGACTCCTTCGCGTGCAGCTCGGCCATCCGGAAGTTGTTGAGGAACTTGCCGCCCCGCATGGTGTCGCGGAAGTGCACCTGCCAGCTGTCCCGGCTGTTCACGTTGCCCATCGCGGCGGCCGCGCCGCCCTCGGCCATCACCGTGTGGGCCTTGCCGAAGAGCGACTTGGAGATGATCGCGGTCTTCTTGCCGGCGAGCCGGGCCTCGATCGCCGCGCGCAGGCCGGCGCCGCCGGCCCCGATCACGACGACGTCGTAGTGGTGTCGTTCGATTCGCGTGGTTGTGGTCATGTCGGGGGCCCTTTAGTTGATGAACCGCAGGTCGGGGAACCAGTCCGCAGCGAGCGCCATGACGTAGAAGTCAGTCAGCGCCAGGGTGCCGAGGGTGATCCAGGCGAGCTGCATGTGCCGGACGTTCAACGCCGAGACGAAGGTCCAGGCGCGGTAGCGCACCGGGTGCTTGGAGAAGTGCTTGAGCCGGCCGCCGATGATGTGCCGGCAGGAGTGGCAGGAGATGGTGTACGCCCAGAGCGCCACCACGTTGATCAGCAGGATGATGTTGCCCAGCCCGAAGCCGAAGCCCTTGGGGGAGTGGAAGGCGATGATCGCGTCCCACGTGTTGATCAGCGAGATGATCGCGGCGGCGTAGAAGAAGTACCGGTGCAGGTTCTGGCCGAGCAGCGGGAACCGGGTCTCTCCGCTGTACGAGGCGTGCCCGTCCGGAACCGCGCAGGCCGGTGGGGATAGCCAGAACGACCGGTAGTACGCCTTGCGGTAGTAGTAGCAGGTGAGCCGGAACAGCAGCAGGAACGGCAGGGTCAACGCTGCGTCCGGGATGATCCACCAGCCGGGCAGGAACGAGCCGAAGTGCGACGACCCCTCCACACACCGTTCGGTGACGCACGGCGAGTAGAACGGGGTCAGGTAGTGGTACTCGTCCACCCAGTAGAAGTCGTGCATGAAGACCCGGACCGTCGCGTACGCGACCCAGGCACTGAGCCCGATCACGGTGACCAGTGGTGCGATCCACCAGCGGTCGGTACGCAACGTCTTCGCCGCGATGGCGGCGCGCGCCCGCGCTCCCCGCGGCTTCGTTGCCGTTGATGTCATGTCGAGTCGTCTCTCCCTGACGGGGCCCGTACGGGCGGGCTGATCTATCTCCGGTCGGCACGCGGACCGGCGAACCCGCACCCGCTGCCACGTCATGCGCACACCAACGACCACACCAGATCGATCGGCGCAGCTAAGTGACACACGTTACGCCGATCTTTGCGAGCCGTCCGCGCAAGGGAGTGTCCCGTGTGTTCGGGCTGGGCGGAAGCCCTGTCACGGTGATGAATGGGAGCTGGCCTCGTTCAGCCGGAGGCACCCCCGGTGAAGTGCCACGACGCCAGCCGTACCGGCGGTGCCGCCCACCAGGCACCGTCCACCCGATCCGGTTGGCGGACCGGCCGCGCGCCCAGCCCGAGGACCGCCCCCGGCCCGAGTGCCCGCGGGTACGACTCGGTGAACCGCAGATCACGGACCGCGCGGACGACGGTGCCGTCCTCGATGAGCCAGACTCCGTTGCGGGTCAGACCGGTGACGACCAGGCTCTTCGGGTCGAGCACCCGCGTGTACCAGAGGTCGGTGACGAGCAGCCCTCGGCGCACCCCGGCGACCAGCGCCGCGGTGTCCGGGTCGACCACCGCCCCGGCCGCCGGGCCGCTGGTGCTCCGGCCCACCGCACTGGCCGGGCCGGCCGCCGCGCCGGACAGGCGCAGGTTGCGGGCCATCGGGCCCCAGGTGGCGCCACCCGCGATCGCGTGCCCGGTGGACTCGACGCCCGCCTCGGCGGCGGTCCGCCGATCGTGTGCCACCGCCCGGGTGGTGCCCGCCTCGACCAGGGTCAGCGCCCGACGGCCGGTGCCCTCGATGTCGAAGGGCAGCCCCGACGCGCTCAGCGGATCGTCCACCAGGGTCACCGCCGGGTCGAACTGGGCCGCCCCCGGCTCGGCGAAGGACTGCCGCTCGGCGTACAGCTTGGCGTTGAAGCCGTACCAGGAGAAGTTTTGCAGCAGGTCCGCCACGGCGGCCGGCTCGAACACGACCTCGTACCGCCCGGGCGGCAGCTCGACCGGGTCGACCGCCGCCTGGGCCTTCGCCGCCGCGCGGGCGCCCAAGTCGGCGCCGTCGAGGTCGGACAGCCGGTCGGCGCAGAGCCGGGCCACGCCGTCCGCGCCGTCGCGGCGGGCGATGCCGTCCATCGCCGCGTCGGCGAAGCGGCCGTACGCGGTGTGCCCGGCCGAGTTGGCGAACGCCGACGATCGGTGCGCGGTGCGGCAGTAGCCGGCCGTGCTGAGGTCACCGGCGGCGGCCACGAACGCACGGACCCGGGCGGCCCGCTGATCCGGCTCGGCGTGGGCCGTCGCCTCGTCGACGGGCGGCGCGGCCGGTGTGGCCGCGGGCGGTGCCAGCCCCGGCCAGCTCGGGTCGGGTGGGCAGAGCCGCGCGGCGGCCAGGGTGCGCTCGACCAGCGCTTGCAGCCCGTCGGCGGTGACCACGTTGCCGCTGCCGGCGGCGGTACGGCCGTCGACGTGCAGTCGCAGCCGGACCCCGACCGTCGACTCGGCGACGTTCTGGTGGATGGACGAGTTGGCGAACCGGGTCAGCGCCAGGTCGGAACGGGTCACCACCGCCTCGGCCTGCGCGGCCGGACCGCCGAGACGCCGGACCAGCTCGATGACCTGCCCGGCCAGCTCCTTCTCCGTCGAGCCGCCGGTGCTCACGCCGACACCCCCACCCGGACGTTGCGGAAGCGGGCTGGCGCGGCCGGATGGCCGGTGTGCCCGGTCTGGCCGGGCTGGCCCTTGCCACAGTTCGGCGTCCCCCAGGACACCATTTCGCTGGAGAGCATGTCCATCGAACGCCAGAACAGTGGGCCGATCCCGGTGTAGGTGGGGTTACGCAGCATCCGCCCCCGCCGCCCCTTCTTGATCTCCCAGCCGACCTCGCAGCCGAACTGGAAGTTGAGGCGCTTGTCGTCGATCGACCAGGAACGGTTGAGGTCCATCAGCACCCCGTCGTCGGTCGCCGCGATGATCTCTTCCAACGTGTGCGGGCCGGGTTCCAGGCCGACGTTGGTCATCCGCACCATCGGCAGCCGAGCCCACCCGTCGGCCCGTACGCTGCCGCCGTAGTCGAGGCTGGCCACGGCGGCCGAATCCCGACCGGCGAGCACGCCCACCCACCGCCCGTCGCGGACCGCGTCCCGCTTGACCGCCGGCGAGCCCTCGTCGTCGAAGCCGAAGCTGCCCAGCGCGCCCGGGATGGTCGGGTCGATGGTGATGTTCATCAGCTCGGAGCCGTAGCGCAGCGACCCGAGCTGGGCCAGGTCCAGCCAGGACGTGCCGGCGAAGGCGGCCTCCCAGCCGAGGATCCGGTCCAGTTCGATGGCGTGCCCGACCGACTCGTGGATCTGCAGGGCCAACTGCTCGCCACCGAGGATCAGGTCGGTCTCGCCGGCGGGGCAGAGCGGCGCGGTGAGCAGCGCCCGGGACTCCTCGGCGATCTGCGCGGCATGCGCGGCCAGGTCGAGCGACTCCACCAGCTCCCAGCCCGTGGTGCCGTACTGACCGCGGTAGCTGGGCCAGGACCGTCGCTGCGTCTCGCCGTCGCCGATCGAGGTGGCCGAGATGCCGCCGCCGCACTCGCGGATCCGCTGGTCGATCCGGTGGCCCTCGCTGGAGACGAACCACTTCGTGGTGTCCCAGATCTGGTACAGCCCCTCGGCCAGGTCGGCGCCGTGCTCGGCCATCGTGCGGGTGGCGCCGACCAGCAGGTCGCCCTTGGCCGACAGGGGCACCCCGAGCGGGTCGATCTGGCAACCCGAGGCCCAGCTCGCGCTGACCGCCTCGACCGGCACCAGGTCGACCGGCGGGCCGGGCACCCGCGCGCTCGCCATCGCGGTCCGGGCCGCGTGCCGGCCGGCGTCGCGGGCGGCCGCGTCGGAGAGATCGGGTACGGCGTGGAAGCCCCAACTCGATCCGACCAGTGCCCGGACGCCGAGCCCGATGCTCTCGTCCTGGGTCAGCTCCTCGATGTCGCCGTTGCGCGCGGTCATCGACTCGTAGCGGCGGTGCATCACCCGGGCGTCGGCGTACCGCGCGCCCGCGTCCAGGGCGGCTTGCACGGCGGCGGTGGCCGCATCGAACTCGGTCATGCGATCGACCCTAGGCCAGGAGGCCAACACCCGTCAGGGGAGCAGCTCCTCCGGCCTGATCGTGGCCTTCACCGGCTCGGTGAGCACGAGCAGGTCGCCTGGCCTGGTTACGGACTGTTCGCTGTAGTGGCTGCCCTGCCGTCGATAGAGGTGCACTGTGCCATCCGTCTGCTCTATCAGCAGATACCACTCGATCCCGGCTGTGGCGTAGTAGTGCATCTTGAGCACCTTGTCCGTGGACGCGTTGCTCGGCGAGATGATCTCGCACACCAGCCGAACGTCACCCGCCTCGACGTTGAGTTCGTCGAAGTCGATCGGGCCGGTGATCACGAGGTCGGGAATCGGGATCCGGCCGGGTCTGAGTCGGACGTTCACCCCTTCCAGCACATGCAGGCCGGCCTCACGAGCCGGAGCCCTCAACGCTGCTCGGAGCTCGCCCGAGATGTTCTGGTGTCGTGGGGTGGGGGCTGGGGTCACGTGGAGGCTCCCGTCGAAGAGTTCGACGCGTTGCTGCGTCTCGCCGAGGGCGAGGAACTCCTCTTCGGTCCACGGACCTTCGTGATCGAACAGCGCCGCGGTCATGGGTCACCTCCACCTCGTGCCACGGGCATCCTCTGCGGGTTGCGCTTGCCATGGTTGCACTTGACGTGCGGGCACGGCATGAATAGCCGTGGATGGCGAGGTGACGGGTATGCAGGGCTGATGCGGACTCGTTACGCTCGGGCCCGCTGACAGGTACGGACTTTGTAGCTTATTTTCGCCCTCAGGACTTTCCTGTAAGTTCTCTTCGTCACTGAGGGAGGCGGCCGTGGACATTTCGGATCCGGCGCCGTCCGGGGAACCGGACGACCGTCCCACCGTGCCGGAGCAGCGCTCCGAGCAGGACGCCTACCTGCGGGTGAGCGACCTACGGGTCCGGTTCGACACTGAGGACGGCGTGGTGCGCGCGGTCGACGGGGTCTCGTTCGCCGTCGAGCGGGGCCGCACGCTCGGCATCGTCGGTGAGTCCGGCTCCGGCAAGAGCGTCACCTCGCTGGCCATCCTCGGCCTGCACGATCCCAAGCGGACCACCATCACCGGCGAGATCTCCGTCGGTGGCCGGCAGCTGGTCGGCCTACCCGACGACGAGGTACGCCGGCTCCGCGGTCGGGACCTGGCGATGATCTTCCAGGATCCGCTCTCGGCGCTGCACCCCTACTACACAGTGGGCCGACAGATCGCCGAGGCGTACCGGGTGCACCACCCGAAGGCCAGCCGGCGAGAGGCCCGCCAGCGGGCGATCGACATGCTGGACCGGGTCGGTATCCCGCAGCCCGCGCGCCGCTTCGACCAGTACCCGCACGAGTTCTCCGGTGGCATGCGCCAGCGGGCGATGATCGCCATGGCGCTGGTCAACGACCCCGCGCTGCTGATCGCGGACGAGCCCACCACCGCGCTGGACGTCACCGTCCAGGCGCAGATCCTGGACCTGCTCGCGGACCTCCAGGCCGAGTTCCACTCCGCGATCATCCTGATCACCCACGATCTCGGCGTGGTCGGCCAGGTCGCCGACGACGTGCTGGTGATGTACGGCGGGCGGGCCGTCGAGCGCGGCAGCGTCGAGCAGGTGCTCCGCCAGCCTCAGCACCCGTACACCTGGGGGTTGCTCTCCAGCGTGCCGTCGCTGCACGGCGACGCGGACGCGGACCTGTTGCCGATCCGGGGCAACCCGCCCAGCCTGATCAACCTGCCGCCCGGCTGCGCCTTCCACCCACGTTGCCGGTACGCGGACCGTAACGGCGACCGGTCCCGGACCGAGGTGCCCGAGCTGCGCGAGGCCGGCTCGGACGGCCACCTGGTCGCCTGCCATCTCGCCGCCGAGGAGCGCTCCGCGCTCTACGCCGAAGACATCGCATCCGTGGGGGTGGCCCGATGACCGATGAGCCGCTGCTGCGGGTCCGTGGCCTGAGCAAGCACTTCCCGGTACGCCAGGGTCTGCGCGCCACCGGCCTGGTGCGGGCCGTCGACGGGCTGAACTTCGACGTGCGTCCGGGCGAGACGCTCGGTCTGGTGGGGGAGTCGGGCTGCGGCAAGACCACCACCGGCCGGATGCTGGTGCGGTTGCTGGAGCCGACGGCCGGAAGCATCGAGTTCGCCGGACGGGACATCACCCACGCCGGTCGGCGTGAGCTGCGCCCGCTGCGCCAGGACCTGCAGATCATCTTCCAGGACCCGTACGCCTCGCTGAACCCCCGGCACACCGTCGGCCGGATCGTGGCGATGCCGTTGCAGGTCAACGGGATCAAGCCGCCGGGCGGCATCAGGGCCCGGGTGCAGGAGCTGCTCGAGCTGGTCGGGTTGAACCCGGAGCACTACAACCGGTACCCGCACGAGTTCTCCGGTGGTCAGCGCCAGCGCATCGGCATCGCCCGCGCGTTGGCCCTGCGACCCAAACTGATCGTCGCCGACGAGCCGGTCTCCGCGCTGGACGTCTCGATCCAGGCGCAGGTGGTCAACCTGCTGCGCGACCTGCAACGGGACCTCGGCCTGGCGTTCGTGTTCATCGCCCACGACCTGGCCGTGGTGCGGCACTTCAGCCAGCGGGTCGCGGTCATGTACCTGGGCCGGATCGTGGAGATCGGCGACCGAGCGGACATCTACGAGCGCCCACAGCACCCGTACACCCGTGCGTTGCTCTCGGCGATTCCGGACGTCACCCAGCTCGGCCCGGCCGGCCGGATCCGGCTGACCGGCGATGTGCCCACTCCGCTCGACCCGCCGTCGGGCTGCCGCTTCCGGACCCGCTGCTGGAAGGCGCAGGACGTCTGCGCGACCGAGGAGCCGGCGCTGGTCCCGCGCGACGGCGGCAACCAGGCCACCGCGTGTCACTTCCCGGAAGTCCCCGAGGGGGAGGCGGTCAGGTCGACCGACGCGATCGTCGAGGAGGTGTCGTCGTGAGCCTGTCCCCCGTGGAGGGTGTGGCGCTGGCCGAGATCGAGTCCGGCCCGGAGGCGGGCGCGCCCGGGATGAAGGGTGTCGTCGGCCGGTCGCCCGGTCAGCTCGCCTGGCTCCGGCTGCGCCGGGACCGTACGGCCATGGTCAGCGGCGTACTGCTGATCCTCTTCATGCTGTTGGCGCTGGCCGCTCCGCTGATCGAGATGGCCTACGGGGTCGGTCCGCGGGAGCAGTTCCAGAGCCTGCTGGACAACTTCGGCATGCCCCTGGGCTACGCCGGCGGTGTGACCGGCGACCACTGGTTCGGCCTGGAGCCGGGGCTCGGACGGGACATCTTCATCCGGCTGATCTACGGGCTGCGAACGTCGCTCTTCATCGCGTTCGCCGCGGCCCTGATCACCGCGACGCTCGGTGTGGTGCTCGGTGCCCTCGCCGGCTACCTCGGCGGCTGGTTCGACGCGGTGATCAACTGGATCACCGACCTGACCCTGGCCATGCCGTTCCTGATCATCGCGCTGGCGCTCACCCCCACCCTGACGTTGCGCTTCTACGGCGAGCGAGGGCAGGTGTCCGCGGCCTTCGGGGTCGGCGTGCTCATCGCGGTCTTCGCGATCTTCGGCTGGACGAGCACGGCGAGACTGGTCCGCGGGCAGGTCATCGCGCTGCGCGAGCGGGAGTTCGTGGAGGCCGCCAAGGCCAGCGGCGCCGGCCTGGGGCACATGCTCTTCCGGCAACTGCTGCCGAACATCTGGGCGCCGATCCTGGTCTCGTTCTCCCTCGCCGTGCCGCAGTTCATCACCAGCGAGGCCGCGCTCTCGTTCATCGGCGTCGGTCTCAGTGACGAGACCCCGAGCTTCGGCCGGATGATCTACGACAGTCTGGACTATCTCCAGACCGACCCGGCCTACGTGTTCTTTCCCGGCATCATGATCTTCGCGCTCGTGTTCGCCTTCAACCTCTTCGGCGACGCGTTGCGTGACGCGCTCGACCCGAAGTCCTCCCGGTAGGGGGTTCGCCATGGCGCGATTTCTGCTCAAGCGCATGTTCTCCGCGGCGCTGACCCTGTTCGCGGTGAGCGTGCTGACCTTCCTGATGTTCTTCGCCCTGCCACGTGACCCGGTCACCGGCATGTGCCCAAAGAACTGCAACCCGGAGCGGCTGGAGCGGGTCCGCACCGAGTTGGGCCTCAACGACCCGCTGATCAGTCAGTACGCCGGTTACATGAAGGGCATCGTCACGGGACGGGACCTGGGCAGCGCCCAGGGCGGCCGATGTGACGCGCCCTGCCTGGGCTGGTCGTACGTCACCAACGAGGCCGTCTCGGACACCATCGGCCGAGTGCTGCCGGTGACGCTGAGCATCGTGATCCCGGCGGCCATCCTGTGGCTGCTGCTCGGGGTGGGCCTGGGCATGATCTCCGCGCTGCGCCGTGGCACCTGGCTGGATCGGGCGGCGATCGGCTTCTCGCTGACCGGCGCCTCGTTGCAGCTCTACTTCGTCGGTGCGGTGTTGTTGCTGGTGTTCGTCTACAACCTGCGCCTACTGCCGGTGCCGAGCTACACCTCGATCTTCGACAATCCGGCGAAGTGGGCCAGTGGGCTGGTGCTCTCCTGGGTGGCGCTGGCCTTCCTCTTCTCGGCCATCTACGCCCGACTGTCCCGGGCGCAGATGTTGGAGACGCTGTCGGAGGACTTCGTCCGGACCGCGCGGGCCAAGGGCCTGGCCAAACGCACGGTGTACGGGCGACACGCGCTGCGCGCGGCGATCACCCCGGTGGTGACGATCGCCGGCCTGGACGTCGGCGGGGCTCTCGGTGGCACGGTGATCACCGAGACGACGTTCGGCATCCAGGGGTTGGGGCGTACTGCGGTGGACGCGGTGCGCTCGGGCGATCTGCCCACCATCATGGCCACCGTGCTGATCGCCGCCGTCTTCGTGGTGCTGGCGAACGTGCTGGTGGACCTGCTCTACGCGGCCATCGACCCTCGGGTGCGGCTGCGCTGAGCCGGCTGGACGGTCGGCGTGTCCAGCACCCGCCGGGCGGTGAAATTTATCGACAACTGTTACACAACTCGTAGGTTTTCTTCCTTACGATCCTCGGGACGTCGGCGGTTCTCGCCCCGACGGACCGCACGGCACATTGGTGAAGGAGGTACTTCATGCGACCACGTATAGCAGCCGCCGCAGGCGGCGCGATCGCACTGGTTGTTGCGCTGGGTGCGTGCTCGGAGAACACGGGCGAGGGCACCACGGTGGACACCAACCGGCAGCAGACCGGTGTCATCGCGACCGACCCCAAGGACTCGCAGGGGCCGGCAACCGAGGTGAGCGGCGCCCAGAAGGGCGGCACCTTCACCATCATCCGGGAGACGGCCATCTCCCACCTGGACCCGCAGCGGACCTACTCGTTCGCCGGTCTGATGGCCAACCCCCTCTGGTCCCGTTACCTGACCACCTGGAAGGACGACGGTAAGGGCGGCCTGGTCCTGGTCGGTGACCTGGCCGAGACGCCGGGCACCAACGTCAACAAGGACTGCAAGGTCTGGGAATTCAAGATCAAGGACGGGGTGAAGTTCGAGGACGGCCGGCCGATCACCTCCAAGGAGATCGCGTACGGCATCGCCCGGTCCTTCGACCCGGACCTCTCCGGCGGCCCCACCTACATCCAGGAGTGGCTGGCCGACACCGCCCAGTTCGACACCAAGTGGGATTTCAAGAAGAACAAGACGTCGCTGCCGCCCGGCCTGAGCACGCCGGACGCCAAGACGCTGCGCTTCGAGTTCGCCAAGCCCCGCTGTGACCTGCCGTTCGCGGTCTCGCTGCCGACCACGGCCCCGCTGCCTCCGGACAAGGACACCGGCGTCAACCTGGACCAGCAGCCGTTCTCCTCTGGCCCTTACAAGATCGCCAAGAACCAGACCGGCGTCCAGCTCACCCTGGACCGCAACCCCAACTGGGACCCGGCCACCGACGCGGTGCGCCACCAGTACCCGGACCAGTTCGTGTGGAGCTTCGGCCCGACCGCCGACGCCGCCGTCAACCGGGTGATCGCCGACAACGGCACCGATCAGAACGCGCTGGCCTGGAACTTCGTACCGGCCTCGCTGGTCGCCAAGGTGGCCGGGGATGCGGCGCTGAAGTCGCGGGCCATCCTCTCCCCGACGCCGGCCAGCAACCAGCTCGTGATCAACAACCAGCGGGTCACCGACCTGAAGGTCCGCCAGGCGCTCAACTACGCCATCGACCGCGAGGGCCTGATCAAGGCGATGGGCGGGCAGACAATCGCCGCCCCGCTGACCACGCTCATGCCGCCGGCCACCATCGGCTTCAAGGCGTACGACGCGTATCCCGCCGGTGCCAACGGCAACGTCGAGAAGGCCAAGGAACTGCTCGGCGGCAAGACGCCGGAGCTGGTCCTCGGTGTCGCGGACAACTCGACCGAGCAGCAGCAGGGCGCCCAGCTCAAGGCCAACCTCGAGAGGGCCGGCTTCAAGATCACCGTCCGGAACATCCCGGACGACTCGAAGCTCGACGAGGT
This sequence comes from Micromonospora sp. CPCC 205539, assembly GCF_036906815.1. Taxonomy (NCBI): domain Bacteria; kingdom Bacillati; phylum Actinomycetota; class Actinomycetes; order Micromonosporales; family Micromonosporaceae; genus Micromonospora; species Micromonospora sp. CPCC 205539. The sequence goes on along the minus strand of NZ_JBAKHW010000026.1, from coordinate 47,036 downwards.
CAAGAAGAAGAACAACCCCTGGGACCTGTACATCGGTAACTGGGCGGCGGACTGGCCGAGCGGGGCGTCGATCCTGCCGGTGCTCTACGACGGCCGCACCATCAAGGCCGAGGGCAACAGCAACAGCGCGTACTTCAACGACCCGGCGATCAACACGGAGATCGACCGGATTCTCGCGCTCGAACCGGCCGCCCAGGGTCCCGAGTGGGCCAAGCTCGACGAGCGGATCATGAAGGAGCACGCCCCGGTGGTGCCGCTCTACGTCGACGTGGCCTACAACGTGCACGGGTCCAAGGCTGGCGGGATCTTCATCTCCAGCGTCTTCGGCTACCCGTCGTTCGTGAACGCGCACGTCAAGCCGTAAGTCACACCGCAGGCAGGCAAGGGTCCCCTCCCGACAACGTCGTCGGGAGGGGACCCTTGCCGTTCCCCGGTCGTGATCGAGCACCTAAACGTGGACAGGGTGCCCACGCTGGGGGCCGAGCGCAGTGGGCGGTGTCGGCCGCCGCGGCGCCGATCTTGCAGTTTCGGTCGCCGAGATGCGCGCAATGTCCCCTGTGCCGAGACAACAACTGCAAGATCGCGGAGAGGTCGGCCCGCGCGCGGAGATCTTGGACAGTTTCCAGTGTCCAAGATTCACGATGTCGTCTACCCCAGATGGGTACGGAGGAAGTCGAGCTCCAACGGGAGCAGGCGCTCGGCGGTGCCGTTCGCGGCCATGTGGGTGGCACCGGTCAGCGGCAGCACGGCGTGTGGCCGACCGGCGGCCAGCAGGGCCGCGGAGAGCCGGAGCGTGTGCGCGGCCACCACGTTGTCGTCGGCCATGCCGTGCACCAGCAGCAACGGCCGGGCCTGGTCCGGGGCGAGCACCGGCTCCGCCGCCAACTCGATCAGCGAGTGGTGCGCGTAGATGTCCGTCCCGTCCTCGGGCAGCCCGAGGTAGCGCTCGGTGTACGCGGTGTCGTACAACGCCCAGTCGGTCACCGGGGCCCCAGCGATCCCGCACCGGAACAGCTCCGGGTGGCGCAGCACCGCCAACCCGGCCAGCCACCCCCCGAACGACCAGCCGCGCACCCCCACCCGGCTCAGATCCAGGTCGGGGTGTTTGCCGGCGAGCGCGGTCAGCGCGTCCACCTGGTCGGCCAGGACCACGTCGGCCACCCGCCGGTGGATCGCCTTCTCGAACGACGGGGCCACTCCCGGCGTACCCCGGTTGTCGATCGTGACCACCGCGAACCCGGCGTCGGCCCACCACTGCCGCTCCAGCCACGCCGCTCGGGCGGCCACCACCTCCTGGTGCCCCGGGCCGCCGTAGACGTCCAGCAACACCGGCAGCCGCCGGCCCGTCACGTGGTTGTCCGGGTACAGGACCGCCGCCGGCAGCCGCCGGTCGGTCACCCGTTCCAGCAACGGCAGCGGGGAGTACGGCGGGGTGGCGGCCAGCGACCGCAGCTCGGCCAGCTCCTGGTCACCGCGGTGCACCGTCCAGCGGACCCCGGCGTGGTCCAGTGACGCGACGCCGATCGCCAGCACGTCCGCGCCGACGGCGGCCGTGTACCAGCCCGAGTCGGTGGTGAGCCGTCGGGCGTCCACGCCGCCCCCGATGGTGGTACGCACCCGGAACAGGTGCCGCTCGCTCGGCTCGCCGTCGCTCGCCTCCACCAGCAGGTCGGCCGGGCCGGACGCGTTCGGCAGCCGGCCCACCACCCGCCGCACGTACAGCGACGGCGGGGTGAGCAGGGTGCCGTCGGCGAACAGGCATCGCGCGTCGTACCCGTCGTGGGCCAGCTCCCCGCCGACCAGGACCCGGCCGTCCGGCAGGTGCGCCGGGGTGCCGGCGATCGGCTCGACCCAGCGCGGATCGGCCAGCTCGGCGTGCACCTGCGTCTCCCCGGTACGCGGGTCCACCGCCAGCACCAGCCCGTGCTGCTGCGAGCGGCGCAGCACGGTGATCAGCGGACTGCCCTCGGTCCAGCTCACGGCCGACAGGTACGGGTAGGTCTCGCGGTCCCAGTGCACGTCGACCCAGCCGTCGTCCAGGTCGAGCAGGTGCAGGCTCACCTCCGCGTTCGGCCCGCCAGCCCGGGGGTACGCGATGGCCGTCGGCGGGCTCGCCGGCTCGGCCGGGTCGTGCAGGTGCCAACGCTCCAGCCGGGACTCGTCCACCCGGGCCGCGAGCACCGAGCGGCCGTCCGGCGCCCACCAGTAGCCCCGGAACCGGCCGAACTCCTCGGCCGCGATGTGCTCGGCCAACCCCCAGCTCACCCCGGCGTCCTCGCCGGCCAGCAGGCTGTCGGTGCCATCGGCCTCGATCAGCCGCAGCTCACCCCGGCGGACGCCGTCGGCCGCGTCGGTCACGTACGCCAGCCGCTGCCCGGTCGGGTCCGGCCGTGGGTCCAGCACCGGACCGACGGCGGTCACCTCGACCACGTCCTCGTGCACCAGATCGGCCCGGAAAAGTCGCCCGGCCAGCGCGAACACCGCGACGCGGCCCGCGCCGTCCAGCGCGTACGAGCCGATGCCGGCGGCGCTGAGCCGCAGCCGCTCGCGCAGCGCCCGCTCACCGGGGGAGAGCGCCGCCGCGTTGCCGTCGGCACCCAGCAGGGTGGCCGGGTCGGCGACCAGCCGCTCCTCGGAGGTGGCCACGTCCAGCAGCCAGAGAGCGTCCGCCGGATCCTCCGGGCCGGCGGAGCGCAGGAAGATCACCCGGGAGCCGTCTTCGGCCACGGAGACAGCGCGCGGCGTGCCGTGGCTGAACCGGCGGGTACGGGCGGCCAGCTCCGGAAAGTCCACAGGCCAGATCGTAAAGCCGCGCCGGGCGTGATGTGGCCGACCTGGGTGGACGCGTTGGCGACGGCCGGGCGGAACCGCCGGTTAGAGTGACCGTCGTGACGACGCTGCCCGACCGCCGCCTGTTGCTGGTCCACGCGCATCCCGACGACGAGTCGATCGGCACTGGCTCGACAATGGCCCACTACGCCGCCAACGGCGCGCACGTCACGCTGGTGACCTGCACCCTCGGCGAGGAGGGTGAGATCCACATTCCGGCGCTGGCCCAGCTTGCCGCCGCCGGGGCCGACCAGCTCGGCGGGTACCGGGTCGCCGAGCTGGCCGCCGCCTGCGCCGAGCTCGGCGTCAGCGACCACCGCTTCCTCGGTGGCGCCGGCCGCTACCGCGACTCGGGGATGATGGGGCTCGACACCAACAAGCACCCCCGCGCGTTCTGGCAGGCCGACCTCGACGAGGCCGCCGGGCACCTGGTGGAGATCCTCCGTGAGGTACGCCCGCAGGTGCTGATCACCTACGACCCGAACGGCTTCTACGGCCACCCCGACCACATCCAGGCGCACCGGGTGGCGATGCGTGCCGTCGAGTTGGCCGCTGCGGAGGGCTGCGCTCCGGCCAAGGTCTACTTCACGGCCATGCCGGTCAGCGTGCTGGAGGCCGGCATGACGCACTTCGCCGAATCGTCGGACAATCCGTTCGCCGGCATCGACGATCTCGCCGATCTGCCCTTCGGCACCCCGGACGACCAGATCGCCGCCCGGATCGACGGCACCGACCAGCACGCGGCCAAGGAGGCCGCCATGCGGGCACACGGCACCCAGATCCCGGCCACCTCGTGGCTCTACTCGATCGCCGGCAACTTCGGCGGTGAGTTCATGGGCGTGGAGTTCTTCACCCTCGCGGTCGGTGAGAAGGGCCCAGGCTCCGGTCCGTACGGCTGGGAGGACGACCTCTTCGCCGGTCTACCCGGGTTGACCGGCCCGGACCGGTTGCCGGTCGCGGCGGCCGGTTCCCGGTGACTCTGCCCGCCGCGCCGATGTCGGTCGTGGAAAATCAGGAATCCCCGCCTCCGGCGGGGCCGCCACCGCGAATGCTGGACCTCGGCGTGCGGCTGGCCGGCGCCGTCGTCGTGGTGGTCGCCGGGGTGCTCACCGGGGTGCTGGAGCTGCTGCTCGCCACGGTCCGCGTGGGCGGGCAGCTGATCGGCGTGTCGGCGCTGCTCGCCATCGGGGCCAACATCGCGCTGAGCTGGTTCGCGCACGAGACGGTCGGCCGCCGATGGGCGGTGGCGCTGCCCGCGGTGCCGTGGTTCGCGCTGATGGCGGTGGCCGCTGTCCGGACCTCCGAGGGCGACCTGCTGCTCGCCGGCGACAACTGGGTGGGCCTGGCGATTATCGTGGCCGGGGCGATGACCTTCGCGGTGATGGGCTTCCGGCAGATGCTCGCCCCGCCACCGGTACCGGGCGGCTGATGACGCCACCCAGGTATGGGTGGTAGATATTTCTGCCAGGGGCGCCCCGAGGCGGGGCGTACGGCAGGAGGTCGTGCGATGGACAAGCGGTGGCGCGACATCGGGGTGATCGCGGGAGTGCTGTTCGCGGTCAACGTGGTCGCTCGGCTGACCACCCGATTCGGCTTCGACGGCGACGACGCCGCCGCTGATCGAGTGTCGCTCGTGATGTTCGTGGTGATCGGGCTGATCCTGGCCTCGGTGGCGGTCCGTTGGGGTCGCAGTCGGCCGCTGGCCGCCTGGGCGGCTGACGTCGCCGCCGTGGTGCTCGTGGCGGTGGTGCTGACCGTGCTGGTCGGGCCGCTGCTCGTCGGCAACAGTCCGTTCTCCGGCGGTGCGGGCACCTTCTTCGCCCAGATCTGGCTCTACCTGCTCGCTGCCGGCATCGGCGTCCTGATCGGGTACCTGGTGCTCACCGCGTTGGGTCTCGACCACCGCTCCCAGCAGCTCAAGCGGTACGCCGAAGTCAAGGCCTCCAAGCCCCGCCGAGTCGTCCGCCGCTGACCGCCCGCGCGTCGGCCGCCCCCGCGCGTCGGCGCTTGCCGCGCTTGATCGACTCGGTTTCGCTGATCTGGGGGTGTTCGGGTCGATCGGATGCCGCGAGATCGGGGAAATCGAGTCGATCAACGGGCTTGAGGCGTCTCGCGGCGGCCGGAGTCAGTGTGGGGCGACCCGGGTCAGGTAGGTGTGGTGCGTGGTGAAGCCGAGCCGCTGGTAGAGCGCGACCGCGGCGGAGTTGCGCTGCTCGACCTGGAGGAACGCGTGCGTCGCGCCGGTCGCGCGGCCCCAGTCGGCAAGCGCCGCGATCACCGCCCGCGCCGCCCCCTTGCGGCGAGCCGCCGGCAGCACCTCGATCAGGCTGAGCCCGAGCCAGCGGCCCTGCCCGGTCACCGTGCCCCGGCCGATCGCCACGAGCGTGCCGTCGGCGTACCCGTGGGCGAAGCGCACCTGGTCCACGGCCGTGAGCACGTGTCGGGCGGCATCCGGTAGGCCGCCCTTGCGTCCGCCGGCGATAGCCAGCCACTCCTCGCTCGGCGTGCCGACCAGCTCGATCATCAGCCCGACCAACTCGTCCGTCGCGCCCGCGCGCTCGAGCGCGGGGCCGGGCCGGTCAATGGCCGTTGCGGGCCGCTCGATCGCCGGGCCGGGCGGGTCAATGGCCGTTGCGGGCGGCTCGATCGCCGGGCCGGGTCGCTCGACCGACGTCCAGGACCGCTCGAGCGCGGTGGTGGGTCGCTCGACCGACGTCCCGGACCGGTCGCCCGTTGGTGCACCGGATGCGCCGGTGTCCGTCCATGCGCGCAGCGGCAGTGGCGTGGTCTGTACCAGCGTCGGCGGGCGGCTGTCCCAGCCGCGGGCGTCCAGTTCGGCGCCGACCGGGGCGGCGAGCGGCAGCGGCGTGTTGATCATCGCGGGCTGGCCCTGTTCCGCGTACCAGCGCTCGACCGCGTCCACCGCCGCCGGCAGCGGTCGGTCCGGGTCGCCCACCGGCAGCGCCGAATTGGCCCGACCGGTCCAGCCCTCGGCGGCTCGCAGCAGCCAATCGCCGAGCCGGCCGCGCGTCGGCGCTGGCCAGGCCTCGTCGGCGGCCCGTTCGAGCGCCAGCACCGCCGCGGCCGTCGGTCGGCGGGTCGGCGGCACCCGTTTGGCCCGGTGCACCTGTGCCACCGGCACCCGCAGGCGGCCCTGGGCCGTGGCCAGCGTGAGATGGGTCTCGCTTAGTTCGACCAGCTCTCCGAGCGCGTCGGAGAAGAGCGGGCGGCCTTCGCGAATCCCCACAATCCGCCGGACCACGATCCGGTGTCCCACATCCTGCTGTCGGAGCACGATCGACCCCCTCCCCGGCGAGATACTAGGCTCTTACCGTCGCGGGAGATCGCGGCGTGTCTTGCGGAGGAGAAGACCGGTGACCTACATCATCGCCGAGCCGTGCGTGGATGTGCTCGACAAGGCATGCATCGAGGAATGCCCGGTCGACTGCATTTACGAGGGCAACCGGATGCTCTACATCCACCCCGACGAGTGCGTCGACTGTGGTGCCTGTGAGCCCGTCTGCCCAGTGGAGGCGATCTTCTACGAGGACGACGTCCCCGAGCAGTGGAAGGACTACACCGGCGCGAACTACGAGTTCTTCGAGGATCTCGGCTCGCCCGGCGGCGCTTCGAAGATCGGCAAGGTGGAGAAGGACGCCACCTTCGTGGCCGCCCAGCCGCCGCGCGGCGAGGGCCACTGAACCGGCCCGCGCCGGTCTCGGCACGGCTGCCCGAGTTCGTTTGGGACACCCTGGACGCTGCGGCCACCCTGGCCGCAGCGCATCCAGAGGGCCTGATCAACCTCTCCGTGGGCACTCCGGTCGACCCGGTGCCCGAGGTGATCCGGCGAGCGCTGGCCGACGCGTCCGACGCACCGGGCTACCCGCTGACCGCTGGCGCTCCGGCGCTCCGGGATGCGATCGCGGCCTGGGTCGCCCGGGCCTGCGGTGCCGGGGTCGACGGTCTCGGTGTGCTGCCGACCATCGGCTCCAAGGAGATGGTCGCCTGGCTGCCCACGCTGCTCGGCATCGGCCCGGATGACGTGGTGGTGGTGCCGCCGATCGCGTACCCCACCTACGAGGACGGCGCTCGACTGGCTGGCGCCACGGTGGTCCGTGCCGACTCGCTCACCGCGGTCGGGCCGACCTCCAAGGTCCGGCTGGTCTGGGTCAACTCGCCCGGCAACCCGACCGGCCGGGTGCTGCCCGCCGCGCACCTGCGCAAGGTCGTCGACTGGGCCCGGGAGCGCGGCGCGGTGGTCGCCAGCGACGAGTGCTATTTGTCGCTCGGCTGGTCCGCCGAGCCGGTCTCGGTGCTGTCCCCGGAGGTCTGCGGCGGCAGTTACGACGGGGTGCTCGCGCTGCACTCGCTCTCCAAGCGGTCCAACCTCGCCGGCTACCGGGCGGGTTTCGTGGCTGGTGATCCGGCGCTGGTCGCCGAGCTGCTGCGGGTCCGCAAGCACGCCGGGATGATCGTGCCCGCCCCGGTGCAGGCGGCGATGGTGGCGGCGCTGCAGGACGAGCGGCACGCCGACGAGCAGCGGGAGCGCTACCGCGCACGGCGCGAGGTGCTGACCGCCGCGTTCACCGGCGCCGGCTTCACGGTGGAGCACTCGGAGGCCGGCCTCTATCTCTGGCTCACCCGAGGCGAGGCCTGCTGGCAGACCGTCGACTGGTTGGCCCGGCGCGGCATCCTGGTCGCTGCGGGGGTCTTCTACGGCCCGGCCGGCGGGCAGCATGTCCGGGTGGCGCTGACCGAGTCCGACGAGCACGTCGCCGCGGTCGCCGGCCGACTGCGGGCCTGACCCGGCCGCGCCACGATGACCGACAGCGCGTCCGGCGTACCCGTCGGCGGAGCGGCGGACACCACCCGCCCCGGTGCCGGGTCCGACCTGGCCACGACCGGGCGGTACGCCGGCGTGCGGGCGGCCGTCGTCGGCACCGGCCTGATCGGGGGCTCGGTGCTGCTGCGCCTGGCCGACGCCGGTCTGGACGTGGCCGGTTGGGATCCCGACCCGGTGACCCGCGAGCAGGCCCGGGTCCGTGGCGTGGTCGCTCCGGACACGATCGAGCAGGCCGTGTCGGGGCGGGACGTGGTCTTCCTCTGCGGCCCGCTGCCGAGCCTGCCTCGGACGCTGGCCCAGGTGGCCGCCGAGACGGCACCGGGCTGCGTGCTCACCGACGTCGGCAGCACCAAGTCGCAGGTGGCCGAGGCTGCCGAGCGGCTCGGGCTCACCGATCGTTTCGTACCCGGGCACCCGATGGCGGGCGCGGAGTCCGCCGGCCTGCCGGCCGCCTCCGCGACGCTGCTGGCCAATGCCGCCTGGGTGCTCTGCCCGGCGCCGGGCTCCGCGACGGACGGCTTCCGCTGGCTGACCGGGCTGCTGGTGGAGTTGTTCGGAGCCCGGGTGGTGCCGATGTCGGCGACGGGCCACGACTCGGTGGTCGCGCTCGCCTCGCACGTGCCGCACCTGCTGGCCGGCGCGCTGGCGGGGGCGGCGCAGCGGGCTCCGCTGCGCGACGCGGTGCTGGCGCTGGCCGCCGGCAGCTTCTCCGACGGCAGCCGGGTCGCCTCCACCCCGGGCACGCAGATCGCGAACATGCTGCTCGGCAACCAGGCCCGGGTGCTGCACGAGCTGACCGAGGTCCGCGACTTTCTGGACGAACTGGCCGTCGCCTTGCGGGCTGGCGACGCGGCGGCGCTCGCCGCACGGTACGCGGAGGCCCGCGCGGCCCGGTCGACGCTGCTGAATCAGCGGTTCACGGTGCGGGACCGGGAGTTCCCCGCGGGGGGCGACCGCACGGCCGAGGTGGCCTGGCTGCACGCGCTCGGCGACGCTGGTGGGCACCTGACCGGGTGCGGGGTCGGCCCGGACACCGTCTCCTACAGCGCGCGGTTTCCTGTGGCTGACTAGGGTGAGGGGCATGGCGATGGACGGCCCGGTGGTGCAGGTGCGCGGCGAGGCGTACCGGGAGGTGCCGCCCGAGCTGGCCCGCTTCGCGGTCACCGTGACGGCCCGCGATCGGGACCGGGAGGCGACGCTGACCCAGCTCGCCGAGCGGGCCGCCGCGGTCCGGGTGCTGCTGGACGGCTCCGAGCCGGCGGTGGCCCGGCGGGAGACCGGCGACCTGCGGGTCCGGCCGCAGACCAAGCGTTCCGGCGAGCGGGTGGTGGGCTGGCTCGGCAGCGTCACCACCACGGTCACCGTCACCGATTTCACGGCCCTCGGTGAGCTGATGCTCCGGCTGGCCGAGCAGGATCAGGTCGAGGTGTCCGGCCCGTGGTGGGAGCTGCGCCCGGACAGCCCCGCCCACCGCGAGGCGCGCCACGCTGCGATCGCCGACGCGCTGCAGCGGGGCCGGGAGTACGCCGAGGCGCTCGGCGCGCGGATCACGTCGCTGCTCGAGCTGGCCGACGCCGCTCAGGACGAGCACCCGATGTTCGCCCGTGCGGCGTTCGCCGGTGGCGGTGGTGGTCGACCGGAGCTGGAATTGGACCCGGAGACGCAGACCGTCCGGGCGGCCGTACGAGCGCGGTTCACCATCAGCGACCCGGTCCTGGGCTGATGCCGGCGGCCCGGGTGCTGTCCGTCGACGAGCTGGTGGCCAGAGCGCGCACGCTGGCCGAGGCCGGCCCGCGACAGTTGCTCGGCATCGCTGGCGCCCCGGGTGCTGGCAAGTCCACGCTGGCTGAGCGGATCGTGGCCGAGGTCGGGCCGACGGCCCGGCTGGTGCCGATGGACGGCTTCCACCTGGCGCAGTCGCAGCTGGTCCGGCTGGGCCGGGCCGACCGCAAGGGTGCGGTGGACACCTTCGACGCCAACGGGTACGTGTCGCTGCTGCGCCGGTTGCGCCGGCTGGAGCCGACCTCGGTCTACGCGCCGGAGTTCCGCCGGGAGCTGGAGGAGCCGGTGGCCGGGGCGATCGAGGTGGCACCGGATGTCCGCCTCGTGGTGACCGAGGGCAACTATCTGCTGCTGCCCGACTTCCCCTGGCAGGAGGTCGGGCAGTTGCTGCACGAGTCCTGGTTCCTCGACCTGCCGGCGGAGCTGCGGCAGCGCCGGCTGACCGCCCGGCACGAGGCGTACGGGCGGTCGCCCGAGCAGGCGCGGGCGTGGGCGCTGGGCAGCGACGAGTCCAACGCCGCCCTGGTCGCGGGCACCGCCGAGAAAGCCGATCTGGTGATCCGACTGACCGAGCCGCCGGCGGTCTGAGTCAGACCAGGATCAATCCAACTGCCGTACCGGCCGGGCCGGGTTGCCGACCGCGACCACGTTGGCGGGCAGATCCCGGGTCACCACCGCGCCCGCGCCGACGACGGTGTTGACGCCGATCGTCACCCCGGCCAGCACGATCGCGCCGCCGCCGAGCCAGACGTTGTCGCCGATGGTGATCGGCTTCGCGGCCTCCCACTTGTCGCGGCGTGGCCCGGGCTCCACCGGGTGGGTCGGGGTGAGTAGTTGCACGTTCGGTCCCACCTGGACGTCCGCACCGAGGGTGATCGGGGCGACGTCGAGGAAGACCGCGTTGTAGTTGACGAAGCTGCGTGGCCCGATGCGGATCTGCCAGCCGTAGTCGCAGTAGAACGGCGGTCGGATCCAGGTGCCCTCACCCAGCTCGCCGAGCAGGTCGCGGAGCGCCGCGAGACGCGCCTCCGGGTCGGCTGCCGCGCTGGTGTTCACGCGCTCCATCAGCCGGGCGGCCCGGTCCAGGTCGGCGCTGATCTCGGGATCGTCGGCGAGGTAGGGCTCGCCGGCGAGCATGCGGTCCTTCATCGACGTCACCCGGTCGATGATGCCGCTGAAACCAGGTGCGGGTTGGCTGGTCCGTCATTTCCTGGACCACATTTTGCATACCTGGTATGCAACCATATCGATGGTCGAGAACATCTCCTGTGGTAATGACGCTCCACCGAGGAGGATCCGTTGCATCGAAGTAGCAGAATGGCCATCGCCGCCGTCGTCGCTCTCGTGCTGGGCAGTCCCACGGTCGCGGTAGCCAACCCGTCAGCTGCCAGCAGCCCCGCCCCGACCCCGCACCCCGCCGCCCGCACCGGCGCCGCGGCCTCGACCACCGTCACGCTGCTCACCGGCGACCGGGTCACCGTCACCGCGTCCGGGTCCGCCGCGGTCCGTCCCGCCCCCGGGCGAAAGCACATCCGCTTCCTCACCACCCGCGATCGCGGCCATCTCACCGTGCTGCCGCAGGACGCTCTGCCGCTGATCCGGGCCGGTCGGGTCGACCGGCGACTCTTCGACGTCACCGGGTTGATCGACGCCGGCTACGACGACGCGCGCCGAGACCACCTGCCGGTGCTGATCACCAACCGCGCCGGTTCCCGACAGCGCGCCGCCGCGCCTGCCGGCCTGGTCGTCACCGCACAGTTGCCGGCCATCGGCGGGGTGGCCGCGACGGCGGACAAGCAGCGCGCCGCCACCCTCTGGGCGACGCTCACCAACGCTGGCGCCCGGGTCGGTACGGCGGAGGGCGCCGACCGGATCTGGCTCGACGGCCGCCGCCACGTCACGCTGGACCACAGCGTCCCGCAGATCGGCGCCCCGGCCGCGTACCAGGCCGGATTCACCGGCCAGGGCGTGCGCGTGGCGGTGCTGGACACCGGCGTCGACGCCGGTCACCCCGACCTGAACGGCAAGGTCGCCGAGCAGCGCAACTTTACCGAGGAGCCCGCGGCCGGTGACATCGTCGGCCACGGCACCCACGTCGCCTCGATCATCGCCGGCAGCGGTGCCGCGTCCGGCGGCAAGTACCGAGGCGTCGCCCCGGACGCCACCCTGCTGGCCGGGAAGGTCTGCGAGCAGGGTGGCTGCACCGAGTCGGCGATCCTGGCCGGCATGCAGTGGGCCGCTGTCGACCAGCATGCCGACGTGATCAACATGAGCCTGGGTGGGACCGACACGCCGGACGTCGACCCGCTGGAGGCGGCGGTCGACGCGCTGACCGCACAGACCGGCGCGCTCTTCGTGATCTCCGCTGGCAACGCCGGCACGGACGGCTCGGTCGGCTCGCCGAGCACCGCCGACGCCGCGCTCTCGGTCGGCGCGGTGGACCGCGACGACGCGCTGGCCGAGTTCTCCAGCCGGGGCCCTCGAGTGGGCGACGGCGGGCTCAAGCCGGACCTGACCGCACCCGGGGTGGAGATCGTCGCAGCCCGGGGCGACGGCACTCTGCTCGGCGAGCCGGTGGGGGACGAGTACGTCTCGCTCTCGGGCACCTCGATGGCCGCGCCACACGTCACCGGCGCCGTGGCACTGCTCGCCCAGCAGCACACCGGCTGGGCGGCGGCTCAGCTCAAGGCCACCCTGATGGCCTCCGCCAAGCCGCACGCGGAGCAGACCGCGTACGAGCAGGGCGCCGGCCGGGTGGACGTGGCCCGGGCGATCACCCAGCAGGTGGTCAGCAACCCCGTGAGCGTCTCCTTCGGTCGGACGGTCTGGCCGCACGACGACGACACCCCGGTCACCCGGGAGGTGGCGTGGCACAACGACGGTCCCGGCCCGCTCACCCTGGATCTGACCATCGAGGTGACCGGCCCGGACGGCCAACCGGCGCCGGCCGGCATGTTCGCCCTCGGCGCGGCCCAGGTCATCGTGCCGGCCGGCGGCACCGCCGGTACGACCGTCACCGCGGACACGCGGCTCGGAACGGACGGCTACTGGACCGGACGGATCGTGGCCCGCTCCGGGACGACCGTCGCGGTCACCCCGGTCGCGGTCGACCGGGAGGTGGAGAGCTACCAGGTCACGGTGCGGCACGTGAACACCGCCGGCGCGGACGCCACCGACTACAGCACCTCGTTGATCCGGCTGGACGACCTCGCCAGCTACGACCTGTACGACCCGGATGGCACCGTCGAGGCCCGGGTGCCCAAGGGCCGCTACGGGCTGGGCACCGTCTTCTTCGCGGAGGCGGGGGTCGAGCAGCTGGCGCAACCGGAGCTGATCGTCGAACGCGACACCACGGTCACCGTCGACGCCCGGCGGGCCCGTCCGGTACGCAGCGCCGTGCCGGATCCCTCGGCCACACCGGCGCTGGTGGACATCGGGGCGACCTTCCTCACCGGCGACGGCTTCTACGGGTTCGGCCTGCTCGCGTTCGACTTCACCGGGCTGGCCACCGGGCAGCTCGGCCGGCCGGTGTCCGGTGACCGGTTCGTCGCCAGCGTGAGCAGTCAGTGGGCCGATCTGGAGGTGGCCACCAGCCCCTACCTGTACGCGCTCAGCGAGGGCTTCCCGGGGCGGATGCCGACCGGCTTCGACAAGACCTACCGCAGCCGGGACCTGGCCACCGTCACGCACCACTTCCGCGGCGGCTATCCGGGCCTGGTCGGGGAGCGGGTGGTCTACCCCCACCTCGACCCGGACGTGGGCGGCTGGGCGATCGGTCTGCCCACCGCGGTGCCGGGGCAGCGGGTCGAGCACTACAACACCCGCGGAGTCCGCTGGTCCTCGGAGCTGATGGTCGGGGCGCCCACCGATGAGGGGTGGACCGACCTGAAGCTGATGCTGAGCTCCGAAACGCGGGCGTACCGAGCTGGCCGGCACACCCGGGAGAGCTGGAACAGCGCGCCGTACGGGCCGTCCTTCCCCGCGCCACGCTGGCCCGGCGAGGGCGTCACCCGCATCGGCGACCAGATCGAGGTGGGGCTCTCGCTGTACAGCGACGCGGAGGGGCACGCCGGCGCGTCGGTCACCGACACCGGCCGGACGGCCCTCTACCGCAACGGTGTGCTGGTCGGCGAGGTGCCCGAGTCGGGTTACGGGCAGTTCACGGTGCCGCCCGGCGACGCGGGTTATCGGTTGGAGGTGTCGTCGAAGCGGAGCTTCACCGACCTCAGCACCGAGATCAGCACGGCGTGGACGTTCCGGTCCCGGCACGTCGCCGGCGACGACTACCGGCAGCTGCCGGTGTCGGCCATCCGGTTCACGCCACCACTGGACCGGGACAATGCCGCTCCGGCCGGCCGGAGCCTGGTCATCCCGGTGCAGGTGCAGCGGCAGCCCGGCGCCACCGCGTCGCGGCTGACCGGGCTGACCGTGGACGTCTCCTACGACGGTGGCCGCAGCTGGCAACCCGCCCGGGTCCAGCACGGCGGGCACGGTTGGACGGCCACCGTCCGGCATCCCGCCGGGGCCGGTTACGCGTCGCTGCGGGCCACGGCCCGGGACGCCGCCGGCAACACGGTGACCGAACGGATCATCCAGGCGTACCGGTTGCGCTGAGGCGTACCCCGTCCGGGTCCGCGGCCGAGCGCCGCGGACCCGGCGGGGCCGTCAGTCGTTGGCGTGCAGGGCGGCGTTGAGCTCGATGCCCTGGCCGGTGCGCGGTCGGGCCTCCAGCGCGCCGGTCACCGAGTTGCGCCAGAACAGCAGGCCGTTGACGCCGGACAGCTCGCGGGCCTTGACCACCCGGCCGTCCGGCAGGGTGATCTTCGAGGCGGCGGTGATGTAGCAGCCGGCCTCGACCACGCAGTCGTCGCCGAGCGAGATCCCGACGCCGGCGTTCGCGCCGACCAGGCTCCGCTCGCCGATGCGCACCCGGTCGGTGCCGCCGCCGGAGAGGGTGCCCATGATCGAGGCGCCTCCGCCGATGTCGGAGCCGTCACCGACCAGCACGCCCTGCACGATCCGCCCCTCGACCATCGAGGTGCCGACGGTGCCGGCGTTGAAGTTCACGAAGCCCTCGTGCATCACGGTCGTGCCGGAGGCCAGGTGGGCGCCGAGCCGGACCCGGTCCGCGTCGGCGATCCGCACGCCGGACGGGACGACGTAGTCGGTCATCCGGGGGAACTTGTCCACCCCGTACACCGCGAGGTGGCGGCCGGCGGCCCGCTCGATCACCCGTAGCTCGTCGACCCGCTCCGGCGGGCACGGCCCGGCGGAGGTCCAGGCCACGTTGGCCAGCTTGCCGAAGATGCCGTCCAGGTTGAGCTGGTTGGGCCGGACCAGGCGGTGCGACAGCAGGTGCAACCGGAGGTACGCGTCCGAGGCGTCCTTGATCGGGTCGTCCAACGAGCCGATCACGGTGACCACCTGCACGGTACGCAGGCCCGGCAGCGACCGGTCGCCGAGCGCCCCCGGTGGCAGGTCGAGCACGTCCGCCTTGTTCTCGCCGGAAACCAGCGGCAGCTCACCCAGGCCCAGCTTGCCGGTCGGGTACCAGGTGTCCAGCACCTGATCGTCTGCGGTCACCGTGGCCAGACCGATGCCCCACGCGGAATCTGCGGACGTCACTGTTTCACCTCTCGGGCGTGGCCGGGCTGGCCTCTGCTCACACTGCGGGGGTCGCGCACTCACTCCTCGCGCGCGCCAGACCTGAAGGTACCGTGCGAACCATGGAGAACCCGCTGACCCCCGAGGTCCTCGCCGATCCGGTAGCGCTCACGCGAGTGCTGGTTGACATAGAGTCCGTGTCCCTCAACGAGAAGGCGCTCGCCGACTGCGTCGAAGAGGTGCTACGGGGCGTGCCGCACCTGACCACCCACCGTCACGGCAACACCGTGATGGCGCGTACCGACCTGGGTCGGTCGCAGCGCGTCGTGCTGGCCGGGCACCTCGACACGGTGCCGTTGAACAACAACTTCCCGTCGACCATGCGCGGCGACCTGATGTACGGCTGTGGCACCTCCGACATGAAGTCCGGCGTCGCGTACGCGCTGCACCTGGCGGTGACCCTGCCCGACCCGCGCTACGACGTGACGTACTTCTTCTACGAGGCCGAGGAGATCGAGTCGCGGTACAACGGGCTGAACCTGGTCGCCCAGGCATTCCCGGAGTGGCTGGAGGCGGACTTCGCGGTGCTGCTGGAGCCGACGTACGGCATCGTCGAGGCGGGCTGCCAGGGCACGATGCGGTCGGTGGTCACCACCACTGGCGTACGGGCCCACTCGGCGCGTTCCTGGCACGGGGTCAACGCCATCCACGCGGCCGGTGAGGTGCTCCGCCGGCTCCAGACGTACGACGCGCGCCGGGTCACCATCGACGGGTGCGACTACCGCGAGGGCATGAACGCGGTGCGGATCAACGGCGGGGTCGCCGGCAACGTGGTCCCGGACCGGTGTGAGATCGAGGTCAACTACCGGTTCGCGCCGGATCGCACCCCCGCCGAGGCGGAGGCGCACCTGCGCGAGGTCTTCGCCGGCTTCGAGTTGACCGTGACCGACACCGCGGCCGGTGCCCCGCCCGGGCTGGAGGCGGCCCCGGCGAAGGAGTTCCTGGAGGCGGTCGGCGCGGCGCCGATCGGCAAGCTGGGCTGGACGGACGTGGCCAGGTTCGCGGCGATGGGCATTCCCGCGCTCAACTTCGGCCCGGGCGACCCCAACCTCGCCCACCATCCCGACGAGCACGTCGAGATCACCAAGATCCGCGACGGTGCCGCAACCCTGCACCGCTGGCTGGCCCCAGCCTGAGCTGACCTGCCCTGCCGCCCGCCTTCGGCGGCCGACTCTCGGTGATCAAGAGGTTTGCGTCAGCCTGGCCCGTTGTCGGCGACGCAAACCTCTTGATCAGCACCGGAGGGGACGGCTGCGGTGGGGTAGGTGGCCGGGTCCAGCTCGCGACAGCGGCGGCGCTCGGCCACCACGTCTCGGATCCGTCGCTGCATCTGGCGACGGATCCGGATCATCTCGTTGTTGCTGATCACGCTGTCTCCTCCCCCGAAGGCGCGCGCCGGGGCATACCCGGTATGTGAATAGTAAGACGTACGGGCGAGCCAAATAGTTGCCCAAGATCCCAAACTATTTCTCCGCGTCCGCGCCCCGCGCACTCGGCAGGTGGGGCTCCACTACGGTTGCTCCATGAGCCAGAGCAACGGGCGGGAGACCGGCCGCGTTCCGGGACGGGAGCGGCATCGCGGTGCCGTCACGCTGCGCGGGGGAGCGGCCTCGGGTAGCACCGCCGACCAGCGGCTGCTGGACTCGCGCGGGCGGGGCGACTGGAAGACCAAGGACGCCTGGCGGGCGCTGCGCATCCTCTCCGAGTTCGTTGAGGGCTTCGACACCCTCGCCGACCTCCCGCCGGCGGTCAGCGTCTTCGGCTCCGCGCGCAGCGGCCCGGACACCCCCGAGTGCCAGCTCGCCGAGCAGGTGGGCGGCGCGCTGGCCCGAGCCGGCTACGCGGTGATCACCGGGGGCGGGCCGGGCGTCATGGAGGCCGCCAACCGGGGCGCCAGCGAGGCCGGTGGTCTCTCCGTCGGGCTCGGCATCGAGTTGCCGTTCGAGCAGGGCATCAACGAGTGGGTCGACCTGGCCATCGACTTCCGCTACTTCTTCGCCCGCAAGACCATGTTCGTCAAGTACGCGCAGGCGTTCGTCGTGCTCCCCGGTGGCTTCGGCACCATGGACGAGCTGTTCGAGGCGCTCACGCTGGTGCAGACCGGCAAGGTCACCCGGTTCCCCGTGGTGCTGATGGGCGTCGCCTACTGGCAGGGGCTGCTCGACTGGCTGCGGAACACGATGGCCGCCGACGGCAAGATCGGGCCGGTCGACCTGGACCTGATCTGCCTCACCGACGACGTCAACGCGGCGGTCCGGCACATCGTCGAGGCCGAGGCGGCGCTCTCCGCCGAGCAGGAAGCGGTCCGTGACGAGGCGGTCGCCCGCACCGGTGCCGACCAGCAGGCCGCTGCGGCGGAGGCCGCCGAGCACACACGGGAGGGCTGATGGCGGCGATCTGTGTCTTCTGCGCCTCCTCCCGTACCCTCGATCAGCGCTGGCTGGACCTGGCCGCCGAGACCGGCGCGGAGTTGGCCCGGCGCGGGCACACGCTGGTCAGCGGCGGCGGCTGCGTCGGCATGATGGGCGCGCTGGCGGACGGCGCCCGGGCCGCCGGCGGGCGCACTCTCGGCGTGATTCCGCAGGCCCTGGTCGACCTCGAGGTCGCCGACCTGCGCTCGGACGAGCTGCTGGTGACCGACTCGATGGCCAGCCGCAAGACGCTGATGATCGACAAGTCGGACGCGTTCCTCACCCTGGCCGGTGGGCTGGGCACCCTGGACGAGCTGTTCGAGGTCTGGACCACCGCCACCCTGGCCCTGCACACGAAGCCGATGGTGCTGATCGACACCGACGGCTTCTACCGACCGCTGCTCGACTGGCTCGACACCCTCGCCGACCAGCACTTCCTCAAACCCGCCGGTCGAGACCTGCTGACGGTGGCGGCAGACGTCCCCACCGCCCTGGACGCCCTGGAGTCCCACCTGACCTGACCCTCAGGGATCCCCTCTCGGGTCCCCTACCCCGTCGATCATGGAGTTGGCGGCGCGGCCGTCGGCGTGTCGCGCCGCCAACTCCATGATCGACGGGTCTGAGTGGGGTGGAGTGGGGACGGGGGTGGGGTGCCAGGTTGATGTCGTATGGGCGTGATGGGATTGGCTGATGCAGGCGTACCGGTTGGTGCGGCGGTCCGGGGGGCCGGCGCGGGGGGACGGGAGCCCGCTGGGCACCCTCAGCGCCGACAACACTGCGGGCGCTGACGCACCGGAGGCCTCCGCGGTGGTCCGGCGGGTCGATCCGGTGCAGACCGAGGTGGTCGGGCACACCGACGGGCCGATGTTGGTGCTCGGCGGTCCGGGCACCGGCAAGACCAGCACCCTCGTCGAGGCGGTCGCCGCCCGGGTGTCCGAGGGGGTCGACCCCGAGCGCGTCCTGGTGCTGACCTTCGGCCGCCGAGGGGCCACCGCGCTGCGCCAGCGGATCGAGGCCCGCATCGCGCAGGACGGCCACCGCGTGCTGCGGGAGCCGCTGGTGCGCACCTTCCCGGCGTACGCCTTCGGGCTGCTCCGCCGGGCCGCCGCCGACCGCGGCGAGCCCTCGCCCCGACTGCTCACCGGCCCCGAGCAGGATCTGATCATCCGCGAGCTGCTGGACGTGGTGGGCGAGGAGCCCGAGGACGACCCGGTCGGCTGGCCCACCGACCTGCGCCCGGCCCTGCGCACGCGGGCCTTCGCCGGCCAGCTGCGTGACCTGCTCATGCGCGCCGCCGAGCGCGGCGTGGGCCCGATCGACCTGGCCCGGCTGGGCGAGAAGCTGGGCCGCGCCGACTGGCCGGCCGCCGCCCGCTTCCTACGGGAGTACGTCGCGGTGCTCGCGCTGCGCGACGTCAGCAACCGGGGTTCGATCGCGTACGACCCCGCTGAGCTGGTCCGGGCGGCCACCGGGCTGCTGCGCGACGACGAGGAACTGCTGGCCGCCGAGCGCCGCCGGCTCGCCCACGTGTACGTCGACGAGCTGGCCGACACCGACCCCGCCCAACTCGACCTGCTCTCGGTGATCGCCGGCGGTGGCAAGCCACTGGTTGCGTTCGCCGATCCGGATTCCTCCACGTACGCCTTCCGGGGCGCCGACCCGGCAGGGGTGACCACCTTTCCGCACCGCTTCCGGACGGCCTCCGGGGCGCCGGCCGCGCAGGTCCTGCTGACCACGTCCTACCGGGCCGGGCCGGGCCTGCTCGCCGCGACCGCCCGGCTGGGCCGCCGGCTGCGGGGTCCGGCGGCGCACCGCCGGCTGCACCCGCTGCCGGATGCCCCATCCGGCGTGGTCGAGGTGCACACCTTCCGTTCGGCGACCAGCGAGGCTGCCTGGTTGGCCCACGCCCTGCGCTCCGCTCACCTGTTGGAGGGCGTGCCCTGGTCGCGGATGGCGGTGCTGGTGCGGTCCACCGCGTTGCAACTGCCCACCCTGCAACGGGCGCTGCACGCGGCCGGCGTGCCCACGGTGGTGCACGGGGAGGACCTGCCCCTGCACCTGCAACCGGCGGTGGCGCCGCTGCTGCTCCTGCTGCGCTGCGCACTCGAGCCCGCCAGCCTCGACGAGGAGGCCGCCGTCGCGCTGCTGCACTCGCCGCTGGGCGGTGCCGATCCGCTGGCCGAGCGGCGGCTCCGGCAGGGCCTGCGCGCCCTGGCGCTCGCTCGCGGGGACCGACGCCCGTCCGGTGAGCTGATCGTCGAGGCGCTGCGTGACCCGGACGAGCTGGCCGGCATCGAACGGCGGTGGGCCGAGCCGGCCCAGGCGGTGGCCGGGCTGCTGGCCACGGCCGGGGACGCCGCCGCCCAGCCCGGTGCGACCGCCGAGGACGTGCTCTGGGCCGTCTGGGACGCCAGCGGCCTGGCCGAACGCTGGGCCGGCGCGATCAGCCACGGGCGACCGGCGGCCGGCGAGGGGGATCTGGCCCGGCAGCGGCGAGCCGAGGCGGCCGACCGCGACCTGGACGCGGTGCTGGTGCTCTTCGACGCGGCGGCCCGCTTCACCGACCGGCTGCCCGGCGCCCGCACCGAGGTCTTCCTCGATCACGTGCTCGGCCAGGATCTGCCGGCGGACACCATCGCCCCGACCGCCGACCGCGGCGCGGCGGTCCGGCTGCTCACCGCACACGCCGCCAAGGGCTTGGAGTGGGATCTGGTCGCGGTGGCCGGCGTGCAGGAGGGCATCTGGCCCGACCTGCGACTGCGCGGCAGCCTGCTCGGCTCCGAACGTCTGGTGGACGTGCTGGCCGGTCGCTCCGTCGGCGGCGGCGCCACGGCTGCCGTGGTGGGTCAGACCTCGGCGCTACTCGACGAGGAACGCCGCCTCTTCCACGTCGCCGTCAGCCGGGCCCGACACCGGCTGCTGGTCAGCGCCGTGGCGTCGGCGGCGGTGGGCGGCGACGACCACGAGGAGCAACCGAGCCGATTCCTGTACGAGCTGGGTCCCACCGCGCCGCCCACCCCGCCGAGCGGCGCCGGACCGGCCACTCCGCCCGGCCCGTCGACCGGCGGTCCCGCTGGCGGCGGCACGCCGAGCGCCGCGCCGACGAACGGGAGCGACGGCGAGGTGGCGGGGGAGACCGGCGATGGTGAGCCGGACCGGCCGGGCGCGCTGCCGGTCACCCGGCCGCCCCGGGCGCTCACCCTGCCTGCGCTGGTCGCTGAGCTGCGTACCGCCATCACCGACCCGGCCGCGTCGGCGGCCCGGCGGCGCGCCGCGGCGACCGAGCTGGCCCGGCTCGCCGCCGCCGGTGTGCCCGGCGCGCACCCCGACGACTGGTGGGGCCTGCGCGGGCTCTCCGACGACCGGCCGCTCGTCGAGGACGGGGCGCCGGTGCGGGTCACCCCGTCGGCGATGGAGAGCGCGTTGCGGTGCAGCCTGCGCTGGCTGCTGGAACGGCACGGTGGCAGCGCCCCGACCAGCACCGCGCAGGGGGTGGGCAACCTGGTGCACGCCGCCGCGATGCTCGCCGAGGACGCCAGCGCCGACCGGGGCGCACTGCTGGACTACGTGGCGGCCCGGTTCGACGCGATCGAGCTGGCCGCCCGGTGGATGGCCGGCCCGGAGCGGGAACGCGCCGAGGCGATGGTCGACAAGTTGCTGCGCTGGCTCGCCACCAACCCGCGCCGGCTGCTCGCCATCGAGCACGAGTTCGCGGTCCGGCTCGACGACCCGCACCGGCCGGTCGACCTGACCGGTCGGGTCGATCGGTTGGAGGTCGACGAGGCCGGGCGACTGGTCGTGATCGACCTGAAGACCGGCAAGTCCACCGCGGTCACGGGCACCGAGCTCGCCGAGCACCCGCAGCTCGGCGCGTACCAGGCTGCGGTTGAGGCGGGAGCATTCCCCGAGTTCGGTGCCGAGTCGGGGGGCGCCGCGCTGGTGCAGCTCGGCACCTCCGCCAAGGATGCCCGCGAGCAGAACCAGCCAGCGGCGGGCGAGGGGCCGGCGGCCGGATGGGCGACCGCGCTGGTGCGGCGGACCGCCGATACGATGGCTGCCGCCACGTTCGCCGCGGTGGCCAATTCGAAGTGCCGGGTCTGCCCGGTGCGCACCAGCTGCCCGGTCTCCGGGCAGGGGCGCCAGGTCGTCGAACCGCCGACCGTCCGGCGCGCCCGGGAGGGCGAGGAGTGAGCTTGCGAGCCCCGCAGTCCCGAACGACGCCCCCGTCATGACCCAGCCGACCCTCTTCGGGGCCGGCCCGGCGCCGGCGCCCCGGCTCGCCGACGCCGGTCCCCGGTACACCCCGGTGGAGTTGGCCAAGCTGCTGCGGCTGCCGGCGCCCACCCGGGAGCAGGCCGCGATCATCGCCGCTCCGGTGGAGCCGCTGCTGGTGGTGGCGGGTGCCGGGTCCGGCAAGACGGAGACGATGGCCGCGCGGGTGGTCTGGCTGGTGGCCAACTCGTACGTGCGTCCGGAGCAGATTCTCGGGCTGACCTTCACCCGCAAGGCGGCCGGCGAGCTGGCCCACCGGGTGCGCACCCGACTCGACCAGCTGATCCGTCGCCTCGGGCGGCAGGGTCGGGACCCGCTGGACGACCCACTCGCCGGCGAACCCACCGTCTCCACCTACCACTCGTACGCCGGTCGGATCGTCACCGAGCACGGGTTGCGGGCCGGCTACGAGCCGTCCACCCGGCTGCTCACCGAGGCGTCCCGCTGGCAACTGGTCGACCTGCTGGTGCGCAACTACGACGGCGACATGTCCGAGGTGGACCGGATGCCGAGCACCATCACCGACGCGGTGCTGGCGCTCGCCGGGGAGTTGGACGAGCACCTGGTCGCCCCGGACCAACTGGCCGCCTGGACCGGCCGGTTCTTCGCCGACGTGCAGTCCCGGCCGGGCCGCGTCTATGCCGACGTCCGCAAGGCGCTCGCCCTCCAGCAGACCCGGCTGCGCCTGCTGCCGTTGGTCCGGGCGTACGCCCGCCGCAAGGAGGACTTCGAGGCGATGGACTTCGCCGACCAGTTGGCTCGGGCGGCCCGGGTCGCCCGGGACCACCCGGGGGTCGGCGAGATCGAGCGGGGTCGTTTCCGGGCGGTGCTGCTCGACGAGTACCAGGACACCAGCCACGCCCAGGTGGTGCTGCTCAACGCGCTCTTCGGCGGCGGGCACCCGGTGACCGCGGTGGGTGACCCGTGTCAGTCGATCTACGGCTGGCGGGGGGCCAGCGCGGGCACACTGGACCGGTTCCCCACCGAGTTCGCCCGGTCCGACGGTCGTCCGGCCGCGGCCCTCGGGCTCACCACCAGCTGGCGTAACCGTCCGGAGATCCTCCGGGTGGCGAACGCGCTGGCCACCCCGCTGCGGGCGGCCGGTGCCCGGGTGCCCGAGCTGCGCTCGGCGTTGACCGTTCGGGACCCGATCCCACACCGCAGCCCCGGCGGGGCCGCCGGTGGCACCGTGCACTGCGCGTTGTTGCCGACGTACGCAGACGAGGCGGGCTGGATCGCCGACAGCGTGCTCGCCGCCTGGCGGGGCGCGGCCCGGATGCCGGGCGCGGCACCCGAGCACATCCCCGTGGCGCAGCGGCCGACCACCGCCGTGCTGGTCCGGGTCCGCAGCCAGATCCCGGCGATCGAGGCCGCGCTGCGCGAGCGCGGCCTACCGGTCGAGGTGGTGGGGCTGGGCGGCCTCCTGGACACCCCCGAGGTACGCGACGTGGTGTGCACGCTGCGGGTGCTGGCTGATCCGACCGACGGGCCGGCGCTGCTACGGCTGCTCACCGGCGCCCGTTGGCGGATCGGGCCGCGTGACCTGGTGGCGCTGCACCGGCGGGCTCGGGCCATCGCCAACGCGCGGCGACAGTCGGCCGCCGACGACACCCCGGAGATCACCCCCGATCTGCTGGACGAGGCGACCCTGGTGGAGGCGCTGGCCGATCTCGGCCCGGCGCAGGCGTACTCGGCGGAGGGGTTCGCGCGGCTGCGCGCGTACGGCCGGGAGTTGGCGCTGTTGCGGTACCGCCTGGACCAGGCTCTGCCGGATCTGATCGCCGACATCGAGCGAACCACCGGCCTGGACGTGGAGGTCGCGGTGCGGGCTGGCCGGGACGGCGCCGGCGACGCCGGCCTGGCCCGGGGTCACCTGGACGCCCTCGGCGACGTGGCGGCCCGGTTCAGCGGGGAGACGCCGGGCGCGACGCTCGCCGGCTTCCTGTCCTACCTGTCCGCCGCCGAGGACGAGGAGCGCGGCCTGGCCCCGGGCGAGGTCGAGGTGGTGGAGGGCGCGGTGCAGGTGGTCACCGCACATGCCGCCAAGGGGCTGGAGTGGGACGTGGTGGCGGTCGCCGGGCTGAGCCGCGGGCTGTGGCCGGGGCCGGTGCGCAACTCCGATCACTGGCTGGGCGGGCTGGGCGTGCTGCCGTTCCCGCTGCGCGGTGACGTCGACGGGCTGCCCGAGCTGGCGCTCGACGAGGCGGCGGATCAGCGGGGCGTGGCCCGGGCGGTGGCCGACTTCACCGACGCCTGGCGGGCTCATGACGAGCGGGAGGAACGTCGGCTGACGTACGTGGCGGTCACCCGGCCGCGTCGGCTGCTGCTCTGCTCCGGGTACTGGTGGGGGGAGGGGACCAAGCGGCCGCGCGGCCCGTCGGTCTTCCTGCGCGAGGTGTACGACGCCTGCCTGGACGGCGGCCCGGGGCATCTGGTGGACGCCTGGGCGCCGGAGCCCACCCCGGATGCGACGAACCCGACCGCCGAGGTGGTGCTGCGTGCCGAGTGGCCAGCCGATCCGCTGGGCGGCCGGCGGCCGGCGCTGTCCGAGGCGGCCACGTTGGTCCGCCGCCTGATGAGCGACGGTCCGGCGGCGGCGGTGGTCGTTCCGCCGGTCGTTGTCGAATCTCCGGTCGTGGCCGGTCCGGCGGGGTCGGTCGAGCCGGTGGCGGACCCGGAGATGGAGCGCTGGCGACGCGAGGCGGATCTGCTGTTGGCCGAGCGGGCCGAGTTGAGCCGGTTCTCCGGCGCGGTCGAGGTGGCCCTGCCCGGGCAGTTGAGCGTCACCCAGCTCGTGGCGCTGCGCCGCGATCCGGCGGCGTTGGCCCGGACGCTGCGTCGCCCGGTGCCCAGCGAACCCAACCCGTACGCCCGGCGGGGCACCGCCTTCCACGCCTGGCTGGAGCAGCGCTTCGGCGCCGACCGGCTGCTCGACCTGGACGAGTTGCCCGGGGCGGCCGACGCGGATGCCGCTCCGGACGAGGCGCTCGTCGAGCTGCAGGAGCGCTTCCTGGCCAGCGAGTGGGCCGACCGGGCTCCGGTGGAGGTGGAGGTGCCGTTCGCCACGGTGATCGCCGGCGTGGTGGTCCGGGGGCGGATGGACGCGGTCTTCGCCCGGCCGGGTGGCCGGTTCGACGTGGTCGACTGGAAGACCGGCGCGCAGCCCTCCGGCCCGGCGGCGGACGTGGCCGCGGTCCAGTTGGCCGTCTACCGGCTCGCCTGGGCGGAGCTGGCCGGCGTGCCGGTCGATCGGGTGGGTGCGGCGTTCCACTACGTCCGGGGCGGGGCGACGGTGCGGCCCGCTGACCTGCTGGACGTGACGGGTCTCACGGCGCTTATCGGTCAGCTCCCCGAAGATTCCGCCCAACATTGACCGCAGGGCCGAAAACCGTGGTACGTTGATCGCGTTGCAGTTTTGGTTACCAGAGACTCTGTGTGCGCCTGGCGGGATTGTGGCCCCAGGCGCTCTTTGTTGTGTCCGGAGTTCTCCGGGCGGGGCGACCAGAAGCGACAGGCGATTCGCGCATCCCCGCGCGGAGCGCTCCTCTTCGGGCACGCAACAAGTGCGGGTCCGACGTTCCGTCAAGGAGACGAAACACATGGCTATTGGCACCGTGAAGTGGTTCAACGCTGACAAGGGCTTCGGCTTCATCACCCCGGACGGCGGCGGCGCTGACGTCTTCGCCCACTTCTCGGCGATCCAGTCCTCCGGCTACCGGAGCCTGGACGAGAACCAGCGGGTCGAGTTCGAGGTGACCCAGGGCCAGAAGGGCCCGCAGGCGGAGAACATCCGCCCGCTCTGATCTTCGGATCGGTCAGCATTACCTGTCGTGCCCTCCGGGTGTGACGGTGACGGGACCGGCCCGCCCCGCCGCCGCCTGCGCTTGCAGGCGGCGGCCCGGCGGCGGGCCGGCCCGTACTCCAATCGGTTCGTGCTTGTGAGTCCTGGCTGCCTTGCGCCGCCGGTTGACAGCGCCGACTTCGGCGCCCTCCCTCGACACGTTCCGCGTCGAGGAAGGCTCGTTTCCGCATGACCACAGTTATTCCGTCGTTCGCTCATACCGGTCTGGCGCCGGCGCTGCTCACCGCGCTGACCGCGCAGGGCATCACCGAGCCGTTCCCGATCCAGACGGCGACGCTGCCCGACTCGCTCGCCGGCCGGGACGTGCTGGGTCGGGGTCGCACCGGCTCCGGCAAGACCCTCGCCTTCGGGCTTCCGCTGCTGTCCCGCACCGCCGGCCGTAAGGCCCGGCCGGGTCGCCCGCTCGCCCTGGTGCTGGTGCCGACCCGTGAGCTGGCCCAGCAGGTCACCACCGCGCTGGCCCCGTACGCACGCGCCGTCGGGCTGCGCTGCACCACAGTCGTCGGCGGCCTGTCGTTGCAGCGGCAGGCGGACGCTCTGCGCGCCGGCGCCGAGGTGGTCGTCGCGACCCCCGGCCGGCTGCACGACCTGATCAACCGTGGCGACGCCCGACTCGACCAGGTCGAGATCACCGTCCTGGACGAGGCCGACCAGATGGCCGACATGGGCTTCCTGCCGCAGGTCACCAAGCTGCTGGAGCAGGTCGCGCCGCAGGGGCAGCGGATGCTCTTCTCCGCCACCCTGGACGGCGGCGTGGACCGGCTGGTCCGCCGCTTCCTGAGCAACCCGGTCACCCACTCGGTCGACCCGGGCACCGCCACCGTCACCGCGATGACCCACCACGTGCTGCACGTCGACGCGCTGGACAAGCCCGACGCGCTGACCCGGATCGCCGCCCGTGAGGGCCGCACCATCCTGTTCATGGGCACCAAGCACCGCGCCGACCGCCTGGCCCGCCAGCTGCTCTCCAAGGGGGTACGCGCGGCCGCGCTGCACGGCGGCAAGTCCCAGCCGCAGCGCACCCGGATCCTGGAGCAGTTCCGCACCGGCCAGGTGACCGCCCTGGTCGCCACCGACGTGGCGGCCCGTGGCATCCACGTCGACGGCCTCGACATGGTGGTCAACGTGGACCCGCCGACGGAGGCGAAGGACTACCTGCACCGGGGCGGCCGGACCGCCCGGGCCGGCGAGTCCGGTTCCGTGGTCACCCTCGTCCTGCCGGAGCAGCGCCGGGACGTGTCCCGGCTGATGGCCACCGCCGGTATCCGGCCCGAGTCGGTCCAGGTGCGCGCGGGTGACGGGGCGCTGGCCCGGGTGACCGGTGCCCGCGAGCCGTCGGGCGTTCCGGTGACCATCGCCGCCCCGCCGGCGCCCGTCGCTCGGGTCCGCGCCGCCGGTGGATCCGGCGCAACGTCCACCGACGGCGCCGCCCGTTCTGCGCATCGCGCGTCGGGCCGGTCCCGCCGGCCGCGCCGCCCGCGCACCGTCTGAGTTTTCGGTACGTCCCGACCGACCCGCCCCGCGTCAGCTGGGCGGGTCGGTCCGTCTGTGGGCTGACCCGGATTTCCGCCCGGCCTGCCCGTCCGTCGCGCCGCGTGGTCCGCTCGGCGGGGTCGGTTGGCCGCCCGGTCCGCCCGGCTGAGTCGGTAATCAGCCTCTGCTCGGTCGGCTGGCCGACTGCGCCCCGGCTGTTCGTGGTCGAAGCTGACCCGTGGGGGGAAGTCGGGCGGGGGCCCGGCACGGGAGGGGTGTGACCATGGCGGGCGAAGCCAGCTCTGGGGCGGTACGCGAATTGATCCTGGTGGTCGCGCTCGCTCTCGCCGGGCTTGTGCTCGCTGTGGTCGCGGCTTTCGCGCCCTGGCACGCCATGCCGGCGGGTAATGCTCCCGCCGGCCTGGTGGAGCTGCACAGCCCCGGCGACCCGAGCTTCGGCTCGACGGTCGTGAGCGTGGGCTGAGCAGCGACCGGACCGGCCGTGTCGGCAAGGGGGCAGACCCGGTCAGGATCGGTACGAGGTGTGGTCGGGCGGGCGGGGCACCGGCCCGACCACACCGCCTCCGACGTGGTCAGGAGGGCGTGGACGCGCGATCCGACGGCTGGGTGCGGGTGAGCAGGTCGGCCAGGGTGGTGCTGTCGACCACCGTGGCGATCGCCCCGTGCACCGCCAGCCAGACGTCGGTCAGGCCGGCGGCCACCCCGTGGTAACCGGCCCGGTCGGCCGGCAGCCCGCGCACCGTGGTCAGCGAGCCACCGACCGCGCGCAGGACGTCCCCGACGGTGATCTCGTCGGATGGGCGGGCCAGCGCGTACCCGCCCTCGGTGCCGCGATGACTGAGCAGCAGGCCGGCGCGGCGCAGGTCGAGCAGGATGCTCTGCAGGAAACTGAGCGGGATCTCCTGCACCTCGGCCAGGCTGGCCGCCTTCACGAGCTCGCCGCCACCGCCGGAGGCGGCGACGGCGAGCATGGCCCGGAGCGCGTAGTCGCTGCGCGCTGAGACGTACACGTCACTGACCAGCCTGGTCCAGCACGCCCCAGCGGCGCCGGATCGCCTTGTCCGCCGCACCGAACGCGGCGTCCACGGCGATGCCGACGACCAGGATGACGATCATGATGGCCATCAGCCGTTCGGCGTCCGAGAAGTCCCGGGCGTAGGTGAGCTGCGCGCCGATCGAGGTCCGGGAGGCGATGACGACCAGCAGTTCACCGGCCATCAGGCTGCGCCAGGCGAAGGCCCAACCCTGCTTCAACCCGGCCACGATCGCCGGCAGCGCCGCCGGCGCGATGACGTACCGGTACAGGTTGAGCCCTTGCGCGCCCAGGTTGCGGCCGGCCCGCTTCAACAGCGGTGGCACGTAGTCCACACCGTGGATGACCCCGTTGGCGATGGACGGCGCGGCGCCGAGCACCACCACGAAGAAGATCGCCTGCTCGCTGAGCTGGAACAGCAGGATCGCCAGGGGGAACCAGGCGATCGACGGCATGGTCTGCAGTGCCGTGATCATGGAGCCGATGGCGGCGCGGAGCACCTTCGACCGGGAGACGCCGAGGCCGAGCAGCAGCCCGACGGCCACCGCGGCGGCAAAGCCCATCACCGCCCGGCGTGCGGTGGTGGCCAGCCCGTCCCAGAGCGCGGAGCTCAGGGCGTAGTCGGCGAGATCCTCGAACACGGGCACCGGGCCCGGCAGGGCCCACGGATCCTTCCAGCCGGTCCAGACGACGACCTGCCAGATGGCGATGGCGATGGCGAGCGCGGCCAGCTTGGGCCAGGTCGCCGCCCAGATCCGCCTGGCTCGGGATTCCTCCTTCTCCCGACCCGCGATCTCCAGCGCGTCCAGGCCGGAGATCTCCGCGTCGGAGCGCGCCGTGCTGGTGAGGGTGTCACTGGCCATGGCGGCCCACCTCCGTACGGAGCCGCTCGGTGACGTCGGCGGCGATGGCGGCGACCTCGGGAGAGTCGATCCGTCGTGGCCGCGGGATGCTCACCTCGGTCGAGTAGATGATCCGGCCGGGGCGGCTGGAGAGCAGGATGATCCGGTCGGCGAGCCGGGCTGCCTCCCGGACGTTGTGCGTCACGAAGAGCACCGAGAGCTTGCGTTCGGACCAGATGCGTTCCAGTTCGTCGTGCAGGATGTCGCGGGTCATCGCGTCCAGCGCGCCGAACGGCTCGTCCATCAGCAGCACCGGGGTGTCCAGGGCCAGCGTGCGGGCCAGCGCGACCCGCTGCCGCATCCCGCCGGACAGCTCGTGCGGGCGCTTGCGGCCGAAGTCGGCCAGGTGCACCGTTCGCAGCAGCTCGGCCACCCGCGCGCGTCGCTCGGCCCGGGGCATGCCGCGCAGCTTGAGCGGCACCTCCACGTTGCCGTCGACGGTCAGCCAGGGGAAGAGGGCCGGCTCCTGGAACATCAGCCCCGGGTTGGCATCGCTGGCCACGTCGATCTGCCCGCCGCTGGGCCGGTCCAGCCCGGCGACCAAATTGAGCAGGGTGCTCTTGCCGCAGCCGGACGCGCCGACCAGACAGACGAACTCGCCCGGCGCCACGTCCAGGGACACGCCGTCCAGGGCCAGTACGGCGTTCCCCCCGCCCCCGTCCCCCTGGGCCACCCGGGGGAGCGCGCCCACCGGGGTCGCGTTCCCCGGCGTCGTCGTGGTCGACGTCATGGCTGGGTGACCTCGGGCTTGCCCTGCGCCTTGAGCGCGGTGTTGAGGTACTTCAGGTCGTACAGGCCCTTGAGGTCGACCGGCTCGGTCAGCCCGACGTCGACGGCGTGGTCGAGCCCGGCCTTGAGGGAGGTGGAGATCGGGTCGTTGGTGAACTCCAACGTCGGCCACGCCTGCTTGATCAGCTTCAGGTCGAGCGGCTTGCCGGTGATCTTGCCGATCGCGTCGGAGATGGCCTGCTGCGCTTCGTCGGGCTTGCTGTTGACGAACTCGTTCGCGGCCACCTGGCCGTCGACCAGCTTCTGCACGACGTCCGGGTGCGCCTTGAGGAACTTCGTGCTGACCAGCAGGTTGGTGATGACGAACTTCTTGTCGGGCCAGAGGTCGCGCTCGTCGACCAGAACCTTGCCGCCGGCGTTGAGCAGCCGGGAGACGAACGGCTCGGGCACCCAGGCGCCGTCGATCGCGCCGCTGGTGAACGTCTCGATGGTCTGGGCGTTCTCCTGGGGGACGATCTTGACGTCGCCGCCACCCTCCTTGGTGGTGGTCAGCCCCTGCTGCTTGAGCCAGTAGCGGATCGCCACGTCCTGGGTGTTGCCCAGCTGCGGGGTGGCGATCTTCTTGCCCTTCAGGTCCTGCGCGCCGTTGATGCCGGCCTTGACCACCAGCGCCACGCCGCCGGAGGCCGCGCCGGAGACGACCCGGACCGCCTCGCCCTTGGACTTGGAGAACGCGTTGACGGTGGGGTTCGGACCGATGTACGTGGCGTCCAGCGCTCCGGAGAAGACCGCCTCGATGGCGGCCGGGCCGGCGTTGAAGGTCTTCGGCTCCAGCGTCACGTTGCTGCCGAGCTTCTCGGTGAAGATGCCCTTCTCCACGCCGACGACCGCCGGTGCGTGGGTGATGTTGGGGAAGTAGCCGAGGCGCAGTGTCACCGGGCCGGAGCTGCCGCCCGCGCCCTCGCTGTCGTCGCCGCACGCGGCGGTGCTGCCCAGGGTCGCCGCGCCGACCACGGCGAGGGTGGCCAGGGTGACCATCCGGCGCAGGGGAAGCCGTCTCATCGTCCATCCAATCCGCAGTATTCCTAGTTAGTTGGTAGGAAGACTGGGCCAGGCCGGGATGAGCGTCAAGAGCCATCCATATATCGGGATGTCGGGTCCTAGACATGTCGACAATTCCTACCGGCTTGCTAGGGTAGGCGGCACCTCGGTGATCGGCAGAGAGGCAACCCCCTGATGACCTTCCACTGGTTCCTGCCCACTTCCGGCGACGGCGACCAGGTCGGCGCCGCCACCGTCACCGCGGGCGCCGCCCGGCACGATCGGGCCGCCACTGTGGCGTATCTGGCCGAGGTCGGCCGGGCCGCCGAGAAGCACGGCTTCTCCGCCGTGCTCACCCCGGTCGGCGCTGGCTGCCCCGACCCGTGGATCGTCTGCGCGGCGGTCGCGCAGCACACCGAGCGACTCGGCATGCTGGTCGCGGTCCGGGCCGGCTTCGCGCTGCCCACACTGATCGCCCAGCAGGCCGAGGCGTTCCAGGCCGTCAGCGGTGGCCGGCTGTCGCTCAACATCGTGACCGGCGGTGACCCCGCCGAGCAGCGCGCGTACGGCGACTTCCTGGGGCACGACGACCGCTACGCGCGCACCGGGGAGTTCATCGAGGTGCTCCGCCGGGCCTGGGCCGGTCGACCCTTCGACTACGCCGGCGCCCACTACCGGGTCGAGGGCGGCGGCCTGGCCAGCCCGCTGACCGACCCGCCGCCGGTCTACTTCGGCGGCGCGTCCCCGGCGGCCGAGTTGGTGGCCGCCCAGCAGGCCGACGCGTACCTGATGTGGGGTGAGCCCCCGACGGCGATCGCGGCCCGGGTGGCCCGGATCCGGGCGTTGGCCGCCGAGCGCGGCCGCACCCTGCGCACCGGGCTTCGGCTGCACGTCATCGCGCGGGCCACCAGCGCGCAGGCGTGGGCGGAGGCCGACCGGCTGCTGGCCGGGATGAGCCCGGAGCGGATCGCGGCGGCCCAGGCCCGGTTCCGCCGGATGGACTCCGTCGGCCAGGCCCGGATGGCGACGCTGAACGCCGGCCGCACCGACGGGCTCACCGTCGCACCGAACCTCTGGGCCGGGGTCGGCCTGGTCCGCGAGGGCGCCGGCACCGCGCTGGTCGGCAGCTACGCCGAGGTCGCTGCGCGGATCGACGAGTACGCGGCGCTCGGCGTCGACGAGTTCATCCTCTCCGGCTGGCCGCACCGGGAGGAGGCCGAGCGCGTCGGCGCCGAGGTGCTGCCCCTGGTCAGCGCCCCGGTCGCGGCGGCTCCGCGGAGGTCACCGGTGGCGGGGGTGCCGACGCGCTAGGGTCGTTCCGTGGCGGCGCGGAGATCCAGAATTCCAGCGACGAAGTACCCGGTCGAGCGGTTCACCCTCGACAACGGCCTGCGGGTGGTGCTCACCCCCGATCGCAGTGCCCCGGTGATCGGGGTGGCGGTGGTCTACGACGTCGGCATCCGCTCCGAGCCGGAGGGGCGGACCGGCTTCGCGCACCTCTTCGAACACCTGATGTTCCAGGGTTCGGAGAACCTGGAGAAGCTGGCCCATTTCCGGCATGTGCAGGGCGCGGGTGGCACCTTCAACGGCTCCACCCACCTGGACTACACCGACTACTTCGAGACGCTGCCGAGCAACGCGCTGGAACGCGCGCTGTTCCTGGAGGCGGACCGGATGCGCGGCCCCCGGCTGACCGAGGAGACCCTGCGCAACCAGGTCGACGTGGTCAAGGAGGAGATCCGGGTCAACGTGCTCAACCGGCCGTACGGCGGCTTCCCCTGGCTGACCCTCCCGCCGGTAATGTTCGACACCTTCCCGAACGCGCATGACGGCTACGGCTCCTTCGACGACCTGGAGTCGGCCACCGTCGCCGACGCCGCGGACTTCTTCCGCCGCTACTACGCGAGCGGCAACGCGGTGCTCGCGGTCAGCGGTGACATCGACGTGGCCGAGGCGACCGAGCTGGTCACCCGCCACTTCGGCGACGTGCCGGCCCGGCCGGCGCCGCAGCGGCCCGATTTCACCGAGCCCGACCTGACCGCCGAGCGGCGCACCTCGTACACCGACGCGTTGGCGCCGCTGCCGGCGGTGGCCGGCGCCTGGCGGGTGCCCGACCCGATCACCGACTTCGCCGGCTACCTGCCGTACGTGGTGCTGGCCGAGGTGCTCACCGACGGCGACGCGTCGCGACTGGTCGAGCGGCTGGTCCAGCGTGACCGGGTGGTCACCAGCCTCGGCGGCTACCTCGGTTTCATGGGTGACCCGTTCGACGTGCGTGACCCCACCGCACTGCTGCTGCAGGCGCACCTGCCGCCGGGCGGTGACGTCGACAAGGTGTTGCGCACCATCGACGAGGAGTTGGACCGCCTGGCCACCGACGGGCTGACCGAGGGCGAGCTGGCCCGCACCCAGGCGCGGATGGCGACCCACCTCCTACGGGACACCGACGCGGTGCTCGGCCGGGCGCTGCCGATGGCCGTACTCGAACAGCAGCGCGGCGATCCCGGTCTGCTCAACGAGCTGCCCCGGCTGGTCGGCGAGGTCACCGAGGAGCAGGTGCGAGCGGCCGCGGCCACCCTGCGGCCGGAGCGCCGCGCCGCGGTCGAGGTCATCGCGGGAGGTGCTCGGTGAGCGCGAGGAGTGAACCGGTCCTGCGAGCCCCGCAGTCGCGAACGAAGGTGAATCAGTGACCGCCACCGTTCCCGCCGGGCTGCGTACGCTGCCCCCGCTCGGCCCCAACCGTAAGCTGAAGGTGCCCAAGCAGGCTGAGCGCACGTTGCGCAACGGCCTCACCGTGATCGCGGTACGCCGACCCGCCGTACCCCTGGTCGAGCTGCGGCTCTGGATTCCGTTCGGCCGGGCCAACCTGGCCCGTGGCGCGATGCTCTCGCAGACGATGCTCTCCGGCACCGAGTCGATGACCAGCGTGCAGATCGCCGCCGAGCTGCAGAAGGTGGGCGGCGGGCTGTCCGCGGGCGTCGACCCGGACCGGCTGATGCTGTCCGGCGCCGGTCTGGTGAGCGGCCTGGACCGGATGCTGGAGCTGATGGCCGAGGTGCTGACCGCCGCCAGCTACCCCAGCGACGAGGTGGCCACGGAGCGGGACCGACTTGTCGACCGGCTCCAGGTGGCGCAGAGCCAGCCGGCGCACCTGGCCCGGGAGGCGCTGCTCAAGCGGATCTACGGCCGGCACCCGTACGCCACCCAGACCCCCGAGCCGGGTCAGATCCGCGCCGTCCGGCCGGCGGCGCTGCGCAACCTGCACGCCGAGCGGGTGCATCCGGCCGGCGCGCAACTGGTGCTGGTCGGTGACGTGCAGCCGGACCGGGCCCTCGACGCGGCCGAGCGGGCGCTCAGCGGCTGGGCCGGCGCCGGCCGCTCCGCCGATCTGCCGCCCACCCCGCCGCTGGAGCCCGGGCCACTGCTGCTGGTCGACCGGCCCGGCTCGGTGCAGTCCTCGCTGCGGATCGCGTTGCCGGCCGTGCCGCGCACCGACCCCGACCACGCCGCGCTGCAACTGGCCAACCTGATCTTCGGCGGCTACTTCTCCTCCCGCTGGGTGGAGAACATCCGCGAGGACAAGGGTTACACCTACGGCCCGCACTCGGTGATCGAGCACTCGGTGGCCGGGTCGGTGCTGGTCGCCGCCGCCGAGGTGGCCACCGAGGTCACCGGTCCGGCGCTGCTCGAGACGACGTACGAGCTGGGTCGGCTCGCCTCGCTGCCGCCGAAGCCGGAGGAGTTGGAGCAGGCCCGCCAGTACGCCCTCGGCACCCTCCAGCTCGGCATGTCCACCCAGGCCGGGCTGGCGGCGCTGACCAGCGCGTACGCCGGCAACGGGCTGCGCCTGGACTTCCTCGCCGAGTACGCGGCGCGGCTGGCGAAGGCGACCGTCGACGATGTCGCGCGGGCGGCGGCGCACCACCTCGCGCCGGCTCGGGCGGCGGTCGTGGTGCTCGGCGACGCCGAGCGGGTCACGCCGGGGCTGGCCGCGCTGACTCCGCTGCGCACCGAGCCCGTGCAATGAGTGGCGAGACCGCACCACCGCTGGCCCGGTCCACGCTCGACCGGGCCGCGCACCGGCGGCTGGACCCGCAGTGGCTGACCGAGGCGTGGCTGCGCGCCCGGGTGCTGCTGCTCGACTCCACCGACGGGGGGCGGGCGTTGGCCCGTACCGATGCGACGCCTCCGGCGCTGGTGCTGCTCGGCGCGGCCGACGTGCCGCCGGGTTCCGAGTCGATCGCGATGTTCCTCGGTGTCGAGCCGGACGGGGTGCCGGTCTTCGCGGTCGACGCGCCGCTGCCGGCGCTGCCGGGCACCCGGGCGGTCAACCTGCGGGAGGTGGGCCACCTGCTCGCCGACCGGGAGGCCGGCATCTTCACCACCGCGTTGGCGCTGGTCAACTGGCATACCCGGCACGGCTACTCGGCGGCCACCGGAGCGCCGACGGTGATGGATGAGGCCGGTTGGTCCCGGGTGGACCGCAACGGGGAGCGGGTCTGGCCGCGTACCGACCCGGCGATGATCGTGCTGGTCCATGACGGTGTCGCCGGCCCGGAGGGGCACTGCCTGCTGGGCAATAACGCGAGCTGGCCGGGCACGCCGGGCGGTCGGCGCTACTCCTGCCTGGCTGGTTACGTCGAGCCGGGGGAGTCGGCGGAGGCCGCCGTGCTGCGCGAGGTCCACGAGGAGGTGGGCATCGGGGTCGAGCGGATCGGGTACGTGGGCAGCCAGGCGTGGCCGTTCCCCGGCTCGCTGATGTTGGGCTTCCTGGCCACCGCCGACCCGGCCGATCCGGTGCGGGTCGACCCGACCGAGATCGCGTACGCCCGGTGGTTCTCCCGGCGGGAGATCGGGGAGGCGCTGGCCGGTCGCACCGTGGACGTGGGCGACGGGGCCCGACTGATCCTGCCTCCACCCTCGTCGATCGCGCTGTTCCTCATCCACCGCTGGCTGGACGGCTGGGTGGACGGCGACCGTTGAGCGCGGTCCCGGCCCGTGACCGCCGTTGCCGCGGCGGTCACGAGCCGGGAACAGGCCCGTCGT
Organism: Micromonospora sp. CPCC 205539; assembly: GCF_036906815.1. Lineage (NCBI taxonomy): Bacteria > Bacillati > Actinomycetota > Actinomycetes > Micromonosporales > Micromonosporaceae > Micromonospora > Micromonospora sp. CPCC 205539. The sequence continues at coordinate 11,128 of NZ_JBAKHW010000026.1, read as the reverse complement.
GGTCGGTTGGAGTGAGTGGAACGGCGGGGGAGCCGATCGACCACGACGGACGTCTGGTGGATCAGGTGCCGGTGCGGCGCGGCGGATGACCGAAGGCGGGTCGAGGCTCGCTCAGCGGCAGGACCTTGACCCGTTGCCTGCCGGCGCGGACCGCGCCGACCGTGGCCAGCGCCCGGGCCAGATGCAGCGCCGCGTCCCGGTCTTCGGCGTGCACGGTCTGCCGGCGTGGCTCGGGAGTGGTCGTCTCGTCCCGGAGTCGGTTGCCGTCCGCCAAGGCGGCGGCGATGTCCCCGTCGGCGACGGTGCGGATGTCGGTGCGAACGATCAGGAACCGCATAGGAGTCTCCGGATGAACCGAGACGGATAGCCATCGTGGAAGTTCCACGAACTCGATGGTTATGTTACGCCCCGTGTTCGTCCCAGCAAGTGAAACGCGCCTATCGGTTCTGAGCCTTGTCCGATCGACTGATGGCTGCTCAGCGGCATCGGGCAGCGGATAACGCGACGGGGCCGCCGGCAGTACGCCGACGGCCCCGCCCTGGTCACCAGATCAGCTCAGATCGAACTGGCCCTTCTTTGCTCCGGCGATGAAGCCGAGCCACCCCGCCCGGTTGAACTGCAGCACGGGGCCGCTTCGGTCCTTGCTGTCGCGCAGCGCGACTGCCGTCGGGCCGGTGGTCAGCGGGGCGAACTCCACGCAGTTCGAGGTCTGGCTGCGGGTGCTGGTACGCCACGGGGCGTCCGTCAACGGGTGTCCGGAGACGGACGGTGTGTTGCGGATGTCGTTCATGGTTTTGCTCCTGGTGTGAACCGCTCCGATGGGACGAGTGGTGCCGCACGCCCCGACGGAGGGTCCCCCGTGGATCACCGGTCCGTCAGTCGCCCCGAGTCCCGGCGACGTTGGGTCGGCGCCGTTGTCGGCCCGAACGTCACTGTGGATGGAGGCGTCGCCTCGGTCAGCCGTCCCGTCGCCTCGATCAGCCACGAATGGGTGTCCGAGGCGCTCAGTGCCGCCGTGCATAGCCACTCGAACACCACTTTATAGCGATTTAGCGCGATTGACTCGGTCGACATGACGTCGGTGAACCCCCCTTCGATGGCGATCGTCTCCGGATCGAGCGGATCAGCGAACCGATAGAGGGAGAACGCGGTCGGCGGAAGGTACCAATTTCCGACCTGTGTGTCCCGAAGTAGCACGTGGAGCGTCACGTTGGGCAGCAGTGCGAGCTCGCAGAGTTGCACCAGTTGCTCGCGCAGCACATCGGGCGGGCCGGCCCGGCGGCCGAGCGCCGCCTCGTCCAGCACCGCGGTGTACTGGGGCGCGTCGGGCTCCCGCGTCAGCAGCGACTGGCGGGCCAGCCGCGCCTGCACCTCGGTCGTGGGCTCCTCGCCCTGCTCCGGCTCACCGGCGCCCTCGTCGACCTGACGGGCCGAGAGGATCCGGAGCTGGGCGTACCCGGAGGTCTGCAACAGCCCCGGCACCAGCACCGGGTTGTACTCGGAGATCTCCGCGCAGCCCGTCTCCAGCTCGGCGAAGCCGCGCTGCTGCTCCGTCATCGCCGGGAAGTTCTTCAGCCAGCCCCGCATGTCACCGGCCGCGCCGGTGATCCCGAGCAGCTCTTCCCGCAGCGCCTGGTCGGCGCCGTAGAGGTCGAGCAGGGTGCCGATGTCCTGCGGGTCCGGCCGGCTGCGGCCGTTCTCCAAACGGGACAGCTTGGACGCGGAGGCCCAGCCGATCCGCTCGATGACCTGGTCCCCGGTGAGGCTCGCGGCCTCGCGCAGGCGGCGCAACTCGAGGCCCAACCGGCGACGACGCAGGATCGGGCTGGGTGCGGCAGGAGGCACGGTGTCCTCTTTCCCGTCGACCGCCGCAACGCGACGGTAACTGTATGAAATTCGCCCCCCACGGTCAGTATGGACGGCGCGACCGGCGCCGGAGGTTCCGGCGGGGGCGTGTCTTGCAGAAAAGAGGACCATGGGTACGCCGGGACATCGGGGGACCCGCGGCCTTTGCCCCGTCGACCACGCCCACCCGGGCGCGCCCTCCCCGCCGAAGGGACCCCCATGCGCACCGTCCTGCGCCGACCCGACTTCCGCCTGCTCTTCTGCGGCCTACTGGCCAGCATGACCGCCGAGTCGATCCTGCTGCTGGCACTCGCAATTTGGGTCAAGGATCTGACTGGTTCCAACGGCCTCGCTGGCGGCACGATCTTCGCCGTCGTCGCCCCGATGACGCTGGCACCGCTGGTCGGCTGGTTCGTCGACCGCTACCCGCGTCGGCCCTTCTTCGTGGCCGCGAACCTGGTCACCGCAGCGCTGCTCACCCCGCTGTTCACGGTCCGGGACGCCGCTGACGTCTGGCTCGTCTACCTGGTGGCCGCCCTGTACGGGCTGTCGTCCATCACGCTCAGCGCGGCGCTCAGCGGGCTGATCCGGCAACTGGTGCCGGTGGAGTTGCTGGCCGAGGCGAACGGCGTGCTGCAGACCGTACGTCAGGGGTTGCGTCTGATCGGCCCGCTGGCCGGCGCGGCGCTCTACGCGGCGATCGGCGGGTGGGCGCTGGCCGGGGTCGGCATGGTCGGATTTCTGACTGCGGCCGCGGTGGTCACCGCGCTGCCCACCCCGCAGTCGGCACCGCCGACCGTACGGCTGCGCTGGCCGGCCGAGCTGGGCGCCGGGCTGCGGCACCTGGCCGGTGAGCCGGCTCTGCGCCGGGTCCTGCTCGGTTACGGCCTCGGGTCGCTGGTGATGGGCTTCACCGAGTCGCTCATCTTCGCCTACGTCGACCAAGGGCTGGACCGGGACGCCGCCTTCGTGGGCGTGCTGGTCACCGTGCAGGGCGTGGGCGGACTGCTCGGCGCACTCTGCTCGCCGACGCTGATCCGTCGGCTCGGCGAGGTCGGCACCCTGGCCGCCGGCGTCGCGTTCTTCGGGCCGGCCGCGCTCGCCCTCGCGTACCCCGATATCCGGCTCGGGTTCGCGGCGGTGCTGCTGGCCGGCGTCTCGATCCCGTTGACGATGGTGGGGCTGCACACGCTGATCCAGCGGCGTACCCCGCCGGGCCTGGTCGGCCGGGTCGCCGCCGCCACCTCGGCCGTGGTGAGCGGACCGCAGGCGTTCTCCATCGGGGCGGGCGCCCTGCTGGTGGGGCTCCTGGACTATCGGGCACTGTTCGCGCTGGTCGGAGTCGCCACCCTGGCCGCCGGCGGCTACCTCTGGCGGGGCCGGCACCTCAGCGCGCCGTCCGGTGCCCGTCCGCCCACGCCGCCGACCCGCCCGATCCTTCCGGCGCCCCGGCGCCCGGTCGAGGTCGCCGACCGGGAGGTGACGAGCGGAGGCCGTCGGCCATCCCCGAGGTGACGGATACCGGACACGACGAACGGCCGCCCCCGGGTGGGACGGCCGTTCGTCGAGGGGTGACCTGCCGGTCAGGCGGCGAGAGTCGCGAGGTGCTGCTTGACCTGGTTGATCGAGGGATTGGTCAGTGCGCTGCCGTCGGCGAAGCGAAGCGTCGGCACGGTCTGGTTGCCGCCGTTGACGCTCATCACGAAGTCCGCGGCCTTCGGGTCCTGCTCGATGTCGACCACCTCGTACCCGATGCCCTCCCGGTCGAGCTGCGACTTCAGCCGATGGCAGTAGCCGCACCAGGGGGTGGAATACATCGTCAGCATGGTCGGATCCTCCAACTCCTCCGGCCGCCGGCTTGCGGATCAAGCCGAGGCTAGTGGCTGTAACGTCCGGGGGAGCTGAGATGATTCCTCGCTGTGGTGGTTCACTCAGCATCGGAACGGGTGCTCTCCGGGCTCGACCCCGAGCAACGCTCCGCGGTGACCGCACCCGCCGGCCCCGTCTGCATCCTGGCCGGCGCCGGCACCGGCAAGACCCGCGCGATCACCTCCCGGATCGCCCACCGGGCGCTCTCCGGTGAGATCTCCCCCCGGCACGTGCTCGCCGTCACCTTCACCGCGCGCGCCGCCGCCGAGATGCGGAGTCGTCTCACCCTGCTCGGCGTGGGCGGTGTGCAGGCACGGACGTTCCACGCCGCGGCGCTGCGCCAGGTGCGCTACTTCGCACCCCGACTGTTGGCCGGCCGGGCCATGCCCGAGCTGCTGGACAGCAAGGTGCGGCTGGTCACCCTCGCCGCGGCCCGGGTCGGCCTGCGCGCCGACCGGGCCGCCGCACGGGACCTGGCCGGCGAGATCGAGTGGGCCAAGTCGTCGCTGATCGAGCCCGGGGAGTACGTGGTCGGGGCCGCCCGCGCGCTGCGCGACACGCCGCACGAGCCGGCGAAGGTGGCCGAGGTGTTCACCGCGTACGAGCAGCTCAAGCGCGGCAACGGCGTAATCGACTTCGAGGACATGTTGCGTGCCGCGGTGTGGGGCATCGAGGAGCACCCGGACGTCGGCGAGCAGGTCCGCAGCCAGTACCGGCACTTCGTGGTCGACGAGTACCAGGACGTCAACCCGCTCCAGCAGCGGTTGCTGGACGCCTGGCTGGGCGGCCGGGACGACCTGACCGTGGTGGGTGACGCCAGCCAGACGATCTACTCGTTCACCGGGGCGACCTCGGGCTACCTGGTCGACTTCCCGCGTCGGCACCGGGGCGCCACCGTGGTCCGGTTGGTCCGGGACTACCGCTCCACGCCGCAGGTGGTCGGGCTGGCCAACGCGGTGATCTCCCAGGCCCGGGGCACCGAGGCCCGGCTCCGGCTGGAGCTGAGCGGGCAGCGCCCGGCCGGCCCCGAGCCGGATCTGCGAATCTTCACCGATGAGCCCGCCGAGGCGAACGCGGTGGCCGCCCGCTGCCGAGCGTTGATCAACGCGGGCACGCCGGCGAAGGAGATCGCCGTGCTGTTCCGCACCAACGCGCAGTCCGAGGCGTACGAGAAGGCGCTCACCGAGGTCGAGGTGCCGTACGTGGTGCAGGGGGCCGAGCGGTTCTTCGAGCGGGCCGAGGTGCGCCAGGCCATGGTCGCGCTGCGCGCCGCCACCCGGTCGATCCCCGGGGAGACGCCCCTGCCCACGGCCGTCGTCGAGGCGCTCACCGCGGTCGGCTGGGCACCCGACGCGCCCCCGGCCGGCGGCGCCGCACGCGAGCGCTGGGAGGCACTGGCCGCGCTGGTCCAGCTCGCCGAGGAGTACGCGGCGACCCCCGAGGTGCTGCCGATCGGCGAGGCGGCCTCGGTGGAGCGCGCGGTCACCCTGGCCGACTTCACCGAGGAGCTGGCTCGCCGAGCGGCCCAGCAGCACGTGCCGACGGTGGACGGGGTGACGCTCGCGTCGCTGCACTCGGCCAAGGGGCTCGAGTGGGACGCGGTCTTCCTGGTCGGGCTCTCCGAGGGCACCCTGCCCACCACGTACGCGAAGACCGTCGAGCAGGTCGAGGAGGAGCGCCGACTGCTCTACGTCGGGATCACCCGGGCCCGGCAGTGGCTCTGGCTGTCGTACGCCGCCGCGCGCTCGCCGGGCGGACGGGCCCGGCGTCCGTCGCGGTTCCTGCCCCAGCTCGACCGCTCCGGCGGGACCGAGCGGGCCAGCGGCGGCACCGGCCCGGCCCGTCGCCCCGAGCGGCGGACCCAGATCGTGTCCTGCCGGATCTGCGGCGCCACCCTGCTCGCCGGTCCGGACCGCAAGCTGGGCCGCTGCCCCACCTGTCCCTCGGACATCGACGATGAGCTGCACGAACGTCTGCGCGAGTGGCGGCAGCGGGTGGCCGGGGCGCAGAAGGTCCCCGCGTACGTGGTCTTCACCGACGCCACGCTGATCGCGCTGGCCGAGCGGCGGCCCGGCCGCTCGGAGGAGTTGATCGCCATCGCCGGCATCGGTCCCCGCAAGTTGGGCCTATACGGCGAATCGGTGCTGGCGCTCGTGGGGGGCGCGGGGGTGGACGACGTCTGCCCAGAGAAAACTTTCGAAATCTCGTCGTAAATTCGTTTGCCCTCGCACCAGCGCGAGGAATAACCTCAGGACACACCTCGCGAGCGGCGCCATTCCGGCTGCTCACGGGGGTTGGTCCGGTCGATTCGAGGAACGTGAGGGAGGTGGCACCCGTGAAGATCTTCACCTATGAGCGTCTGGCGGTGATGCCGGCTGTCCACGCTCCGCTGTCGGCTGTCCGGGTGGCCCTTACGGCCGCACGACCGTCGGTTCCGCAGGTGCACCAGGTCCAGGTTCAGGCCGAGCTGAATCTGACCGTCGCGCCAGTCGGAGTCGAGGGGACCAGTGGCTCCACGGGCATGGGCATTCAGGTCGCCAAGAAGCGCATGGATGTCCGCGGCGTTCCACCTCGAGGTAGACCGGTCTGACCATCAGACCAACCGGCTCACCTCGAGGCCGCGGAACCCGCTTACCGGGATCCGCGGCCTCAGTTTTTTGCCCTGCCGAAGTACGTCGGAATGCGATCCACAAGATCGAAGTGTGAGAGAGAGGTGACCGGGCGATGAGTCTGGCGTTGGCCCCCCTCGACGTGAGCGTCGAAATGGAGGCGAACCTGCCCTGCCGGAAGTTCGACCCCGACCTGTGGTTCTCCGACTCGCCCGCCGAGCTCGAGATGGCCAAGTCGCAATGCGGGGACTGCCCGCTGCGCGTCGAGTGCCTGTCCGGAGCGGTGGAGCGAGCGGAGCCGTGGGGCGTCTGGGGCGGCGAGATCTTCGAGCGTGGCGCGGTCGTTCCGCGCAAGCGGCCCCGTGGCCGTCCGCGCAAGGAGGACGTTGCCCGCGACGCCGCGCTCCGGGTCGAGGCCGAGGCGCGCCTGGCAGCCACCGGGCTGTCCGAGGTGCGTAGTGCGGTCCGGCTGGCGGCCTGACATGTTCCCGATCCGTCCCAACTACGCCGGTGTCACACCGGCAGCGAGTGAGAAGACCATGCTGCACGTCCCGAACGGAGCTTTCGAGATGCAACTACTCCACGAAGCGTTGTCCCGGGCTCGAATGCGCCGGCCTCAGGCCGGTCGTACCACCACGAGCACTGAGGCAACCCGATCCGCCCGTACCGTCGCCCTGACCAGCCGTAACCGGTCGGCCCGCGACCTGGGCGTTCTGTAGTACCACCGAAAGAGGGGCGGGTGGCCGGTTCTCCGGCCACCCGCCCCTCGGTGTCTCGTCCGCGGTCAGCCGACCGACGCGAAACCCGGCAACCAGCGCTCCAGGATGCCCCGGTACGGAGCTTTCGCCTCCAACTGGCAGAGCACCCCGATCGACCCGAGCGTCACCCGGTGGATGAGCAGGTACGACGGCGGCAGGTTGAGCTTCCGGCTCAGTTGGTAGGTGGGGGAGCGAGGGCTGGCCAGTCGAGCTGCCTCGGCCCGCAGCCAGGCCCGGGTGAACCGGAACCCGTCGGCTGCGATCGGCTCCAGCATCGGCCGGATGAAGTCGAGCACCCCCGCGGCGTCGATCTCTTCGGTGGGGCCGATGAAGCCCTCTGACCGGAGCCCCGCGACCACCCCGTCGGCGTCGCCCCGCAGGGCGAGCGCGGCGATGCGACCGATCGGCTCGGGCGTGCCCTCCGGCATCCGGGCCACCGCGCCGAAGTCGATCACCCCGAGCCGGCCGTCCGGCAGAAGCCGGAAGTTGCCCGGGTGGGGGTCGGCGTGCAGCAGCCCGGCCCGTTGCGGCGCGGACAGGTGCAGGGTGGCCATCAGCCGGCCCGCCTCGTCCCGCTGCTCCTCGGTGCCCTCCCGGATGATGTCGGCCATCGGAGTGCCCGTCACCCACTCGGTGACCAGCACCCGTGGTGACGTGGAGATCACCGCCGGGATGTAGATCTCCGGGTCATTGGCGTACGCGGCAGCGAAGGTGCGCTGCGACTCCGCCTCCAGCTCGTAGTCCAGCTCCTCGGTGATCCGCTCCCGCAGCTCGACCAGGAGCGGCTTGACGTCCAGGCCGGGCTGGATGGCCCGGAACATTCCGCCCAGCCGGGAGAGCTGCTTGAGGTCGGCGAGCAGCGCGTCACCGGCGCCCGGATACTGGATCTTGACGGCCACGTCGCGGCTGTTCGGCTCGCCCGACGAGTCGTGCCCCGGTTCCCGCCACCGCGCCCGGTGGACCTGGCCGATGCTGGCCGCTGCGGCCGGGGTGTCGTTGAACTCGACGAACCGGTCCCGCCAGTCCGGGCCGAGCTGCTCGGTCAGCACCTTGTGCACGCTGGCGACCGGCAGCGGCGGTGCGGCCTCCTGGAGCTTGGTCAGCGCCTGGCGGTACGGCGCCGCGATCTCCTCCGGCAGCGCGGCCTCGAAGACCGACAGTGCCTGGCCGAACTTCATCGCCCCGCCCTTGAGCTGACCCAGCACGCTGAACAGCTGCTCGGCCGTACGCTGCTGGATCTCTGCGGAGATCACGTCGGAGGCGAGCCCGGTGACGCGCTTGCCCATGCCGAGGACGGTCCGCCCGGCGAAGCCGAGCGGCAGAGCGGCGAGCTTGGCGGTCCGGGACACGGCCCGGCGCGGGATGTCGGTCACTCGGTCATTGTTACCGACCGGAGGGCCCCGCTGCTGCTCTGCGGCTGGGCTGGTGCGGACACCCGGCTTCGCGAACACCCGCACGCCGGGTGCGGTGGCCAGCCTCGACGGCGGAACCGGCCGGCATCGCTGATCTCCATGGCACCGCCCAGCGTCTCCGGGCTGCCGCCGTCGAGCTGCGCCAGCGCCTCGGCCAGCGCGTACCCGGTGGCCGCGAGCAGCGTGCCGGTCGCGCCGGCGGCCACCGGCTCGGCGGTGGCGAGTTGGGCGGCGAGCCGCGGCCAGGCCGGGTCGCGGTCGGCCCGGTGCAGCTCCACGCAGTGCAGGCAGGGCCCCGCGGGCGGGCGGACCAGCGGCCCGATGACTGGTACGCCCTCGCGCACGGTGACCAGCAGGTGCGGCTGGCGACGCTGGGCGAGACCGGCGGCGACCAGTGCGGGCGGCCGATCGGTGCCGAGCTGGATCACCAGGTCGACGCGGGTGACCCGGCCCGGACGAGTGCTGGTGCCCGGCGCGGCGCGGCTGACGGCGGCCCGCACCGCCGGGGCCAGCGGCTGGCTCAGCTCGTCGGCGGTGATGCCGGTGCCGATCAGGTCGACGGGGCGGACCGGGCCGTTGAGCTGCGGGAACACCTGCCCGACGCCGGCCTGGGCCAGAGCCACCGCCAGCGGCCCGCCGAGCGCCCCGGCGCCGGTGAGCAGCACCCGGGCGGCCCGGCGCCGGCGCAGGACCTGCGCCGGGGTGCCGGGTAGTCGGGCCCTGGCCAGGGCGAGCGCACCGGCCTCCGCGCCGAGTCGGGCGCGGACCGGGCCGGTCAGGTCCCGGGGGAGCAGGCTGTGTGCCGGCACCAGCAGGCCCGCCGCGCGCAGGGCGTCGAGCAGGCCACGGGCCTCGTCGGTGGTCACCTGGGCCGCAGCGGCCTGGGTCAGCACGGCGCGTTCGCTGCGGGTGCCGTCCAGCAGGTCGAGCAGGTGGGCGGCGCGTGGGTTGGCCAGCTCCAGCAGCGCGGCAGGCCCGGGGCCGACGCCGAGCTGAAGGGTGTGCCGGTCCCGCCAGAGCCGGCTGAGGCCGGGCAGGAGCGTGGGGCGGGGCAGCGCGGTACGGCTCATGATGACGAATCGTGACCGTGTCCGTGCGGTGCGTCGATCGTTGTCCACAGGCGGTCGGGCCGCTGTCCAGCGCTGTCCACAGGATTTGGCGGGTTATCCACAACCGGCCGGTAACACTGTCGGGCACCCGACAGGCGATGGTTACGCCCTGCTGGAGCGGCGGGGGCGGGATGGCCGACGGCCATCCCGCCCCCGTCCACCCGTACGGGTCAGACCTTGGCCTTGCCGAGGATGCGGTTCACTGTTGTCCCGCAGACCGGGCACTTGCCCTTGGCCATGTTCATACCGGTCTTCGAGACCTCGACGTGCCCCTCGAAGTCCCGCTTCTCCTTGCACTTCACGCAGTAACCGTTGTAGGTCGTCTGGGCCTGGTCGGCCACGGTGTCCTCCTCGTCTCGTCCGCCGGTCAATGCCGTCCCGGCGGGGTGCCCGGCGGCGGGCCACCAGGGGCTCCGGCGCTGGTCTCACTCCGCGGCCACGCTCGTGACCGCTGGTCCGCGGACCCTACCCAGGTCTGGGCGGCTCCATGTCAGCTGTGCATCGACACTGTGAGCTAGTCGACGTCGAGAGTGTGCATGGCGAAATAGGTCGGATAAGTCAGTTTGGCGGGGACACGCCGGCCAAAAGCCCTCAGCCACCCGTGCGGGTGCCCCCACGGCGGCGCCGGGCACGGTGATCACCTACGGTGGGGGAGGACCGCGAGGCGCCGCCGGTGGTGTTCACCAAGGGTGACGAGATGGCTTCGCGGCACCCTGGCCAAGAAATTTTCGGGACGCTGGGCGACCAATCACCATTTTCCGGGCGTGTGTCGGCTGGTTGACCCTTGCGGACCCCTGGTCAGTACGCATTAGCTTTCCTTCGTGACACGTAGCCGAGGCTGCGCGGGCCAGTGATGGCGGCAGCGCGCAAGCCGGTCGTCGAGGTGCGGCGCAGCCAGCGTCGACGACGCACGGTGTCCGCGTACCGCGACGGTGAACGGGTCGTCGTCCTCATCCCGGACCAGTTCTCCCGTGCCGAGGAGAGCGAGTGGGTCGACCGGATGTTGGCCCGCCTCGCCGCCCGGGAGGGCCGGCTGGCCCGCTCCGACGCCGACCTGCTGGCCCGGGCCACCCGGCTGATCGAGCTGCACCTCGGCGGGTACGGCGCGAAGGCGGTGCCCGCCAGCGTCCGGTGGGTCACCAACCAGAACGGCCGGTGGGGCTCCTGCACGCCCGCCGACCGCAGCATCCGGATCTCGCACCGCGTGCAGGACATGCCCGAGTGGGTGATCGACTACGTGCTGCTGCACGAGCTGGCACATCTCATCGTGCCCAGCCACAACGCCCGGTTCTGGGCGCTGGTCGGCCGCTACCCCAAGGCGGAACGAGCCCGCGGCTATCTCGAAGGCGTAGCCGCCGCCTCCGGACCGGGATCTCCTTGATCGACTCGAGATCGGCGATCTCGCGGTGTCTGGGCTCGGGGATACCGCGACATCGCCGAAGCGGAGTCGATCATGCGCCGCCAGGCCGGGCCGCGCCGCCGGGCCGGGCCGCGCCGCCGGGCCGGGCCGCGCCGCCGGGGCGGGA